>JAEUQF010000138.1 GCA_016789745.1 Bryobacterales bacterium
GCCCACCACCCCGCACGAACTTGTCGACCGCGTGGCCGAACAGCACGGCCTCCCCGCGGCCTTAGTGCACGCCGTCGTGAAGGCCGAGTCCGCTTATCGCCAGGACGCCATCTCGCCCAAGGGCGCCATCGGCATGATGCAACTGATGCCGGCCACGGCCGCCTCGCTCAACGTCAACCCCTACGATGCCGAACAGAACGTCGAGGCCGGCACCCGCTACCTGCGCCAGTTGCTGATCCAATACCAGGACTACCCAGATCAGGTGAAGCGCGCGCTGGCGGCCTACAACGCGGGCCCGGGCGCCGTGCAGAAGTACAACGGCGTGCCGCCGTATCGCGAGACGCAGTTGTATGTGCATAAGGTAGTGGAGAACTACCGCAAGTCCCTTCCCAAGACGGAGTAGGCCCACGTGCTGCCTCGCTACGACATCGCGCAAAGCTACGACTGGAACTACGACCACGCTCCGTCACAGCCGCCCGAGGTCGAGGTGGCACCCTGCGCGGGCCGTTGGAGCCTCTGTGGGCTCCCGCTGAACTCACCGTTGGGCGTGCCGGCGGGGCCCCTGCTGAACAGCCGATGGATCGCTTACTACGCCGCACTGGGCTTCGACACGCTTACCTATAAGACGGTGCGGTCGGCATATCGCGCTTCGTATGAGCCGCCGAACCTGCTCCCAGTCGGCGGTGCGCCGCTTGAAGACGAAGGCGGCAGCGTCAGGGAGACGCAGGGCGCGTACGATTCCTGGGCCATCAGCTTCGGCATGCCATCGAAGGACCCGGAAGTCTGGCGCGAAGACATTGGCGTGGCAAGGCGGGCCTTGCGCCAAGGGCAGGTGCTGGTGGTGAGCGTCGTGGCCAGCCCACAGCCTGGATGGACCGTCCAGGACGTGGCGGCCGACTTCGCCCGCTGCGCCCGCTGGGCCGCAGATGCCGGCGCACAGATCGTAGAGCCGAACTTTTCCTGCCCCAATGTCTGTACGGCCGAGGCCGACATCTTTCTGGATCCGGCGGCGTCCGGCGTTATCGCGGCGGCCGTGCGGGATGCCGTGCCGGAGTTACCCATCAGCCTGAAGGTAGGCCTGTTCCCGAACGGCGAACGCATGCGGGCCATGGTGGATGCCGTGAAGCCGTTCGTCAACGCCATCGCCGCAACGAACTCCATCACGGCGAAGGTGCGCGCGGTGGCCGGCGAGCCGCTATTCGACGATCTCCGGCGCGGCATAGGCGGGGCGATTATCACCGAACGCTGCCTGGCCGAGACGAAGCTGCTGGCGGCGATCACGCGCGATGCGGGATTGGAACTGATCAGTGTGGGCGGGGTGTGCACGGCGGCGGACGTGCGCGCGCGACTGGCCGCCGGCGCCGCGAACGTCCAAGTCGCGACGGCCGCGATGATTCAGCCTCACCTTGCCCTGCGGATCCGACAGGAGGCCTTAACCGCGTGATCCAGATTGTTGCCCTGTTGGCGATGGCGGCCGCCGCGCAGCAGACCGTCACTGTTACGGAAACCGCCGGGCTGGCGCGCCGCAACGAGCCCGCCTGTTGGAATGAGCGCTGCTGGTTTGTCACGATTGGCGCGAAGAAGACCGTGAAGTTGCCGGTGTCGCAGAGCGTGCCTGCCGAGGCGTTGCGTGTGCAGCGTGCCGGCGACGGCCCGGGCGTCACGGTGGAGAACGACGTCTTCTCCGTTGACTTGACGCGGCGCGTCTACAACGGCAAGGAAGAAGACAGCGGCGTCCTGCGGGCGCTGCGCTACAAGGCTTTCGATGTAACCCTGCTACGTACGCAAAACCGCATGCATTGGGCGCCGAGCTTCCAACGCGCGGGCGAGAAGGGCTACCGCAGCTTCGCCATGTGGACGCCGGTGCAGAAGCACAGACACAGCGCTACCGAAGGCTTCCTGCGGCTGACGCGCGAAGGCCACCACGCCGACTACCCGGAGATCGATCTCTTCGCCGAATACCGCTTCTTCGCGCACGTGCCCTACTTTCTGTTCCGCTCGCGCATGACCGTCGTCAAGCCCATCGAGATGTACTGGCTGCGCAACCAGGAAATGACCATGGATGCCTTCTTCACGCACGCCGCGTGGCCGGATGCCAAAGGCAAACCGGTGGTGATGGATTTCGAAGCCCGCAAGCCGGTACTGGCGAAGAGCCCGCTGCCCGCCGACGTGCCGTGGGTCGCGTTCGTGAATCTCGAAAAGGAATACGGATTCGGCGCCGTGGTGCTGCGCTACAAGGCATCGCGCGAGGTGAAGGCGGAGTTGTCCATCAACGATGGCGCGGATAACGGTAAGTATTGGGATCGGCGGATCATCAACCAGACAGTGACGCCGCTGCAGCCGGGCGAGCAGTTCGAAGAGGAAACCGCCTATGTGCTGTTCCGCGCTCCGAAGGCCAAGCCTCTCGATGAGTTCTTCTATTGGGAACGGCGGATCCGGAATCCGCTGCTCGTCAACCAATAAGCTGGGTGCGTTGAAGACGCGCGGCAGACCTTTCCGGAAAGTCGCGCGCAGAGCCTCAGAGGGCGCAGAGAAAGACAAGATGAGGTACCCCGAAGCCCTCCGGAGGGTCGTGGGTGCTGTTGCTGTCAGACGACGGCCAAACCGCATCTGCTAGTCAAGTAGTAGGCTGGGCATAGCCGCGGCGCGCTTGGACAGCTTCTTCTCCAACCGCTGGGCGCGATGCAGCATCTCCGGGGTTTCGCAAACCGCCAGCGCCGTGCGCACGCAGTCCATCGCCTGAGCATAATCGCGCGCCTTATGCTCGTAGTGTTTGGCGAGTTCCTCCAGCGCATCCACGCGATGCGCGTTTGGCACGTCGCCCAGTTCGCGGTACCGCGCCAGCGCCGCCTCCTCCCGCCCGCACTTGCGTTCCAACTGCGCAATGTCCCACAGCGTCCGATACAGCAGATCATCGGAGATGCGCCTCTCGATCCCCAGCTTCATCCACGTCAGCGCCTCTTCGAAACGTTCGGCCTTACGCATCCATCGCGCGACCCCGATCATCTCGGCGCCATGCGCCAACCGCGCCTCCGACGGATCGCGAAAGGCAAATGGCACAATCGCCGCCAGACAGGCCAGCGTGAGAATGTCGATCGCGTTGTGATGGAACACCGGGACCAGCCGCGCGATTTCCTTCTTGCGCAGGTACTCGAAGTAGAGGTAGGGAATCAACTCCCCGGGCACATCGCCTTCGCGCTCCACGCCCAGGATCTGCCCTTCCAACTCCACCAGCCGGCAGCTGTCGAAACGCAGCTTCCACAACCGCCGAGACCCATGCAGCAAATCCATATGCGTCATACGGGCAAACGGCGGCTTAAGCCGCGCCAGGCGGTACCGCGTTTCGAGCAGCGGCTGGTCGAAGGTCTTGCCGTTATAGGTGACCAGGACATCGAACGGCTCCAGGTCCGCCGCCAGCGACTCCAACGCGCTCCTCTCCTCACCGGGCTCGCGCAGGAAGTACTGCTTCAACCGAAAACCCTCGGCCGTGATCCAACCCAGCCCGATGAGAAATGCGGTCGTGCCCGTACCACCCGCCAGACCCGTGGTTTCGGTATCGACGAACGCCCAGCGCCGGGGCGAAGACGGCGGAATCAGCCCTTCGGACACCGCGCCGAACAGATCTTCGGGCAGTTCATCCAACATGGACACATCCATTGCCCCATGGCGCCGGTAGCGTTCCCAGAAGCGCGTGGTCTGGTAATGGACGCCGCTGGGGGATTCCACGACACCGCCGCTCAGCCACTCTTCGACATGCGCGCGCTCCTCTTCGGACACGGCGGGGGCGGCCGTCTGCGGGCGCGGGGGAGGGCCGTTGGCGTACTTGCGGTCGATGCGGGCGATGCGTCGGCGCAGGAGTTCCAGTTGAGCTTGGGTGTCTTGCACGATTCGCTTATTCTTCGCCTACTCTAACACGAGAAGCCCGCCGGACGAACATCCTTCAACTGCACGGCCCAGGGCGAGTACCCGCGCGAGGCGGAATAAGCATCGTCTTCAATCGAAATCACTACGTCCACCCGGGCGCCCTGCTGTAGTTCGTCCAGACGTTCGGCGAAGTTCCAGGCCTTCACGGTCAGCACGCGGCCTTCGTGGCGCAGCGCCAGCCGCACGTGCTTTTCCTTGAACACCGACGGAGGCGAACAGATTTCGGCATCGCGCACCAGGAACAGCGGCGAGGGGTTGCCGGCTCCGAACGGCGCCAGCGCGAAGATCTCATTGACGCTGGAGTCGTTCACTTCGCGAAAGCGGATCGCGGCATCCACCAGCACGTGCGGACGGAAGTCTTCCGGTGTCAGATGGTCGAAGGCATAGCGGTTGAAGCGTTCGCGGAACTCGGCCACGTTCGTTCCTTCCAAAGTCACGCCGGCCGCCATGCGATGGCCGCCAAAGCGCGTGAACAGCCCCTTCATGCTTTCGAGGGCATCCAGCAGATGAAACGGCGCGATGCTGCGTCCGGAGCCCTGTGCGACGCCATCCTCTTCGCTCAGCACCAGCACGGGGCGGCAGAAGCGCTCCACCAGGCGGCTTGCGACAATGCCCAGCACGCCGCGATGCCAGTTCTGCCCGCAGAACACCAGCCCGGCCTGGTCATCGGTCACCGGCTGGCGTTCGCATTCCTCCAGCACCGCCTGCACGATCTCGGCCTCAGTCTGCTGGCGTTCGGCATTCAACCCGTGCAGCTTCTCGGCGATCTGTTTGGCCTGCACCTCATCGCTGGTGAGGAACAGATGGATCACATCTTCGGCATGCGCCATACGCCCGGCGGCATTGATGCGTGGAGCGATGCGGAAGGCCACCTGCCCGGCCGACGGAGTGTCGCCATCATTGAAACCTGCCACCTGCAGCAGCGACCGCAGGCCGATGTTCTTCAGGCTGCGAAAGCCCGCCAGCCCGTGCTTGACGATGATGCGGTTTTCGCCCTGCAGCGGCACGACATCGGCCACCGTCGCCAGCGCGACAATCTTCAGGAAGCTCTCTTCCAGCCGCCGCACCCGGTCCCGAGGCCAGCCCAGCGAGCCCAGCAGCGCCTGCACCAGCTTGAACGCTACGCCCGCCCCACAGAGGTTCTTCTCCGGATAGGGGCAATCCGGCCGGTTGGGGTTCAGCACAGCCAGCGCGGGCGGCAATTCCTCTTCGGGCAAGTGATGGTCGGTGACAATGACATCAATGCCCAACTCCCGCGCATGCTTCACCACGGCGCCGGCGCGAATGCCCGTGTCGACACTAACCACCAGCGTGATGCCATCGGCCTTGGCCTGATCGATGACGTCGGTGCGCATTCCGTAGCCCTCTCGCAGCCGGTGCGGCACGTGGAAGCGCGCCTTGCCGCCGGCCAGTTCGATGGCCTTGGTCAGGATGACCACCGAACAGGTACCGTCGACGTCGTAATCGCCGTACAGCAGCACGGTTTCCTTGCGGTCGATGGCCCGCTTCAGGCGTTCGGCGGCCGGGCGCATGTCGGCCAGTTCGTACGGATCGCGCAGGTCGTCGATGTTCGGCCGCAGGAAGCGCCGTGCCGATTCCGGGTCAGTGAACTCGCGCGCCAGCAGGACGCGGGCCGCGGGCGCCTGGATACGCAGGGCCGCGGCCAACTCCGCTACTTTCTCATCGTCGATTTCGGGCACGATCCAGCGTGCCGCCTTGCGTTGCGGTTTCGGTATCAATTGCGCGAGAAGTAGCCGCCCATGGACTCGTCGTCTTCTTCCTCTTCGCCCAGGTCGTCGATGGGCGCGGCACCGTCGATGGTGTCCAGCAGATCCAGCAGTTCTTCGTACCACTCGGTGCGAAGGTCGAAGACGTAGAAGCGGTTCTCCCGTTCAAACACCAGCTCCACCGCGCAGGTGAAGCCGTCAAAGGCACGCAGTTCCTTCAGCCTCCGTTCGATGGCGCGCTGCTCCTCGCGCGGCATATCGCATTCTTCCAGCCGCTCCAGGGCTTCTTCCACCATGGGCCTTTCAAAATCGCGGTGGTTGAAAATAACCAGCTTCACGCCGGCATCGAGGGCGCATTGGACAAACAGGCGGTAATCGCCCTCGCGCTCCACATCCCAGAACACCAGTTTCTGCTCATGCAGTTCGTTGACGAAGCCGCGGAAGACGGCCAGTCCTTTCCCATGCAGATGCTCCGGGATCTCGCGCTTCAAGGTATCGAGGTTCTGATTCATTGGACAAATAGCCGGACCGCGTTGTCCGGGCTTGCACTCACGCTAGCACACGGGATTGCCGGCGTGGTGCGGCGAGTTCGGCGGCCAGTCCCCGGTGCGAACTTCGCCTAAAGAAGCCGCGTTTTGATCCGAAGTGGAAGGGGGGAAGGCCACGCAGGCCGATACCCGGTTTTTGTGGAGACATATGCGCCACTTACAAGTCCGGCCGACAGGGGTTGAATGCTTCTTCGGCGAGGATGAAATCATTGTCAGCAAGACAGATCGGCGTGGAATCATCACCTACGCCAACGACGTGTTTCAACGTGTGTCCGGCTACCGCGAGTCGGAACTGCTGGGGCAACCGCACAATTTGATCCGTCATCCGGAGATGCCGCAGTCTGTTTTCAAGTATTTGTGGCAAACGATTGCCGCCGGGCAGGAGATTTTTGCTTACGTGGTAAACCAGGCCCGCAACGGGGACCATTACTGGGTGTTTGCCCATGTCACGCCGACTTTTGACAAGGATGGAAGCATTGTCGGCTACCACTCCAACCGGCGCGTGCCGGCCAAGGGCGCGGTGGCAGTGATCCAGCCTATCTATGCCGCAATGCAAGCCGAAGAAAGACGCCATCCGGATCCACAAGCAGGAATGGCCGCCGCGCTGAACCTGCTCACCACACAATTGCAGCAGTTGGACGTCGATTATGAACAGTTCGTGTTCTCGCTCGAAAAGGAGGAAGCCGCATGCAGGCCGTAGCAGAGCAAGCCAGTCTCTCGCAGGAGCAGGAACTCGCCCTTTATCGGGAGTGGATTGCCAAAATCGCAGCCGCTTGCGCTTCCATTGCCGAGGGTGACTTGGAAGTCCGGCTGATCAAAGCGCCGGATCACGAAGCCTTACGCCGCGCCGTCAACAGCATCAACCACATGCTGGACCAGACCGATGCCTTTGTCCGCGAAGCGCGCGTGTCGCTGGACGCAGCCAGCCGCGGCCGTTTTCACCGGCGCTTTGTCCTGCGGGGCATGCTCGGCTCCTTTCGTGCCGGCGCCGAACGGATCAACAACGCCAGTTCCCAAATCGCCCGGCAGTCCCAGGCTCTGAAGGACGCCGAGGAGCGGCGGCTGAAGACAGCCGAGCAACTGGAAACCACGGTACGGGGGATCTCCAGCAGTCTGCACGAACGCGCCGATGGCATCCGGCAGACGGCGCAGGTCCTGGTGCAGGCGGCCGAGAAGACCACCCGCGACAGTACCGACGTAACCACCGCGACAGCAGCCGCCTCGCGCAGCGTACAGGAGGTTGCCGCCAGTACAAACCAGTTGCGAGTGTCGCTCGGCGATGTCGAACGTCAGGCGCAGCAATCGGCTCAGGTGGTAAAACAGGCTGTCACGGCGGCCGAGTCCGTCAGCGGCGTCATCCAGCAGTTAAATGACGCTTCGGTGAAGATTGGCAACGTGCTGCGCATCATTTCCCAAATCGCCCGGCAAACCAATCTGCTCGCCCTGAACGCCACCATTGAGGCGGCCCGCAGCGGAGAGGCCGGACGAGGCTTCGCCGTGGTCGCCAGCGAAGTCAAGCACTTGGCCCAGCAGACAGCTGCGGCCACCGAAGAGATCGAAACGGAGGTGAAGGCCATCCAGCATGCCGCGGGGCTTACCACGAAATCCATGGCGGGAATCGGAACCCAGATCCACAGCATTGATGAGATTGCCGGCCGTATCTCCTATTCGGTGAACGTACAGCGGGAGGCCACCGGAGATATCAACGCAAATGTCCAGGAGGCGGCCTCCTCCACCGCATCCGTGGTGGATCGAATTGGCGGCGTAAGCCAGGCTGCGCGAATTACCAGCGAGAACGCCGCGGCCCTCCTCACGCCCGCAGCTGAAATGTCGAAACAGGCCGCGGCGCTGCAACAGGCCCTGGATGAGTTCCTGGTGTCGCTGCGCCAGGGCTAGCGTTTCGGAAGCACGCTCTTGGGAAGGCGTAGGCCCATGGAACCGGCCGCAGTGATCACGTCATAGCGGGCCTGGGTGCCGATGAGCATGTGGGCCGCCCAGGCTTCCATCTTGTAATCGGCTACCAGCCAGTCCACCATGTCGGAGGTCGCCATACGGAAGGCGCGGTCCAGCGAACTGGCGAACTCCGGCTGGCTGGCGATTGCAACAATGGCGTCTGCGGTCTCCAGGCGCGGGCCCGGGAGCCGGACGCCCTTCTTCACTTCCACCGTAAACGTCACGTCCATGGATGTTTCCACGCCCGTGCCCAGGGTTTCGCCGTCACCCTGCAATGCATGTCCGTCCCCAATGAAGATAAGGCCGCCCGGGTGAAATACGGGCAGCATCACCGCGGAACCTTCGGTGATGCGGTTGTAGTCCATGTTGCCGCCGTAGTTCCCGCTGATGCCGGAAGTGGGAGCGAAGACGCCGGGTGCAGCAACGCCGACGCAGCCGAGCATCGGGTCGGCGGGAAACTCCAGCGGGTGCACTCGGCTCTTCGGCTCATTCAAACGCACGGTCTTGCGGTTCAGGTCGATATCCCAGCGCACAATGTCGTCGCGGTTTGGATCGACGAGGCCCTTTTTGTAGGAGCCGGGATAGATGCCCTCCATGCTTTCCGGAGTGACGGCGTAGGTGCCCATGCGGTAGCGGGTGAAACCGTAATTGCGGTTCATGCGAATGCGGCTGAAGCGGATGACCAGCGCGTCGCCCGGCGCCGCTCCTTCGACAAAGAACGGGCCCGTGAGCGGATTGCCGCGTTCGCCGCCGCGTTGACCATTCTGGCCATAGCCGCCGGCATCCTGCGTCTTGGTATTCACCGTGTCACCGGCTTTGATACGAGCCAGCACGGGGTGACGATGGTCAAAGGAGTTATAGAATTTGTCGGCCTGGATGGTGTGAGTTTCGGCAGGAAGGCAAACAGGCAGCAGGCAACAGGCAAGCACAGAGATGGCGTGGCGCATCTCCCAAGAGTAATCGAACTGTGGCGGGACCGGGGTTGGGGCCCTCAGACTTGCATGGTGATGAGTTTGTGCTGGATGGCGAATTTCACCAGTCCGGCAACGTCGTGTATATCCAGCTTCCGCATCAGGCTGGCGCGATAGGTGTCCACGGTTTTCGGGCTCAGCGCCAGACGCGCGGCGATCTCCTTGGCCCGTACGCCCTCCACCAACAGGCTGAAGACCTGGTGTTCGCGGGCGCTGAGCAGGTGCAAGGGATGCTCCTCGGCAGACTCGGCAGGCCGGATGGCACGCTGCAGGTCAATGGTCGGCGACAGATAAAGGCCGCCCAGCAGCACCTGCCGGCAGGCTTCTTCCAGGTGCCGGTGGGAGGAGTTTTTGAGCACGAAGCCGCTGGCGCCGGAGCGCAGCGTTTCGATTACGGTTTGGCGATCGGCTCGCGTGGAGAGGGCGACAATGCGGGTGGCGAGACCGCTCTCGCGGGTGCGCCGGATGAGTTCCGGAGCCACCAGCCTGGGCAACTCCAGGTCGATCATGGCGATATCCGGCTCCAGGCTCTCAATGAGCCTCCAGGCTTCGTACCCGTCGCTGCAGGAACCGACTACCCTGCAGCCCGCAAAGTTGGCACATAGCGATGCCAGCCCTTCACTCACCAAGGTGAGGTCGTCGGCAACCAGCAGACTGAATGCCGAGGGGGGACTGTTTCCGTTTTCTCCGAGCATACCTAGTTTCAAGTAGTGCCCGCAGGATCGGAATAATCTCAGGGAATCTTCCCCGGTGTAGGGGAACGCCTGCCCGCCCTAGAAATTGGCCGTCGCCGCCGCCGAGGTGCCGACGGCGTTGGTCAGTGTTACCGATACGGAAGTGATGGTGCCGCCACCGGCACTCGTCTGGATGTTGAACGGCAACGTCAGAGCGAAGGCGCTGCCGTGAGGCAGCGACGCCGCGCTCTGATACCAGGCTTGCATCGGCTGTGTCAGGTTAATGGTGAACTCATTGCCCTGAACGCTGCCGGAGGTCTGCAGGCGTACGGTGGCGCCAGTGACTTCCCTCGATGTGGCGAAGCCGACGACGATGATCTCGAAGCCCGCGGCCGTGCGATTCACCCGCAGGCTGCTGATGACCGGCGCCGCGCGCGGGATGCGAATGATCTGGCTGGGCGCCGGGGTCGGCGTGACGTTGACGCCTCCGGCGGTCATCGAAGCCGTGATCGTGATGGTGCCCGCCACCGTGCCCACCTGAATACCCACCTGCGACGGCGTCAAAGACGGTTGCAGGCTGCCGGCGGGGATGGTGAAGGCGACGCGGCGTCCGCCATTCGCAAATTGGATGGCCGGATCGTCAATCGTGCCATCGGGGGCGAACGTGAGCACCAGTTCGCCGTTAATAGGCACCGGGAACGGACTCCCTAAACTGAGGCCGGGAATCACCTGCTGTCCTGCCTGAACCGTCGCCGGAACGTTCGTAATCGTCAACGGCGGTACGGGCGGCAGGCTGGCCTGAACGGAAAGTTGCTGTTCGGTGGAGACGCCCGCCGCATCGGTGAGTTGCAGCTGGAAGGTGAAGGTGCCCGGAGCCGCCAAGCGGCCGGAGATGGCACCGCTTGCGGCGTCAATCGTCAAGCCGGAGGGCGCGCCGTTCAGCGTCCAGGTGTACGGCGGGGTGCCCCCGGTGGCGGTGGCCGCGAACTGGAAGTCCGTTCCGGCCGTGACGGCGGGAATCTGGGCGGCGCTGGTGATGCGCAGCAGCGCCGGCAGCACCCGAAGCGTGATCGCGGCCGAAGCCGTGAGGCCATTGACGTCGGTTACTTCGATTGTGGCACTGGAGTTCCCGGCAGCGGTGGGAGTGCCGGCAATACGACCGTTGCCCTCAATGGCGAGGCCGTCTGGCAACCTGCCCGCCAATACCCGCCAAGTCAGCGGAACCGTGCCGCCGGTGGCCGTCATCTGGAAGGCGTAAGGCGTGGCGAGAGTGGCATTCGGCAGGGCGCCGGTGGTTTGGATGGTCAGCCCGGGCTGCACCGTGAGGGTCAGGTTGGCGCTGGTGGTAAGGCCATTGGCGTCGCGGACTTCCACCACCAGAGGGAAGCTTCCGGCATCGGCGGGCGTGCCGCTCAACTGGCCTGACGACGAGAGCGTGAGCCCGGCGGGTAAAGCGCTGGGCGAGGTCCAGCTATAAGGCGGCGTTCCTCCGGCCGCTTCGAACGCGACGTTGTACGGGGCGCGCTGCACCGCCGGAGCCAGGCTGCTGGTGAGGATGCGCAGGTTCGCCGAGACTACCAGCGTGTAGTTGCGGTTGGCCTGGCGGTTCTGGCCGTCAGTGACCCGGATGGTGATCGGGTAAGAACCGGCTTGCGTCGGGGTCCCTTGCAGGGCGCCGGCAATGCCGTTCAGAATCAGCCCCGGAACGTTTCCCGATGCCAGTTGGAAGAAGTACGGCGCGGTGCCGCCGCTGGCCGTGAAGGTCTGACTGTAAGCCGTGCCTACGCCCGCGGAAGGCAGCGTGTCCGGCGCGATGGTTAACGGTACCGCGATGACCACCGTGAAAGCCCGCGGCACCGTGACGCCCAGCGAGTCGGTGACGCTGATGGTGACCGGGTACGAGCCGGGCGTCGTCGGCGTGCCGGCCAGCAACCCGGTGAAGGAATCAAGCGTCAGTCCCGGAATCGACCCATTCAACGCCCAGGTGTAGGGCGGTGTCCCGCCGCTGGCCGCCAGCAATTGCGAATACGGCGTCCCACCCAGCCCTTCCGGCAGCGTCGAGAGGATCCTTAGATTCGTGACAATCTCCAACAGCAGGAAGCGGTCGACAAACTGCCCGGCCGCATCCGTGACACGCAGGTTGACGTTGTAGGTACCGGGGGTGAGCGGACTGCCGGTGAGGAATCCGGTGGTGGGATTCAGGATAAGTCCGGGGGGCAGGCTGCCAAAAGAGGACCAGGTGTAAGGACCGATGCCTCCGGTGGCGATCAGGGTTTCCTGGTACAGCGTCCCGGTGACGCCCTGACGCAAAGAAGTATTGACGATCGTCAACAGGCTACCGGTCAGCAGCGTGTAAGACCGCGAGGCGATCTGGTTAGCCGCATCACGCACCTGGATGACGAAACTGTAGTTGGTAGCCGTCAGCGGCAGCACGCCGGAGAGCGCGCCAGAAACCGGGTCGAGCTGCAGACCAGGGGGCAGGCCATTAGGAGCAGACCATTGGTAGGGCAGAACCCCGCCCGAGGCGGTGAATACCGTCGAGTAGCTGTTGCCGGGCACGGCGGCGGGAACCGCATTGGTCAAAATCTGCAGGTTGGTGCCGATGGTGAGGGTGAGCGTGGCGGACGCACTGGCCTCGCGGGAATCGCGCACCGTGATGCTGAGCGGGAACGAGCCAGGTTGCGTCGGCGTGCCGCTCAGAACGCCCTCCGTGGACAGGGAAATGCCGGCCGGCAGAGCACTGCTGGTCGACCAGGAATACGGCTGCGTACCACCGGCCGCGGCGAGGCTGGTCTGGTAGGGGTTGTTCAAAGTGGCCCCAGGCAACGTGCTGGTGGTGATCTGCAGAACAGACTGCACCGCGAGCGTGAAGGTGCGGTTGGCGGTGGTGCCCGCCGTGTCGCGCACCTGCACCTGCAGCGAGTAGGTGCCAGCCTGGGTGGGCGTGCCGGACAGGATGCCCTGGTTATTGATCGACAGCCCCTGCGGCGCGCCAGACAGGATGCTCCAGGAGTAGGGCGGAACGCCGCCGGCGGCGCTGATCTGGGTGGTGTACGCCGTGTTCAGGGTGGCGCCCGGCAGGCTGGTGGTGAGGATGTTGAGGACGTTCTGCACCTGCAGGGTGAGCGTGCGAACGGCCTGCCGCTCCTGGTTATCCAAAACGCGGACCTGCAGAGTAAACGTGCCGGTCTGCGTCGGTGTGCCCGCCAGCAGACCCTGCGGATTCAAAGTGATGCCCGGAACCGAGCCTTCCAGCAGGCTCCAGGTGTAGGGCGTCTGGCCGCCGCTGGCCGCCAACTGCTGCGAGTAGGGCGCGTTCTGCGTAGCCACCGGCAGCGAAGTGGTGGTGATCTGCAGCGAGCCGGCCGCATTGATGGTGAGCCCCAGCGTGGCATTCGCGGTTACGTTGGCCGCATCGCGGAGTTGCACCTGCAGGGAGTAGGTGCCGGCCTGGGTGGGCGTGCCGGTCAGGGCGCCGGTGGTGGCATTCAGAGTGAGACCCGGCGGCGGGTTCCCGGTCAGCGACCAGGCATACGGCGTCTGGCCGCCGGTGCCGTTCAAGGTCTGGTTGTAGGCAGTGCCCACCGTACCGGCCGGCAGCGACGTGGTAGTGATCTGCGGGGTAGCGGAGGCCGGCACGATGGTCAGGGCCAGGGGCTTGGTGTCGGTGGCACCGCGCGAATCCCGAACCTGAACCGTAACGGTCGCCGCGCCGGCATTCTGCGGACGCCCGCTGAGGACACCGTTGGTGGCCAGCGTGAGACCGGCGGGCAGTGCCCCCACGGGGCTCCAGATATAGGGCGTTTCTCCACCGCTGGCCGTCAGCGTCTGCACGTAGTCGTTCCCAACCGTCGCATTCGGTAACGAGGATGTCGTGATGCGAACGCCGGCATTCACAGTGAATGGAATATTCTTGGTGACCGAGCTTGCGCCTTCGCCGCCCGAATCCTCTACCCGCACACGAACCGTGTAGGACCCGGCCCGCGAAGGCGTCCCCGAGAAGAACCCGTTCAACAGCATGGTCATCCCGGGCGGCGGGTCGCCCACCAGCGAGAACCGGTAGGGCGGATATCCGCCTTCGGCAATCACGGCTTCGGCATAGTTGGCACCCTCGGTACCGGGCGAGAACGAGTTCGTCAGGATGCTGAGTTCCTGCCCGATGGGGATGGAGAACGTGCGGCTGTCGCTGGTGCCCGTCTGTTCGGTAACGCGGACGGTGAAGGTGTAGTTGCCGCCGGTGGTCGGCGTTCCGAGCACCGTTCCGGCAGAGCTAAGGCTCAGGCCTGGAGGCAGGCTTCCGCCATTGACGATAAACGTGTAGGGGGCAATGCCGCCGGTCGCCGTGATCGGCTGCGAATAGGGCAGGCCTGCGGTACCACTTGGCAAACTGGTTGTGGTGATAAACACCGAACCGCTGGGTGCCACCACCATGGCGAAGTTCCGGAAGGCTGCATTCCCAAGCAGATCCTGTACCTGCAGCACGAAGTTGAAGGTGCCGGGCGCAGTCGGTGTCCCCCCGATCAGGCCGCCCGCACTCAAATTGAGCCCCGGCGGCAAGGCAGAACCGGACGCCACCGAAAAGATATATTGGACGACGGTGGACGGAACGGCGCCGGTGGCCTGGAGTTGCGTCGAGTAAGGCGTGCCGACCGTCCCGCCGGGCAACGGCGACGTGGTCACGAACGTCAACGGCCCGTCGATCACCAGGGTGAACGCACGCGTGGCGCTGCCACCACCGGAACTCTGAACGCTGGCGATGAAGTTGAAGATCCCCTGCCGCGTCGGTACGCCGGCAATCGTGCCGTTGGGCTGTAGATTCACGCCTTGGGGGAGCACACCGGAGGCCAGACCGAAGGTATACGGTGTCGAGCCGCCGCTGGCCGCCAGAGTCTGGGAATACGGTGCGTTGTAGGTTCCGGAAGGAAGGGACGTCGTGGTGATGGAAAGCGCTGGATTAATCTGGATCGTCAGGAAGCCGGTGGCCGTGCTGCTGTTCGCATCCTGGACGCGGACCGAGACGTTGTAGATGCCGCTGGTGGTGGGGATGCCGGAGATCAAGCCGGAGGGGGCGATGGAGAGCCCCGGCGGCAGCGGCGCCGATTGCGGCGACAGAGAAAACGAGTAGGGCGTGGTTCCGCCCTGCGCCACCACGTTGTAAGAGTAGGAGATTCCAACGGTACCGTTCGGAGTGGAAGCGCTGGGCACCGTGAGCGCCTGGGTGACCACAATGGAGTATCCGCGGGTTCCAAACGTGCCCACCGAGTCGCCGGCGCCGATAGCAAAATTGAAAGTGCCGGAGGAGTTAGGGATGCCGGAAATGACACCCGTGGTCTGTCCGATCCCCAGCCCGGGCGGCAAAGACCCGGTCACCACCTCGAAGTTATAGGGGGCGCCCACCCCACCCGTAGCCACTACCGTAGAGTTGTAGGTCGCGCCAATCGAAGTGTTGGGCAGCGACGTCGGCGAGAGATTGATGGGCGGCGGCTGATTGATTACCCAATCAACGATATTCGACCCGGAACCCGGTACGGCGCAGTAGGGCGAATCCGCGCTGATTACTCGCACGGACTTAAGGTTGCCCTCCGTGATGGTGGCCGGACCGGGGATACTGGCCGTTATCAGCGTATCGCTCACCCACGTGCCGGGGAACGTGTCTCCACCAAACTGCACCGACGAAAAGATGCAGAAGTTGGTACCGGTGATATTGAGCGTAAACGCCTGACCGGCATAGACCGGTGTGGGCGTACTGCTCAGCGAGGTGATCTGCGGACTCTGGGCTAACGCAATGCCGGCCAGAAAAGGCACCAGCAGGGCGCGGTACAGGCGGGACGAAGACAGCAAACGTTACTCCTCTACAGGATCGCTTGGGTCGGGCGGCACGAACAACGTACGCAGGCCCCCATCATTGATTTCAACCAACCACAGCGCACTGCGGTCGTACTCATTCAGGCGAAAAAGAGCGCCGCGGCTCATCCGGACCAGTTTCTTCGGATCGCACGGGCACTGCACGCTGCGGGAATCGCCAGACTCCAGATTCAGCGCCACGACACTCTGGTTCTCTTTGTCGATGAGCAGCATATTTTGTCCATCGATGGACGCAACCGCCCCGGAGGCCGCAATCGTGGACAACTGCTGCACGGTGGCGTTGTCCGCCAGGTCGCGAATCACAAAGACGCCATCTTCGGCCGCCAGCAACAGGTCGCGGCTGTTTTCCAGAAACGCCACGTCGGTGATCTTCGCTTCCTTGGGCGCCTTCCAACGGTTGCCGCCGGCGTCAAAGACACGCGCCTCGTTTGCATCCGGATAGGCGGCGACCACCACACTGGCGTCGTCGGTCACCGCGATCCCTGCCGGCGCACCCTCCACGCTCAGATCCAACTCACGGGCAACGGATGGTTCCTTGTCCAGGTTTGCCAACACCACGATGCGATGCGGATCCTCGAAAAACAGAGCAGCGGCCGTAGCTCGAGGGCTTAGCACCAGCCGTTTTGCCCCAGCCGGAGCCTCCAGATTTCGGACCACCGGATCGATGCCGCGCAGATCCAATAGCACGGGCTGGCGCTCGTCGCGAGCCAGCACCAGCGCGAACTCCTGGCGGCTGGCGATGGCAGCGGCCTTCACTGGAAAATCGAGAGCGAGGGGCTTGCCGAGAACCGATGACCCCACTATGCCGAGAATCGGCCGGATGGACTCCTGATGACCGTCCCAAACCCAGCCCAACATCGGGCCGCGAATCGGCTCCTGGCCCCACGACGGAAGCACCAGGGCAGCCGATAGGACGACTCGGGTGATAACAAACTGTACCCGGTTCATATCCACCCGTATCATCGCCTTAAAACAAGGTGAGGTGCAAGCCAGAGATCTTCGCACCCAGCCTCCTGGCTACAATGACTGGAGCTATGCGAGTTCTGGGTTTCCTGCTTTGTGCGGCGGTTGCGTGGGCGGCAAACGGAGCCAAAAGTCCGGTGAATGCTGCGGATTTGTTGAAGATCCGGCGGGTTACCGAAGTGCAGGTGGCGCGCGACGGTAGCTTCGCGGTGTATGGGGTGCAGTCGATTCGGGCGAGTGGAAAAAAAGAAGATCCACGCTATCGATACGAGACCAATCTTTACAGTATCAGCCTGTCAATTCAGCACGCCCCTCCCCGCCAGCTCACCTTCGGCAACCGCGCTGACCGTGCCCTCGCCCTCAGTCCCGACGGGAAGTGGCTTGCCTTCGAGCGCCCCGACGAAGAAACCAAACGAAGCCAGATCTGGCTCCTGCCCCTGGAAGGCGGCGAGGCCCAGCCGGTTACTTCGCTCGAGTTCGGCGCCGCGTCTCCGGTTTGGAAGCCAGACTCAAAGGAACTGCTGGTGCTGTCGCAGGTGCCGCTGTCCAGACTGGACGAAAAGCCTGCCTTCTCCCAGGACCGTCCGGCGCGGGACTGGTTTGACTTCGATCGCGCCAAGGCCGGCGCCGAGCCGCTGGACGCACGCCCGGACGGCGACCGTCGTGCCATCCGCAACTGGCTGGAGCGGAACGCAGCCGAGGACAATCCGTCGGTGATCACCAGGCTGGCCTTTCAAAACGAGACGGGTCTTGATAAGGAGATGCGGCTGCCGCGCTGGTACAGCGTCACAGTGGACGGCAGCCGGGCGCCTCGCCTGGTGTCGCAATTGGCAGGCCCCTGCGCCTGGTCTCCGGATGGGGGCCGGATTGCCTGCGCCGGGGCGGCTTCCGCTAAGGATCACCCGGACCGCAACCGCCGTACAGCGATCTACGTCATGGACGCCGACGGCAGCAACCTCCGCCCGGTAGCGAACAAAGAGTCGGAAAGCTACACGGACCCGCACTTCACCGCCGATGGCCGTACCCTGATCCTGAAAGCGACCGCGACCGATGAACCCACCTACCGGCAAACCCAGTTGGTGCAATTGCAGTTGGCCAACCAGCGCTTCTCCACACTGGGCGAATGGGCCGGCTCGGTTGGGGATGCCGTCCTCGCCTCCGATGGATCCGTGTTGTTCACCTCGGCTTGGCACGGCGGCTTCCCACTCAAGCGATTCTCCGGCAATGCGGTGATGGACGTGGTGCCGTCGCCGCAGGGTGTCACCGCATTCGGAGAAGGCGGAGGGCGGGTGGTCTACGCCCGCACCGCTGTGGAGAACCCCAACGAGCTTTACCTGCGGGATAAGGACGGCGCCACACGCAAGTTGACCGATCTGAACGGGTGGGTGGATAGCAAGCAGCTTGCCTTGCCCAGGGAGCAGTGGATCACCCGCCCCGATGGGTTGAAGGTGCAGACCTGGGTGATGGATCCCATCGGCGCCGAACCTGGCCGGAAGTACCCCTGGGTGCTGGACATCCATGGCGGTCCGCATGCCATGTGGGGCCCTGGCGAACTCAGCATGTGGCACGAGTTTCAACTGCTGTGCGCCTGGGGGTATGGCGTGGTCTACTCGAATCCGCGCGGTTCCGGCGGCTACGGCTACGCCTTCCAGAAGGCGAACTACCGGAACTGGGGCGCCGGGCCTGCGGGCGATGTACTGGCGGCGCTGGATGAGGCCGTGAAGTCGAATCCGCTGGTAGATTCCGGCCGTTTGTTCATCACGGGCGGCTCCTACGCCGGCTATCTGACCGCATGGATCATCGGCCATGACCACCGGTTCAAAGCCGCGGCGGCGCAGCGCGGCGTGTACGATTTGTCGACGTTCTTCGGCGAAGGAAACGCCTTCCGGCTGTTGGCCGGCGACTTCGGCGGCTGGCCCTATGAAGGCGAGATGCGGCGGCTGTTGGAAGCCGAAAGCCCGGCCACCTACGCGGCGCAGATCCGGACGCCGTTGCTGATTCTACACGGCAGCAGCGACATGCGCACCGGCGTGGTGCAGAGCGAGATGCTGTACCGCGCATTGAAGCAGCAGGGCAAACCGGTGGAGTATATCCGCTATCCGGGTGCCGGCCACGAACTGACGCGTTCGGGCGACCCGCGCCAGCGCATGGACCACGTGCTCCGGATCATCGAGTTTTTCGAACGCTACAGCGCCAATGCCGCGCCCGCGCCCGTGGAGCGCTAGCCGTTACAGGCGGTAGCGAAGCAGCAGGATGCCGCCTTCCCCTTCGCTCGCTGCAAAGCCCATGTCCTGATAGAGCTGGATGGCCGTCCGCATTACCGGCATCGTATCCCCGATCAGTTCCTGGTAACCAGCCAGGCGCGCCTCGCTGATGAGCCGTTCCATAAGGATGCGGCCAAGCTGGCGGCCGCGGGCGGCGGGCGTGACGTAGAGTCGCTTGCCCTCGCAGCGGCGGTCGTCGACGCGGCGATAGGCGCCGCAACCGGCGGGGTCGCCATCGAGCGATGCCAACAGCAGACAGCCGCCAGGGCGGGCGTAGGCGCCCGGCAGCGACTCCAGCTCCTGGGCAAAGTTCTGGAAGCAAGGTGTAAAGCCGAAGCTAGTCCAATACTGCTGGAGCAGGGCGCGGACGGCGTCGAGGTCGGCGGGCGAGTCGGCTTCGCGAAGCAGCAGATTCACCCTACCAGGATCGCGAATCGGGCGGCGCTTCGCTTAGAAGAACGCGCGCAACGCGTCGAACTCCGCCTTGTACTCGAACAGGATGCGCTCGGCTTCGTCCTCCAGACCGAGCGTGCACAGCATGCGATCTGGCGTGCCCTCTGCCCGGCAGTTGCAGGATGGGATGGACACCTCCAACGAGTGCACCACCTGGTGGGCCATGAACAGTAGCCCGCCGAGGGTGAGCGGCGGCTCCGGCGTGAGATGCTGCGATCCAACCGCGCGCTGGATCTCCACGGGCAGTTTCCACTCCGCCAGCGCGTGCGTACACAGTTCGGCGTGGGTGCAGCCAAGAACGTGCAACTCGGCGTCCTCCATCGACAGGGTGGGGGTTTCCTGGTAGAGTCGAAGGATACCGTCGTACTCAATCGGGGTGCCGATGGCGATCATCATCTTGCCCATGCCGTGCAATAGCCCGGCAGTGAAGGCGCCTTCCGGATAACCCACCCGCAGGCGTTGCGCCAGAAGATCGCACATCACGGCAACCGCCACCGCATGCAGATTGAAGGCTGCCTGCGACCAGTTCTTCGGCGTTTTGGTCTGCTTCCACATCCGGGAGACCGACAGGCTGAGGGCGACATTCCGCAGCTTGTTGATCCCAAGAATGGATACCGCGTGTCGTACCGAGTTGATAGTTCCGCTGCGGGCGTAGAGCGCCGAATTGACCAGTTTCAGAACGTGACTGGCCAGCACGGCATCCTTTTCAATGACGCCCGAGAGTTCCCCGAAATAGACATCTTCGTTGGCCAGTGTGGCCAGCAGTTTGCTAAGCGTGGGCGAGAACGGCGGCAATTGGTTCAGCGCGTTCATCGCCTTGGAGCGTGGAGGCAGAAGAGTGGCGGTCAGCGTGCTCACATACCCCTTATCGGACCCCAGGGTGCGGCACGATAATAGAATCCGAATCGAAAGTAGAACTTGTTCCTGCAATGGATGGTGTTTTTGTCGTTAACAAGGCCGAAGGCTGGACCTCCCACGACGTGGTGGGTAAGATGCGCCGCATCACCGGAATCAAACGCATTGGCCACCTTGGCACGCTGGATCCCTTGGCCACCGGCGTACTCCCCCTGGTGATCGGCCGCGCCACGCGCCTGGCGCAGTTCCACGTCCGCGCCGACAAGGTCTATACCGCGCGAATCCGCTTCGGCTTCGCCACTACCACCTATGACCGGCAGGGTGAGCCCACCTCGCCCGCCGTCGACTTCTCCGTTACCCGTGAACAGCTAGATCCGCTTCTCGACCGCTTCCGCGGCACCTTCGACCAGGTCCCTCCCGCCGTGTCCGCCAAGAAGATCGACGGCGTACCAGCCTACAAACTGGCGCGCCGCAACATCGCCGTCGAACTCAAGCCGGTGGAGGTGACTATATACGCCCTCGACCTGCTCTCCTGTGATGGAGCCGAAATCGAAATCCGGGTGCATTGCTCCGGCGGCACCTACGTCCGCAGCCTCGCCCACGACCTGGGACAAATCCTCGGCTGTGGAGCGCACTTGACCGCGCTGCGACGCGAAGCTAGCGGCGAGTTCCAACTGGAACAGGCACGCACCATCCCCGAGTACGAAGATCTGGCCAGGGACGGTCGCCTCGGCGAAGCGCTGATTCCCGCCGCGCAGCTACTGCCGGAATTCCCCAGCGAATGCGTCGACTCCATCACCATGGCCCAGATCCGCCAGGGCCGCGACTTCCGCGTCTCGCCCTTCCGCATCCAACGCGGAAGCCGCTTCGTGAAGGCACTGAGCCCCGATGGCGACCTGCTGGCCATCGGCGAAGTGAAGTTGCCGAATCTATACCACCCGATTCTGGTATTCTGAGCCTGTAAACAACGAACACCGTTCACAGTAAGGCAAGCTTCAATATTCCTGCCAAACCAGCAGCCCCGACCGCAAATTTCTCCGCAGCCGGTACAAATTAATGGGGCGGAAGTCGCGGAATTTTACGCTCTACATGATATACAACGCCTGTCGAAACAGGCTTGGTTGTTTACCATGTCTCTCCCTAGCGCTCTTGAATCGGACCATGCGATCGGTCATCTGTTCTGCTGCTGTCTTGCGGATCCCAATTCCGCCGAGTATTCCGACGAATTCTACCAGCGCAGCCGTCCCCTGTTTGCCACCATTGCCCGGCGCGTAGCCCGGCCCTTTGGGGGCAGCCCGGCGGACGATATCGAAGACCAGGTGCAGGAGGTCGGACTGCGGTTGACCATGTGCGCGCCGACCATTGCGCGGCGGCGATTTGCCGAACCGGCGGCGGCGCAGGCCTACGTCTCCACCGTCGCCCTGAATCTGTTTCGCGACACCTGGAAAGGGCGCCTGGCACGGAAGCGCGCCGCCAAGTTGATGCCCCTGCGGGAGGCGGACGGTCAGGCGGTGACCGGCGAGGTGGCCGGCATCGAGTACCGCATCCTGGTGAATCAACTGGCGGAGCGCTTCGGCTCGGCGCGCGACCGGCGGGTCTTTTTGCTCCATTACCTGTGTGGCTGCACGGCGGCGGAAATCGCCACGTTGCCCGGAATCGGCCTGCGTCCCAAAGGAGTGGAGACCTTGCTGGCAAGGCTCGCCGCTGAATCCAGGCGGTATGTCCAGGAGCCGGCCGCCGTCCGGCGTCGTACCGGCGGATACCAGGCGTAAAGGAAGGCAACTCCCCGATCCACATGGGCGGCCAACTTCACATCCTGTTCCACGGCTTGACCGTGTTCGTCGATCGCGGCCGCTACCTGGAGGCGTGTTTGGTCCAACCGGCGTCACGAAACGGCCTCGCCGATGAGAGCTTTCACGCCGTGCTGTTGACCGAACGTTCCACCGTCGTTCCCATGCAGGGAAACATGGAACTGATACTGGACCGCGTGGTGACGCCGCGTTACCCGACCCTGCGCGGGGCCGAGCAATTCCTGCTGGACGCCGCTGTTTTCGACAGCCAGGAGCGCGAGGTGGATGGCCGCATCCTGCTGCCGCTTCCCAATGTGATTGCCTCGGCTCACTACCAATTCCATGGACGTCCGATTGTCATGCCCACCAGCGTCACCCCGCCGCCTGTGCAGCCCTCGCTGGCACACATCCTCATCTACCAGGGCGTCGAGCGCGCCGAATTGCGCCGCGCCGGCCGCCGCATGTGGGAAATGCCGTCTCGCGTTGTTCCCGGCGTACGCACCGATCAATATATAGGACCAGTCTTCCCGCCGAACTGAGCGCGCCCAGCCGCGTCCCGGCTAGACTATAGCCCATGAATGGAAAGCTGCTGCGCCTGCTGGGTGTCAGCTTTGGCGCGGCAGTGGTGGTGGGTACCAGCCTGGGAATCGGTATCCTCCGGACGCCCAACGAAGTGGCGGCGCGGTTGCCTGATCCTTGGCTGATCGTGGGCGCGTGGCTGGCAGGCGGCCTGTTTTCGTTCCTGGGCGTGGTGTCGGTGGCGGAGTTGGGCGTTGCGCTGCCGTACGCCGGCGGCTTCTATGTCTACGTGCGGCGCGCCTTTGGCGATAGCGCCGCCTTCGCCATGGGCTGCTGTGACTGGCTGGGACAGGCGGCGGCCGCCGCGCTCGGCATCCTTACCATCACGGAATACGCTCCGCAGCTGTGGCATGGGGCAGGCGCGGCACCGCGCGCGTTGGGATTGGCCGTCGTGCTGGTCTATACGGCCCTGCTCACCGGCGGCACCCGGTTGAGCGCCCGCGCCCAGGAATTGACCAGCTTCGCCAAGGCGCTCGCTTTCGGGGTTTTGATTGCCGCCTGTCTGCTCACGTCGCAGGAACGTCCGCAGACGCCGCCGCTCACGTCGCTTCCCGGCCTACCGGCTCTGGTGCTGGTAGCGCAGGCCGTCATTTATACCTACGATGGCTGGTACTCGGCCATCTACTTTACAGAAGAGGATGTCGCGCCGGAGCGGAACCTGCTGCGGTCGATGTTGTGGGGCGTAGCGCTGGTCACCCTCATCTACGTGTTGATGAATGTGGCACTGCTGGCCATTCTGCCGGTGGGCGAAATTGCCGCCTCCACGCTGCCCGCCGCCGATGCCGCGCGACGCGTGTTTGGCGCCCCGGCCGGCGGAGTGATCGCGACGCTGGCCATCCTCTCGGCCCTGGGGCTCTACAGCGGCGCGCTCCTGCTCTGCTGTCGCATCCTGTTCGCGCTCAGTCGCGATGGCGCGCTGTTCCCCATTCTGGCGGAGGTGGCTGCCAACGGCCAGCCTGTACCCGCACTGTGGATGAGCGCCGCCGCGGTGGCGGCCATGGTCGCCACCGGCACCACGCCGCAGTTGCTGGCTCTGGCAGGGTTCTACTACGTGCTGAACTACGCGTCCGCCTATATCTGCCTGTTCCGTTTGCGTTGGACGGAGCCGGGACTGGCCCGGCCGTACCGCGCGTGGGGTTATCCGTATACGACCGGCCTGACCCTGCTGGTAAGCATTGCGTTCCTGGGCGGCGCCATCTGGACCGATACCGCCAACAGCGCCGCCGCCATCACACTCCTGGTCTTGGCCATGGCCCTGCGTTCCGGAGCCCGCCGGATGGGCTGGACACGCTAGGCTAAACCACCAGGGCTTCTTCGCGCCGGATCAGGCCCGAAATCTCCCGCGTGCGGGTCTGGTCCAATGGCTGCCGCAGGCGCGGGAACTCCACCTTTTCTTCTTCGGGGATGTGCTTAACAATGATGATTTCGGTGCACCTTGATGTCACCGTGCTCTTCGTACAGTTGCCGGGCCTGCTCACGGGCGCCGGCGCGCGCCTGCGGCATGGGATAGACGGAGTCCCCCTCCGCCATGGCGTGTTTACCCAGCGTGCGTTTCAACCGCAGGAAGAGCCGGGCGCGCGTCGCGTGGTTGCCCGTTGGACAGGCTTCCATCTCTCGCACAAGCCCTGCCGCATTCGCGCCCCGCAGAGCCCACTGTCGGACGCCAGCAATGGCGGCAACAGCTTGCTGCCGGTAATACCGGCCACCAGCCCCGCCGCAATCGCCGCCCAATCGCGTGAACAAAGGGGGTTATTCATGAAATCCACCTCCTGGCCGCAGAGCAGGGCTTAGCGAAAAGCGTTTCAGCCTCCGGTTGCGATATGCTCGCTTGGATGATTCCTGGCGCTTTTCTGTTCCTGCTGGTGCTGCCGTCCCTGTTTGGCGAAGGGTGGGACCGCCTGCGCGGGCCGAACGGCTCCGGCGTGGCCGATGGGCACCCGTTGCCTGCCGAGATCGGCGCCGAGGCCAAGCATGCCTGGAAGGTGGCGATTCCGCCGGGCAAGTCTTCTCCGGCGCTGACGCGGAACCGCATCTTCCTTACCGGGCATGTGGACGGGAAACTGCTGACGTTCGCCCTGGACCGTGCGAGTGGCAGGATGTTGTGGCAGCAGGACGCGCCGGGGCATCGTGACGAAAAGCGGAACAAGCTGAATGATCCGGCGGCGCCCAGCCCCACCACCGACGGCGAGAACGTCTACGTTTTCTTCGCTGGCTTCGGCTTGGTTTCCTATAACGGCGACGGCAAGGAGCGCTGGCGTGTGCCCTTGGGCCCCTTCACGAACTTCCATGGCATGGCGGCCTCGCCGGTGCTGGCCGATGGCCGCGTGCTGATGATCTGCGACCAGGATCAGGACGCCTTTCTGCTGGCCGTCGACCAGAAGACCGGCAAAACGCTGTGGCGCGTGTCGCGGCCGGAGATGGTGCACAGCTTCTCTACCCCGATTGTCTGGCGGAATCCGAAAGCCCGCCGCACGGAGTTGATCGTCCCGGGTTCCTACCAGATGACGGCGTACGACGTCACCGATGGGCGCCTGGTATGGAAGGCACGCGGGCTGACGTACCAGGTGAAGTCGGTGCCCGTGATCGGCGGCGACACGCTGTACTTCAACGGCTGGGCCCCGGGCGGCGAGCCCAGCGAGCGCATCGAACTACCGGACTTCGCCGAGATGATCGCCAAACACGACACGAACAAGGACGGCAAATTGGCCAAGGACGAGGTGCCGAAGAACTGGCTGCCGGGCACCTGGGACATGCAGGATCTGGATAAAGACGGGCTGTTGAACGATAAGGACTGGCAGTATTACCGCATGCGGCGCACCTCCACCAACGCGGCCATGGCGATTCGACTGGGCGGGGAAGGGGATGTGACCGATACGCACGTGCGCTGGCGGTATCAGAAGTCGCTGCCCGACGTGCCGGCCATCCTGCTCTACCGCGACGTGCTGTACCTGGTTCGCAATGGCGGTATTCTGCAGACGCTGAAGCCGGATACGGGCGAGCTAATCAAGCAGGGACGCCTGCCGCATGCCCTGGATGAATACTACGCGTCGCCGGTGGCGGGCGATGGCAAGGTGTATATGATCAGCCGCACCGGGTCGGTATCGGTTCTGGAGGCCGGCGGCGATTGGGGCATCCGCGCCACCGGCGAATTCGGGGAGGAAGTCTTCGCAACCCCGGCGTTGGATGCCGGTTATCTCTATGTGCGGACGGCCTCATCCCTCTATGCCTTCCAGGGATCCCGACAATAGGCGCCGCGCGGTGATGAGCTATCCTGATAACTTCTGATGTTGCGCTTTTGTATCTCTTTTTGCGGGATTGCCGTGTTTGCGGCGACTTCCGCGGCGGCGCAGTCCATGGCCGGAAGCACCAGCATCACGGCCGTATTTTCGGCAACCGCGCCGCCGCCATCGAACGTAGGACAGCCACCCCCACGGGTGTTGCGCGGCCACCCGGTGATTCCGCTCGAACAGTATCAGCAATATAAGGCGCAACTGGCGCGGCGTCCGGTGCCCATCGGGCCGGCCGCCCTCGAGTCCAGCAATGCTCCGGGGATGCTGCGCGCACCGGGCGTCGGCATGCAGCCGCTGGCCCTTACGCCCACCACCAGTTTCGAGGGCATCACTCAGACGAACTTCAGCCCGCCCGATCCGGACATGGCCTCCGGCCCGGAGGATCTGATCCAGGTAGTGAACTCCTCCATCGCCCGCTACACGAAGACGGGCGAGCAAACCAACGCCATGACGCTGCAGCAGTGGTATAGCAGCCTGCTCAACACCGTCTGCCCCACCGGGTCGATTTACTGCCGCATCTATGACCCCACCATTCGGTACGACGCGCTGCATGGGCGCTTTCTGCTCAGTGCACAGTCGGAAGACGCCGCCACGGCGGTGACTTACTTCTTAATCTCCGTGTCGAACGGCTCCACGTACGCGGGAGGATGGCGGCACTGGGCGCTGAAAGCCTCGTTAAACGGCACCACGGAAACGCCACTCGAACTGGACTATCCCATGCTGGGTTACGATACCCAGGCCGTGTATCTTACCGGTAACATGTTCGATGCCCTGGGCGACCTGGTTTACGCCAAACTGCGCATCCTGAAAAAGTCCGAGTTATACAATCCCACCACCACCACGCTCACCTATCGGGACATCGTCAACCTCAAGAACGAAGACGGCACCACCGCCAAGAGCCTGCGACCCGCTGAGTTGCGCGGGCGGCCCGGCGATGCCACCGACCCGGGCATTATGGTGAACGTCGCCGTCGAGGTTGTCCAGGCGGACTACATGACGCTATGGCGCATCCAGAATCCCGTCAGCAACAACCCCACCGCGGTGCGCACCACGCTGAAGAACCTCTGGAAGTACGACTTCCCTGCCCCTATCCAGCAGAAGGATTCCGTGGTCCGCGTGGATACGGGCGACTCCCGCGTGCTTCGCGCGATTCTGCGCAACGGCGTGGTGTACACCGCCCGCCAGACCGGCTACACGGATCAGCCGACTACGGTCACCTATGACCGCATCGATCTGGCCTTGAACAAAGTTACGCTGCAAACCCGCCTGGTGAATGGCGGCTATATGTTCCCCGCCTTTGAGGTGCCGGCCAGCCACGGCCCAGTGAACGCAATTCCGAACCGGCTGATTGTCGGAGCCAATATCGATGCGTCCGGCGCGCTGACTTACCTGGGCATTCCGGATGTAAAAGCGGGTGAGGATAAGTTCGAGCTAAGTTCCGGAGTGAGTGTCCGCTGGGGCGATTTCTTCGGCGCCTCCATCGACCCGGTTCGCGGAGGTTTGTGGACCTTCGGGGAGTACTCCAAAACGCGGGGACAAGTATCGGGGCGCTGGGGCACCTGGGCCGCCTACTTTCCCTGGATCACCACGCAGGAATTCACCGACGTCTCGTCTTCCAACAGCTTCTTCGACTTCGTGAATGTGATGAAGCTGTGGTCGATTACCACCGGCTGCACGCCCACCACGTATTGCCCCGGCGAATCGGTGAAGCGCGGCCAGATGGCCGTATTCCTCATCCGCTCCATGCTGGGGGATAACTTCACTTTCCCGCAGACGCCTTACTTCACCGACGTACCGGCTACGCACACTTTCTTCAAGTACATCCAGAAAATGCGCGAACTGGGCATTACCAGCGGCTGCACCGCCACCACCTACTGTCCGGACAACAACGTCACCCGCGGCGAGATGGCTGTGTTCCTCACACGCGGGAAGATGCGCGCGTTGCTGGGGGACGACTTCTCTTTCCCCACCCAAAGCTACTTCACCGATGTGCCGTCCAGCCACCCCTACCATAAGTTCATCCAGAAGCTCCGCGAACTGGGAGTTACCAGCGGCTGCACGGCCACCACTTACTGCCCCGACGCGGTGGTTACCCGCGAGCAGATGGCAGCCTTCGTGGTGCGATCCTTCCTAAACTAAGAGGGCGCAGACCGCGCTCTCCGCGAGACCTGCGCCCCTCCATTGCATCAGACCTTCGACCGAATCAGCCCTTCGACCCTTCCGAAGGCGGTGGCAGATCGGGTTCGGGATCGGGTCCCGATTCCTCCTCCATCGGCTCTTCCATCGGTTCCTGCGAGGGTTCGCTGGGCGGAGGAAGTTCCGGCTCCGGATCGGGGCCTGGAGCACACTGATAACTTAGTTGTGTTTCGTCGTACACGGGGAGTATCTCCTTAGCGGAAAAAGTCTACCATAGACCCTTGGCAGGTTTGTAAGAGAAGCGTGGATCCGCCCGAAGTGCCTCTAATTCGGGACTGCGCCGCACAAAGTCCGGCGGATATCCCAGGCTCAGTGTCTTACGCACCAGGCGCAGTGCCTCCTCCCGATCACCGAGTTTTTCGTAGGTTTCCGCTGCGCGTAACGCCACGTCACGGTTGTCCGGGCTGAGAGCCAGCGCCTGCCGGACCAGGGCAATGCTGCGGGCCTTGTCGCCAATGGATGCGTACAGCCCGCTCATGTTCGCCAGCAGCCGCGCGTTCCGCGGATCGCGGCTGCGTTCCTTCTCGGCAAGTTCCGCCGCCCGGCGATAATGCTGCAGCGCGTCCTCTCCGTTCGTGTTACTCCAGAACAGCGCCGATGCCAGGTTGGCGTGGTACAGATAATTGGACGGGTTACTTTCCAGGGCTTTCCGGAATGGTGCGATGGCCTCGGCGGCACGTCCCTCCATCATCAGGGTGTAACCCAGATTGACATACACCGACGAGCGCGGCTCAATTCGCAAGGCCCGCTCGAAGGCGTCCAGCGCGTCGCGGAAGCGCCCCTGCTCAATCAGACACAGCCCGAAGTTACTAAGCACGATCGGATTCCGCGGGCTTACCTCTACCGCACGTCGCAGTAAGACGGCCGCCTCTTCCGGCTTCCCGCTCTCGCGCAGATGGACGCCATACGCCAGCAGCGGACGCCAATCCTCAGGAGCGAGGTCGGCAGCCTGCCGCAGTGCCGGCCCGATCTCCGCGTCGCGCCCCACCGCGCGGTATAGCTCCGCCAGTGCCTGAAACACCTCCGGGCTGCGCGGTTCCAGCGCCTTGGCGCGATCGAGCGACGCGGCCGCCAGTTCCGTCTTTCCTGACATGGAATAGATGGAGCCCAGCGTGACGTGCGCGCGAACCAGGTTTGGATCCAGTTCCAGCGCCCGCTGCGATTCCTCCAGCGCCTTCTGCAGGTCTACGGGATTGCGTCCGCCAATGCGGTACGCATGCCAGTGCGCCAACCCCAACCCCGCATGGCCAAGGGCAAACGCCGGCGTCTGCTCCACCACCTTCGTGAGAATCCGCGTGGCTTCTTCTACGTTCTCGCGACGGTAAGAATGCGACAGCAGGTCGCGGGCGCGCAGATACTCGGCCTCGGCCCGGGCCGCGCGGCGGTCCGCCTCTCCCCCGCGATACTGCAGGAATAACGCGCCGCCCAGCCCGCCCAGCAACAGAACACCGCCGGCCACTCCCAACACCCAACGGCGCGGCGCTTTCCGCAGCACACCTGGAATCGGCAACAGCTTCTCGCCGCTCGCACCGAGCAACCCCTCGACAGCCGCGGATGCCGTCTCCGGACGATCCTCCGCCTCCAGCGCCAGGCAGCGCAGAATCCCGTCGTTCCAGGAGACCGGCAATCCCGGCACCAGCGTAGCCGGCGGGGGAATCCGGCCCGGCCGCCCGGAGGCGCTGGCCGCATCGGCCGCACGCTGCCCGGTAACCATTTCGAACATGATCAGGCCAAGGGCGAACAAGTCACTGGCCGCCGTGCCCGGATCGCCCATGCGCTGCTCCGGAGCCATGTATTGCGGCGTGCCGATCACCTGCCCTTCCCGGCTAACGGCCTCATCGCCCGGCTCGATTTCAAAGGACCGCGCGAGGCCGAAATCCGTGATCACGGCACGAGGCTTGCCATCGCGTCCGGGCACCAGCATGATGTTTCCGGGTTTCAGGTCGCGGTGAGCGATCCCGTGCGCGTGCAGCGCGTCCATGCCGCCGGCCATCTGGCGGAGAAACGGCAGTGCCACGTCGACAGACATGGCCCCGTCACGCCGCAGGCATTGCGCCAGCGTTTCGCCGGGCAGATACTCCATCGTGAAGAAGGCGATGGGGCGCCCCTGCCACAGGTCACTGCCGACGTCGAACACGCGGCACAGGTTGGGATGCGTCACCTGCCGTCCCAGGTGCACTTCACGCCGGAACCGCACCAGGAAGCGCGGGTTGGCAAGCAAGGCGGGTTTCAAGGTCTTGAGCGCGACATCGCCGCCTAACTCGCGGTCCGCAGCCAGGTAAACGTCGCCCATGCCGCCGCGGCCCAGGAACCGCCGGATCTGGAAGCGATGGGCCAGCACCGTGCCTTCGGCGATCAGTTCGGCATTGTTAACGGAGGTCGGCACATCGTGGAGGCTGGTGCGGGTTTCCTCCAGCAGGCTCTCCACTTCTGCCCGCAGCGAAGGGTCACCCGCGCACGTCTGGTCCAAGTAGGGCTTTACATCCGGTGCCGGCAACAAACGGGCGTGCCGGTAGATCCGATCCAACTTGTCGGCGCGGTTTGGGTCCATCAGCGTGCCTTACCGCCTCATCTTCCAAAACCTGTAGTATACCGGGCGGACAGCTAGAATCGCAGCCCCTGGTACGGGGTAAGGCGGGGCGGCTTCTGATCGGGCTCGAAACTCCAGAACTTCCGTCCGCGATAGTAGGTTTCCAGTTCCTGGTTCTTCAAGGGACCCATGTCGCGAGCCCAGACAATGGGGCTGGAATCAATATCGGCCGCGTTGTAGACGATCTCGTGATGGAAGTCGTGGTCCGGGGCGTAGCGCACGATGACGACATGATGCCCGCCCATTTCGTCGAGCGCCCGTTCCACTTGGTTGCGCGGCCGGTCCGCATTCTTGCGCTGGGTCTTGTGCAGCATGTCCAGACCGATTTGCCAGGCGTAGCTCAGCACCAGCACGATGGCCACCGTACGTGCCAAGTGCACGCCCCAGGGCGGCCGCCAGCGTCGCATCGCCTCCAATCCCAACAGTTGAAACAGCAGGATCAGCCCCGCGATGGGGGCAAAGTAGTGGTAGTAGAAAAACGGGTAGCAGTTCACCGCCAGCAGGACCGCCCCCACCGCGCCCATAAGCAACCCCAGCCGCTTCGGGCGCCTGCCGGTGAACAGAAACAGCAGCGGAATAGTCAACGCCGGCCCGATGAAAAATAACCAGAACTCCTTCATCTTCCAGCCCACCGACCGTAGCCAACTGGCGGCGGAATCGACTTCGCGCCGCACGTCCAGTTGCCACCGGTAGTTGTCGGCCAACTGCTTGTGGCGAAACACGGGTGGCGGCGGCACCGGATCCTGCCAGTAGAAGCTCTGCGGCGTGCCGTACAGGCTGCGGTTGTGGGCGTACGGCAGCAGCGTCGGATCCCCCGTGACGGTGTAGTTATGCAGGGCAACGAAACCGGCGGTGGCCGTCATTGAAACCAGCAGCGGAACCAGCACCGCCTCCAACCGCTTGCCACGCTCGGCGCCGCTGCGCACCAGCCAGAGCAGCAGCGCCGCGCCCAAGACCAGCGTGAGCGCGAAGCCCTCGTAAGGACGAGTGATGGCCAGCAGGAAAATGCCCCCGCCCAGGATCCAGGCATGCCGCCGTCTGGCAGCCTGCAGCAGGCGCGCGGTTGCCCCTATCGCCAGCGCTCCACCGGTGCCGGCCACCGCGCCGCCCCAGTAGGTATGCATCCAACCGGACATCACGCTTTCGCGGGCCAACAGCAACAGAGCGGCGAAGAGCGCCCAATGCGCCGGCACCCAGGCCCGCAGCATCCAGTACACCGCACCCGAAAGAAAGGAGCAGCCCAGCCAGATGCCCACATACGGCGGAAGGCCCACCAGTAGCGGCAACGCAAGAACGACACCGTTGCCCACCGGGTATTTCGAAGAGTATGTGGGCTGAAAGAAGACGTGTATCGTTTCGAAGTGTTCCCACAACGGATGGGTTGGGTTAGTGAGGCGCCCTTCCTGCAGTGTGTCAGCGATCAACAGGTAGCTGAACTCATCGTGCACCCACGGTTGCGGCGGCGGATACACCCCCAACAACGCAATCCGCGCAACCAGGGGAAACGCCAGTGCCAGCGTCAGTGCCCGCCGCTCCGATGCCGCCCAACGCTTCAGCGCGGCCTCCACCCGGGCAAAGCCGCGGAACGGCCGGCCGCGCAGCACCAGCATGCCCGCCAGACACAGCACCAGCAATACCGCTTCTACGCTGGCATTGGCTTCGTTGCCGGTGAACAGGAAATCCGCCACCGGCGACAACCACGCGGGGATGGGCACTGCTACCGCCATCTAACCTCGCAAGGGGCTATCGGTCGCGATGGATGACCAGGTCCGTCACAGCGGTGAGGGCGCGCTGGTAAGGCGAATCGGGGAATTCGGCGATGATGGCGCGTGCGCGTTCCACGAAATCGGCCGCGCGCTCGCGCACACGTTCCACGCCTTTGTGGCGATCAATGATGCGCAGCACCTTGCTGAACGAGACTCTCTCGTAGCTGCGATCGGCCAACACCTGGGCGATCATCTGCCGCTCCCCGGCATCGGCATCTTTGAGCGCATAGATGAGCGGCAGCGTTACTTTGCCCTCGCGCAGATCGTTGCCGGTGGGCTTGCCCAAAATCGTCTCGCGCGCGGTGAAGTCCAGAATATCGTCCACCAGTTGGAAGGCGATACCCAGATTCCAGGCAAACTCGCCTAATCGCGACTCGGTGGCATCGTCGGCTCCCGCCATGTGCGAGCCCACCTTCGAGCAGGCCGAAAACAGGCAGGCCGTCTTACGGTCGATCAGCTGCATGTAGTCGGCTTCGGAGATGTCGATCTTGCCGATGCGTTCCAACTGCAGCAACTCGCCTTCCACCATCATCTGCGTCAGGTTAATCAGCAGATCCAGCAGGTGGAACTTGCGTTCGCGCAGAGCGATCTGGAACGCCTGCATATACAGCCAGTCGCCGGCCAGTACCGAGATATGATTGCCCCACACCACGTTCGAGGAAGCACGCCCGCGGCGGGTTTCGGCCATGTCGATCACATCGTCGTGGATCAAAGTAGCCGCGTGGATCATCTCCATCACCGCCGCCATGCGGATGGTGCCGGGCGTGGTTGGGCCGATCATGCGTGCCGCCAGCAGCAGCATGGTGGGGCGCAGCCGCTTGCCCCCGGACGCCTGCAGGTGGCGGGCGATGCTGGTGACAGCTTCAACACTGGCAACGGACTCGGCCGTCAGTTCCTTCTCTACCTGCTTCAGGTCGTCTTTGACGAGATCGAAGATTTCCTTGGCGGTAAGGGACTGCCCCAGCCTACTTGTGAATCCCATGAGGAACCTCCAAGTTTACCCCATTCCATGGATGACCCGCTCTCAAGAATCGGTGGAAAATCGGCAAGGTCAGGGGGTGAGGCGGTGGTCGGGAACAGGATGGCCAAGGGCGAAGTGGTAGACCACCTGTCCCTGCTGCGGGGCGATTCCCAAATAGCGATGCGTAGCGTCATCAAAGAAACCGCCGATTCCGGTGGCACCCAGGCCCAGCGCCGTGGCGGCCAGGTAGAGCCGCTGGCCGATGGCGCCGGCCTCGAAATGCGCGTACCGATAGCCGCGATCCCCATAGGTGCGCGCGGCGGTGTCCAGATCCGCCACCATCGACAACGCCAGGCATGCATTGCCCGCCAGATCCTGCCGCAGACTCAGTCCGGCGATGGCCACACGCTGGTCGCCGGCGCGGAGCGGCGTCAGTTCCCCGGCGTGTGGATCATAGCGGTAGAGGCCGGGGGCGATGCCCTCCACGCGGTGAATGTAGAGGTACAGCGTGATCAGGCCGGGATTGGCAACGGCCAGTAGCAGGCCCAACTGCGCAGGGCTCAGCGTCTCGTCTCCCTGGCGGAAGTCGAGCGCCGAGCGGCGGCTTCGCGCGGCCTTTCCGAAACTCATCGCGTCCCCCAGAGATAGCGGGCCGGGCGATGCCGGCCAGCGCCACGGCGCCGGGCTGAGGGCGCTTGTCAGGCGATGGATGGCTTCGATCCCCTCGCTTCGTAGCGGGTTCCGCGATAGCTGCCCGGGTGTGCCCGCGGGCTTCTCAATGGCTTGCCAGGCGATGCCGCCGGGAGGGGCGTTCACGTTCACCTGCACCAGCGGCCACTCGTCGTCGGGCAGGTGCAGGGCTTCAGCAACGGCCACGTCGTTGAAGCCTGCGTTCACCTCCGCCGGGCAACCGGAAGCCTGCGCCGCCAACCGCAGTGCCTCGGCCGCATGCCCGGCATCCAGCAGGCAGTAGCGATACGCGCGGTCGCCGTACTTCCAGGCCTCCCGCCAAGCCACGCTGGTCAGCACAACCTGCAAGCCCGGCTGGGCGATCGCGGTCGCGCGCTGTTCGGCCATGTGTGCCGAGCAGCGGTAGTGATACACGCCATCCGGCCAGTTCGCCAGGCCTCCCGTGATGAAGTGAAACTCGGTGGGATGCAGGTTGCCCGACGAGGGATTCACGCGCAGGGCATAGCGCCGGCCCGTGGCTGTCTGCTTGGCGGCGCTGTTGGCAGCCGAGTAGAAGAACAGCTGCGACAGCCGTTCGGCGCCATCGGCGACGCCGCCCATGCCCGGCTCCGGGGGGTCCGCTGGCAAATCCAGCACCGGGACGCCTTCGTACTCGCGGAACAGGTCGGGCATGTTGGCCCAATCGAGTGCGGGCGAGGCCTGCCGCAGGCCGTCCGGCGTATGTTTGGTACGTTCGTGATAGTCGCGCCAAGAGTGCACTTAGCCGTCCATGCCAGAGTTCGCGTTAACCGCCCGCTTAGCCTGACTCCGTTACCGAAGCCGCGACCGCTACGGAGTAGCCCAGGCCCTGCGGGGCCGCGCATCAACCAGGATCAACGCGATCTGTCACGCGTTGTTTATCCGTGTTGTCTCTGCGTCCTTCCCTCCTCCGCGCGCGATTTTCAGGAGAGGTCTGTCGCGTCTTCAACGGCAATCTCGCCGCGGGCCATCAGCCCAGGTGCTCGCGCACACGTGACGCCACCTCTCCGGGGGTCGCCACCCGCAGCACGGCAAACCCCGCAGCCCGCCCGCTCGCCTCACCAGCCGCCGAATCCTCCACCACCAGCGCGGTCTCAATCCCCAACAGCGACGCCGCATGGCTATACGGCATGGGGTCCGGTTTATGCCGCGGCACGTCGTCGGCATAAACCGTCACATCCAGCAACGGCAGCAGTCCGCCAGCCTGCAACACAGGCTCCACTTCGCTACGGCGGCTGGACGTCACCACGGCCAACCGGTGCTGCCGGCGCAGTTCGGCTACCAGTTCCGGCACCCCCGGCGAAAAGGGCAGCGTACGCTGCATCTCCTCCCGAAAGATGCGGGTCTTTTCCGGATACACCGCATAGATGTCGGCAGCGGTGATCGCGCGGCGGCTCATGCCCGCAAGAATATCGGCCATGGCGCGATCGGAGACACCGATGAAGTGCTGGTGATAGAACTCCCAGCCCAAATCGACCTCCAACGGCTCCAGCACGCGCCGCCAGCACGCCCAGTGCACCGGCTCGCTATCGACAATCACGCCGTCGAAATCGAACAGAATCGCTTCGTAGGGCATGCGGCCTTAGCGGCCCACCTGCAGCGACTGGATCATGCGCTCAAACGAAGGCTGTGCCGCCTGGTACTCGCTTTCCGGCGAGATCATGATCATGTAAACCAGCCCCTTCGGATGCTCAATCGTAAGCACGGCATCCACTTCGCGCTGGTTCGCAAACGCCGACTTGTTGTAGAACAGGTTCAGCACCGCCGGTGCTCCGCTCACCGTCACCCGCTGGCCTCCCTGGTTGGCCGGCTTCATGTCCTTGTTCTGCTGCATCATCTGCTGGATGTAAGTCTGGGTGTCCTTGTCCAGGTTGCCGGTGGCGCTGGTGATGCCGATGATCGTGCCGTAGGCGATGTCCGCATTGCCGTTGTTATCCACCAGACCTGCCTGCGGCGCAATCGTCACTTCGCTGGCGCCCTGGCTCTGGAACACTTCCCAGTTGGCGGGGTGTGCCACCGACAGCCCATTGCCCTGGAACTGCTTGAACTGGCCGTTGGGGCGCCCGGTCGTCGGATCACCGGCCTGGCGGAAGTTGGTCTGCTTGGGAGGCGCGGGCAGGCCCTTCACCACGCCCTGCATCCGGCGCAGATCAGCCTCATCCCCGCGCGAATAATTGTTCTTCGGCATCATCTGCACTTCGGCCGAAACGGCCTTCACACGATTACCGGGGCTGGGGTGATCGGATAGAAACTGGGGGGTCGAACGGCCGCTGGCTTTCTCCTGTTCTTCCAACTTTTGGAAGAAGCGCGCCATCTCGATCGGGTCATAGCCCGCCTTCGCCATCATGCGCGCGCCCAACAGGTCCGCATCGCTTTCGGCGCCGCGGGAAAACTTCAACAGCAGCGAGTTGGCGCCCAACCCCACTCCGAGTTGCGCCAACTGCCCAAGCATCGAACCACCGCCGAGCATCGCCCCGCCCAGGCCGGCGATCATCTGTAATGCCTGGCCCTTGGTCACCTGCGCCGTTCCATGACGGAGCGACACATGGGCAATCTCATGCGCCAGCACACCCGCGATCTGCGCCTCGTTCTCCGCCGCGGAGATAAGCCCCGTGTGGAGGTAAGCCGGCCCGCCCGGAAGCGCGAAGGCGTTGATACTTGGATCATTCACTACCTTGAAGGTATACGGGAACTTACCGGCCTCCGGCTGTGCCGTCAGGCGCGAGGCGATGCGGTTCACGTAGGCGTTCAGGTCTCCGTTGTTGATGACCTGTACCTGCTTTTCAATCTGCGCCGCCGATTCTTTCCCCAGTTGGATGTCCTGCTCCAGGGAGAAGAGGTTCCAGCCTGGCTTGATGTTTTTTGGCTTTTGCGCCATTGCCATGCCGGCGGCCATCAGTAGAGTCAGACCGAGGGTCCCAGTCCTTCGAATCATTCGCTTCGCGCCTCCTGTCACGTAGATGCGGCAGGGGGGAACTGCGTTGCGGGCGACCCTGCCCAGTCTATTCAGTATAATAGCCTCTATGCTCAAGCCCACTGAAAAAATCTGGCATAACGGGAAGTTCATCCCCTGGGATAGCGCCAACATCCACGTGTTGTCGCATACGGTCTCCTATGCCAGTGCCGTATTTGAAGGGCTTCGCTGTTACACGACCCCGACGGGTCCACAGATTTTTCGCGTGAAAGAACACGCACGCCGGATGATTGATTCGGCAAAGATCTATCGCATGGACATCCCGTTCACCGTGGAACAGCTCTCCGAAGCCATGGTTGAACTTGTCCGCGTAAACGGTCTCGACTCCTGCTACCTTCGCCCCATCGCGCTCCGCGGCTACGGCGAAATGGGCGTACTTGGCCTGAAAAACCCCATCGAGGTCTACATCGCCTGCTGGGAATGGGGCAAGTATCTCGGCGCCGAGGCCCTGAACGACGGCGTCGACGTCTGCATCTCCAGTTGGAAGCGCATTGCTCCCAACACGCTGCCCGCGCTTGCCAAGGCCGCCAGCAACTACATGAACTCGCAGCTCATCCGCATGGAAGCGCATATCAACGGCTACGCCGAAGGCATCGCGCTGGATGAAGCCGGCTACATCAGCGAAGGCTCCGGAGAAAATATCTTCGTCATCCGTGACGGCAAGATCCTCACGCCGCCGCTGGGTGCGTCGGTGCTGCCGGGCATCACCCGCGACACGGTTGTGGAACTGGCGAAGGCCGCAGGCTTCCCGCTGGTGGAAACCATCATCCCGCGCGAATTGCTCTACATCGCCGATGAAGTTTTCTTCACCGGCACGGCCGCGGAGATCACGCCCATTCGTTCGGTGGACCGCATCCCGGTAGGTGCCGGCAAGCGTGGCCCCATCACCGAGCGGCTGCAGAAGGATTTCTTCGCCATCCTCCACGGCACCGCGCCCGATACGCGCGGCTGGCTTACGCCGGTTCCCGCGGCGCAGCCGGTGTCGTAGTCACCTGCAGATAACGAATCAGCCGGGCGCCCCACTGAAACGTGTCCGGCTTTTCTCTCACTTTCACTTCAAAATGCAACCCTGCGAAGAGAAATCGCAGGGTATTTTCTTTTGCCGCCACGGATTCCACAACACCCGGCGTGTAGGGCTTACCAAACCGGTAACGGTCGCGCACGCGCAGGAAGCGGTCCAACAGGATCACGTGCACCTGCTCCTCAAATGGGCAATCGTCGGTCAACACCAACAGGTAACGGCCGTCAGCCAGCAACACCTGTGTTTCCAGGACAACACCCTCCACCACCACCGGCAGTTCCGCCCCTTTGTGAATCAGGCGGGACCGCGGTGGCTCTCCTTCCCGGCCAGGCAGTCTTTCGAGAATGAAATCAGCGCAAATTTTCACGATTCACACTCCAGCGTAGCGCGATACACTTCCCCTTATGTTGCTCCTTGTGTTTTTGGCCGCTGTGCTGCAGGCTGAGCCCGCACGCACGCCGCTCGTCCTCAAGTCTCCCCTGCAAGATAAGAACTTCTATTTCCTTACCCTACTGGAGAAAAACGCTGCCCGGCCGATCCAGGCGGCCGAGCCGTTGCGCCAGCTACGGCAGGCGAAGCGCGACTCCATCGAGCAAGCCGCGGCGTGCAAGGGAAACGTGGCCTGCGCGCTCACCCCCTTCCGGTGGACCGCCGACGAGATTGCAGCCGCCGGGGAGGCGCTCGCGACGCCGGAAATCGTTGCAGCGGTAGAGCGGGAAATGCGAGCGAGCGGGATGTTCGCCCGCTGGGAGTCGATGACGGGATCCGAACTGGTGAGCCGCGCCTGGACCGACGCGGCAAAGCAGATGAACCGGCTCCTCGACGTCTACGGCGAAGGCGCCAAGCCTCGCTACGGCGAAATCGACGCCATGGCATACGATCCGAAATCCCCGTACTGGGGGCGCATGACCGGCTTTCTCGCGGCCTCCATCCTGGAAGAGGCGGCCATCGAAATGCCTCTGTTCTTCCAGCCCCCCCTGCGTTTCGCCCTCCGCCTGATGGAGGCCAACCATCGCGACGAAGCCGCACGCTACGAACCCCTCCACACCGGCCAGAATCGCGCCGCCTGGCAGCGCATCCGCAAGATCCGCTGGGCCGACTATCCGTATCCCGTCATCATCGTGCCCGGCTCCGGCACCGACCGGCTTAGCGTGGCACTATCGCCCACTGGCCGCGAACGCCTCCGCCTCGCCGTGCGCCGCTACCAGCAGAAGAAAGCTCCACTCATCCTGGTCTCCGGCGGCAACGTGCACCCCAACCAGACCCCGCATAATGAGGCCATCGAAATGAAGAAGAGCCTCATGCAGGAGTTCGGCATCCCCGAACACGCCATCCTCGTCGAGCCACATGCCCGCCACACCACCACCAACCTGCGCAACGCCGCCCGCCTCATGTGGCGCTATGGCATCCCCTTCGACAAGCCCGCGCTGCTGACCACCGAACCCTTCCAGAGCGGCTTTATCGACACACCGCAGTTTCAGGCCCGTTGTGAAAAGGAGATGGGCTACGTGCCGTTCGAAATCGGCAAGCGGCTGAACGTCTTTGACCTGGAGTTCCTGGGCAAAGTAGAGGCTCTGCATGCCGACGCCGCCGAGCCTCTCGATCCGTAACTGCTACCAGATCAGCTTCAACCCAATCTGCAGGTTGCGCGGCGAGTTCGCCTGTCCGCCAATCACACCAAAGCCCGGGTTGCCCACCGTCGTATTCGGCAGCCCGAATACCGGCGTGTTTGTGATGTTGAAGGCTTCCCCACGAAGTTGCAGCCGCATCGACTCCAGCAGCGCGATGTTCTTGATCAGCGATGCATCCAGGTTCACCGTCACCGGGCCGCGATTGCGCGAATCCAGCCGCGGCGTGTTGCCGAACTCGAAGGACACCGGCACGCGGAAGGCAGCCGCGTTCAGATAACCCGGCCCGCCCGAGACGCCTCCTAAACGGCTGGACATGTCGCCGCTGGTCTGCACCGCCCCATTACCGGTGAAGCTGGCGCGGCTGCCGGCATAGGCCGGAGCCCCCGAAACACCGAACACCAAAGGCTGCCCGGACTGATAGGTGTAGATGCCGTTCACCTGCCAGCCGCCGAGCAGACGCTTGACAACGCCGCTGCCGCCTTTACCAAACGGCAGGTCATATACGCCGCTCAGCACAAAGCGATGCGGGAAATCCGAGCCCAACACGCTGCGATCAATACTGCGGTTGAATTCATTCTGATAGCCGGGATTCTGGCCGGCATCGAAGAACGACGTGGTGAGCATGTTCACATCGCCCAGGTTCTTCGAAAACGTATAGCTCAAGGTGGCCAGCAGCCCATGGCTCATGCGTTTCTGCGCGCTCACCTGCAGTGCGTGATAGCTGGAATTCCCCTCGCCCACGAAGTTGTTCCCGAATCCGGTGAAGTGTGGATAGGCGCGCAGCAACTGGTTCTGCTGCACCTGCCGTGCCGCCAGCGGGCCGTTGGTGATGATGCCGAAGAACGGGTTGTTCACCAACGCGTTCAATTGCGCTACCCGATTCAAATCGCCCGGTTGGCCGTAGAGGATGGGGTTGATGCCGTTCAGCCCAACGTTGATGGGCAACCGTACGCCTTTATTGCCCGCATACGACACCGACAGTGCCATATTCGCCGGCATTTCGCGCTGGATCCCGAAGTTCCACTGCAGCGAGTAAGGCAGCGGCGTGTCGTAACGCAGCGCGCCGACGCCCGTGCCTACCAGCGTCGCCGCACCCAAACTGGAGCCGGCCAGCGGCTGCAATCCTCCCGGGAACGGATTGGTCAGGCTGCCCACTGGATTGACCCCATCAATCGACGCCACAAACGGCGTCGTTACCGAGAAGCCAGGATTCCCCGCATTGAACAGACGCACCAGCCCCGGCGTATAGAAGACACCGAATCCGCCGCGCAGTACCGTCTTTGGCGTCATCGAGTAAGCCAGCCCGATGCGCGGCCCCAGGTTGTTGGCGTCCGTTTTATACCGCCCGCGCGAGGCACCGTCCACCCCGCGGAACTGCAGCCCGCCACGCAGCGGCAGCCCGGTCTGTCGTGCCAGCGGCGATTCGATATAGGGCTCTACCGTGGCGATGCGATTGAAGCGCTCGGTCGGCCCGGTCTCAACCTCCCAACGCAGGCCGAGATTCAAAGTCAGCTTGGAACTGACCTTCCAATCGTCCTGCAGGTACAGGGCGTGGTAGAAGCCCTGCTGCGACGTCGCATCGGCATAGTTGATCAGCCCGCCTGTCGGTATGCCCAGCAGGAAACTGGCAAAGCCCAGGTACGGCGCCTGCCCGCCCGGGACGCCGGCCACCGGGTCCGGACCCGAAGTGAAGTTCGTCCCAAACGAGAAGTTACCCCCGGGGTTACCCAGGCTGGCATTATGATCCAGAAACACACGGCCATCCCAACCGAACTTGATGGAATGCCGCGAGCGGATCCAACTTACCGCCGCCGCCACGTTATGAGAATAGCGTGTGAACCGCTGGTTGCCGGTCTCTGAGTTTCCGTTGAACCCATTGATGCTGATTGCCGGGAGAAACCGTTCCTGAACCTGCGTGGTGTAGAGTTGCGAGAAGCCAAGCGCACCCAGGTCGGTGCCCAGCGAGTAGGGATCGCGAAAGTTGCGCTGGCGCGCGAAGCCGTAGCGCAGGTTCAGCACCAGGGTCGGCCGCAGGGTGGCGATCGTGTCCAGCACCGCCGTGTGCGAACGGATGAATTGATTAAACCCGCCCGGCGAAGAGACGCTGTTCCAGTAATTCGGCTCGTAATGGTCGTTCCACAGGCGGCTGTAACGACCGAAGATCCGGTAGCGATCCGAGAAGTTATGGTCCATGCGCACCGAGTACTGCTTGTCGTCGTCGCGCGAACTGGCCACCGCGTCGTAGTTGTTCACAATGCCCGGGCGCGTCGGCTGCGGATACAGCTTCAGAATGTTCTGCGAAACCGCGGCCATGCGGTTGGCGGGAATGCGCTTGCCGGGGAACTCCGTCCGCAGATAGCGGCCGGCCAGTTGTGGGTTGGGCGTCGTGGTAGCCGGATCGTAGATGCCGAAGGGCGCCTCACTCAAGTCGCCGGTGCGCATCAGCGGGGTAGGGACGCTGAAGGTTTGAAACAGGCTGCGCCGCAGGTTCACCATCTCGAAGTTGGCGAAGAAGAACGTCTTGTCCTTGCCGTTGTAGAGTTTCGGGATCAGCACCGGACCGCCCGCGGCCACGCCGTACTGGTTGTAGCGCAGCGGCGTGCGGCGATCGGAACGTCCAGGGATGGGGTTCGTCCCCGCGCGATTGATGAAGAAATTCGTAGCGTCCAACTGCTCATTGCGGAAGAACTCATAGGCCGACCCGCGGAATTTATTTGTGCCGCTCTTGGTAACGATGTTGAGAATGCCGCCCGAAGTGCGCCCGAACTCCGCCGGCGACGTGTTGGTCTGGACTTTGAATTCCTCTGTCGTGTCAATCGTGGGAATCAGCGCTGGCTGACCCTGGCAACAAACCGTGATCGGAATGCCGTCGAGCAGGATCTCGTTCGCACCCGTCATGCCGCCATTCGCCAGGAAGTTGTTCGCACCCGCAGTCTGCGCGGCGCCACGCGCGCCCACCAGGCCGGAACCGAAGCTGGCCAGCGGCGTCACCCCAGGCGTTAGCGAGGCCAAGGCGAACGGGTTGCGCCCATTCAACGGCAAGTCCACCACCTGGCGATTCGAGATCACCTGGCCCAGGTTCGACGTATCGGTCTCCAGCAGCACCGCCGCCGCACTCACCGTCACCGCCTCATTCACCTGGCCCACGGCAAGCTGCGCATCAATACGCGCCTGCTGCGTTACCTCCAACGTGAACGTGCGCGCAAATCGCCCGAAACCCTGCTTTTCCACGCTGATCTGATAGGCTCCCGGCTGCACCAGCGGGAACACATAGCTGCCGCTATCGTTGGTCTCCGTGGTCAACACCAAGCCGGTGTTCGTGTTCTGCAGCCGCACCGTAGCCTGCGCGATGAACGCGCCGCCGGGATCCGACACAAAGCCTGTAACCGTGCCGGTAGTGGTCTGAGCCATCGCAACCGTGGCGAGGCATAACAAGGAAAGGAACGCTCGTACCCCTGACATGGAGTAGAGCGTAGCACCTCCGTTACCAGGCTGCTACCGACCCATCCTGATGAAATACGCGCGCCATCGGCTTGGTGCCGCCAAACGGATACTTCTTCAGCGCGGCCTCTGTCAGTTCAAAGCCCAGGCCCGGCTTCTCCGGCAGGGGGAAGCGACCGTTCACCATACGCATGGCCGGGAATCCCAGCCACTCCTCCCACACCTTTTCCTTCATCTCCGGCACCACGCCGCTGCAAATTTCCTGCACCAGGAAGTTGGGCGTGGCGGCATCCACGTGCACCGTCGCCAGCCCGCCGATGGGCCCTTCGCACGCATGCGGCGCCATGCTGACGCCCGCCTGTTCGCACATCGCCCCCGTCTTCCACAACGCCGTGATCCCACCCACGTGATTGATGTCGGTCTGGATGATGTCAACCACGCCCATCTCCACCAACTCGCGGCAGTTGTAGGCCGCCACCAGGCGCTCGCCCGTCGCGATGGGTGTTGTCGACCGCCGCGTGATCTTCGCCATCGCCTTCACGTTCTCCGGCGGGCAAGGCTCCTCCACGAACAGCAGATTCAGCGGCTCGATTTCCTTGATGATGACGCTGGCCACGCTGGGGCTAGTCTTGGCGTGGAAGTCCACCCCGATGTCGATATCCGGACCCAAGCCTTCGCGCAGCATCTCCATCGCCTTTACGGCGCGCTTGATGCTGGCGGCGGTTTCAATCCATTCGTAATAGCCCGGAATGCCGCCCTTCACGCACGTGATGCCGTCCGCCCGCGCGCGGCCGCGGACTTCCTTCAGCGCTTCCAGGCTGGACGCCCGCACGTGGTAATACCCGCGCACCCCCCGTGGATCCATCGGGCCGCCCAGCAGTTTGTAGACCGGCTGGTTCAGCGCCTTACCGCGAATGTCCCACAACGCTTGGTCAATGCCCGCCATCGCCGACCCGATCACCGGCCCCGCGCGATAGAAACTGTGCACGTACATTGACTGCCAGTGATGCTCCACCTGCATCGGATCGGCCCCGATCAGGAACTCCTTGAAATCCTCCACGCAGGACATCACGGCCGCGGCCTTGCCTTCCAGCGTCCCTTCGCCCCAACCCACAATGCCCTGATTCGTCTCGATCTTCACGAACACATAAGGCCGATCAGAATCCGGCGTCAGCGATACGCCGAAAACCTTCACGTTCGTGATCTTGAGTCTTGACCCCGTAGTGAGGAAGGCATTGGCACCCACCGGCCCCGATTGCGTCTGCAAGGCCGGCGCACAGCCGCACAGATCCACGCCGCCTTTGGCCATGGGCGCCGCGGCCAGCAAGCCGGAGAAGAAGTGTCTGCGTCGCATCTTATAAGGCCTCCCCGAATTTGCGCAGCGCGTCGCGCTGGATACTCACACCCAAACCGGGCTGGTTGATCAGTGCCGCATAGCCGTCTTTCACCGTCTCCACATCGCTGCCCGTAAGCACGCGCCGCATGTCACGGTCTTCCTGCGCGTCCGGATAGGGAATGTGTTGGATGAAGAAGTTCGGCAAACTGGCCGCCAGATTCAACGCGGTCGCCGTGGTGAGCGGCCCTTCGCCATGACGCGGCGCCACGGCCACGTAGTAGACCTCGCCCAGTGCAGCTATCTTGCGCACGCCGGAAATGCCATGAATCGCAATCTCCGGGCGCAGCACATCCACCGCGTCTTCTCTAAGCAGGTTCTGGAAGAAGCTGGCTTCCATCGCGCCACGCCCAAAACCCACCGGCGTCACGCTCTCCTCGGAGACCTTGCGCACCGTGCCCATCGCCGACGTCGCGCACGGCTCATCGAACCACAGCAGATGGGTACGCTCAAACGCGGCCGACAGGATGGCCGCATCGCCAGGCGTCAGTTGCCCACCGCCGGAGAGGATGAAGTCGATGCCATCGCCCGCCGCCTTACGCAACGCCGACATGCGCTGTTCGGCCGCCAGCACGAAGGCCTTGCCGGAGTTGCGGAAGGGCGCAACCGGCACGGGCACCGAGAAGGCTTTGAATCCAGCCCCGCGCGCCTTTTCCAATGACCGCAGCAGGTCATCATTCGTCGGCCCATGCAGCGCCGTATAGGCACGGACCTTGTTGCGCGTCGGTCCACCCAGGTATTGATAGACAGGCGCCTTGGAGATGCGAGCCATAATGTCCAGGCACGCCGCATTCACCGCCGCCCATCCGGGATTACCTCGCAGCTTCACGCCCAACGCTTCCACAGCGCTCGCTGGTTGGCCCATGGCCGTAGCCTTCAGGGTCTTCCAAGCCTCCGGCGTAAGCACGCGGCCCTCGCCCCAGCCCTCCACACCGTCGCGAGTGGCCACTCGCACCAGGCTCCAAGTTTGTCCCCCTTTGGGAGCCTTCAGATTCCATGCGTCCACTTGGGCGATGGCTTGCGGACTCGGCGATGCGGCTGCCGCAACCTGTGCGGCCCACATCCCATGCAGCCGCACACGGCGTAAGGGCAATTGAGGCATAACAGGGGCAGTATATAGCTTCTAAATGTACGTCGTGAGAACCAAGGCAGTTGGCGTGCATTTGCGCACTTCCGCCGGATGCTATCGCAGTAAGTGGTTTTTCTTAGCGGGCCGATAGGGTAAAGTCTGAGTATCGCTTACGGTGAGGTGTCAGCCCGCCCTTTCTCGCTCGACGCGCCCGCGTCGCGATCCCAGCCTGTCCTCCGTCTTCGCTACAAACTGCTCTTGATCGTCTTCGGTTGCCTGATGGTCACCGTCGCACTCAGCTACGTGGTGGCATCGCCCGAAGGCCGCATGATCCTGCTGGGTGCCTCACTGACACTGGCAGCCCATCTGCTGCTCGGCCTGGTTGCCGTGTGGACATGGGAACGCGTGCGCCGCCGCCGGGAAGATCGCGCCGGCTTTCAGGAGTTCGTCCAAGCCGGAGCCCCCCACACGTTCCCTGCCCTGCTGGAAGCCTTCGACGGAGTCACGCCCGACCACAAGCGTCTGCGCCCGCCGCCCTGCCGCGCCGAGGTGGTGCCGGTCGGCAGATTAAAAGTGGAGTCCGGCTCCATTCTGCTGACGGACCCGGCCTTCCTTCCCTTCCCGGAAGACTTGGGCGCGGCGTTCGACGAGAAGGTACCGGCCGGAGAATGGCCCGTCGACGCGGTGGTTCTTCATTACGCCGACGGCTCCCGCCAGATTGCGGCGCTGCGGATGAAATGGCGGGATTCCGCCTGTAGCTCCCTGGTCTTGGCGTGGCGACCGAATAGCCGTGCCGCGGCCGGACACCTACGCAGGCTGCCACGCACCGGCATCGATTCCGGCATTGCCTGCCTGACCACCGTGGAGGCTCGCGAGGCTTTCAACCTTCGTCAACCGGCTCAGTTCTGGGGTGTCGCCATGCGCGCCTGGCCCGCCGCCGAGGTCCGCCTACCCGGAGGCTTCAATCTATTCGCCTGCCGGTCCGGCCTGGGCGAAGGCGACTACGGCTGCTTCTTCGGACGTAATGCCGCGGGTCAGTCCACCGGCTTCTATGTGGACTTCGGGCTCATCGGCACCGAACAGCGACTGCAGGCCGTAGCCCTACCAAGTCAGCCGCAGGGCCAGTTGCAGGCGGCGACTGGGGGCAGCGGCGTTTGCTAAGCCAAACAGCGGGCTGGCCAGGTTGCGGAAGTCATCGCCCGCGGCGGTAAGAAACGGAATATTGAAGATGTTGAAGAAGTCCGCACGGGCTTCCAATGCGAACGGGCCGGAATCCAGCGGTCCGGCTTCCCGCAGTTGAAACCTCTTCGAAAAGGTCCAATCGAAGTTCACCACCCGGTTCATGCGTTCGGTGTTACGGCCACAGGTGCCGTGGTTTCCTAACAGCGGCTGCACATAACGGAAGCCTGATGCGTTCGGCGCACCGTTCACCCCGCGTAAGGCCGGTGCCGGAATGCTGCCGTCATCGCCGAACCGAAAGCCCGACCCGCTGGCCAGGCACGACGCACGGGCGTTATCAAACGCGCCGGAGATATCCCCATCCATGTTGACATCGGCGATCCCCAGTCGCGGTCCGCTCATCACCGTGAACGGAATGCCGCTCTGCCATTGATTGATGGACGCGAACGTCACGCCTAACGGTAGCTGCCACACATGCGACAGCACGAAGCGATGCGGAATGTCATAGGCCGATGGGCCCCGCTCGCCCCGATAGTTAAACTGATCCTGCGCGAAGCTCCGATCCGTTGTGGCCTGCCCGGGACTGTAGTCGGACCCATTATCAACGGAGCGCGACCAGGTATACCCGGCCTGCACCTGCAAGCCCCGTGTGAGCGACTTGCGCAACTCCATCTGCAGCGAATGATAGATGGAACTGCCGTTGTCCCGAATGAGATTCACCGTGTTGAAGCGCGGGTCCAGGCGCGGAGCCGGCGTCGTCGCGTTGCCGTTGGCACGTGCGGCGGCGCTCAGAAACTCGCTCAGCCGGGCTCGCTCGTCGTCCAGGCTGACGGCCGGCGCAGGGCGCAAGCCGGGTTGCACCGCATTGCCCGGGCCAAACGTCGCCAGCGCTGTTCCCTTCGTGCCGACATAAGAGATGTCCGTTACCAGCGACGTGCTGAGCCGCGTCTGCACGCCCAGGCTGAAATGCTGCGCATAAGGATTGCGGAAGTCGGGCAACTGGCTGGTGATGCCGCCCAGGTTCCGCAGCGTGCCGAAACTCCCGATCTGCCCATTCAAATCGCGCTGGTACTGCGAACTGCCCGCCAGCAGATTCGCGAAGCTGTTCGCCCCGCTGATCTGCGCTGCCGCCAGCGCCCCGCTGTAGTTCGACGGCGGCGTAGTGCGTCCCGCCTGCAAGCCGTTGAACAATTGCGAATCCCAGAAAATGCCGTACCCGCCGCGCACCACCACGCGCCCGGCACCCGGATTCCAGGCAAAGCCGAAACGCGGCGCAAACAGCGCGGGATTCGCCTCAATCACCGGCTTCTGGTTGCGGAACCCGCCCAGCACGCCCGTTCCCGCCGCACCAATCGCCGTGCCCACCCGCGGGTCTAACACGGACTGCAGCTGATTCACTTCGCTCAGCCCGCCTTGATGTTCCCAACGCAGCCCCAGGTTCAACGTCAGCGTCCGCGTCAGCTTCAAATCGTCCTGTACAAAGGCGCCGTGATAGTTCATGCGGAAGCCGCGGTAGGTATTGCCGAACGCCTGGCTGTAGGACGCCACGTTGCCTGCCAGAAAGGCATCCACCGACGCGAAGTTGTAGATGCCCCGGCGGCTGCTGTCGTTGATGCTGTTGTCCTGGATATGGCGCAGGTCAACGCCTGCCTTCAAAATGTGGCGCCCGCGGATATGGCTGACCACATCATGCACCTGGTACACGTTGAAGACTCGTCCCTGCGGCCAGAATTGCACCGTGCCGAAGCCCGCCAAACCCGTTACCAGGAAACGCGGCGTCACAGGCTCGCTCGCCGGCGAGAACAGCGCACTGGCGCGGCCGTAACTCAGCCGCAGTTCGTTGGTAGTGGTGTCGTTGACCACCCACGTGTCGGCCGCCATGGCGTTGCGGCCCACCGGATCGAATGTAGCGTCATACTGCGGCAGCGACCCGGCCGTGCGATTGAAGCTGCTGCCCGCGTTCTGAAAGTAGCGCAGCGTCAGCGTATGCTGCCCCAGGTACTGATCGCCGCGCAGCAGGAACTGGTCGCTGTTCGATGGGCTGGGCGCCGACGCCGCCAGCGTGCCAATGCGCGGATTCGCAGTCTCTTGCGTGGGCAGCGGCAGCAGCGGCAGCAATTGCCGGATGTTCGGATCCGTCACCGAAGCCCTTGCCGATTCAGTAGGCACGGCCAGCAACGTCACCGGGCTGGACCCGCGCGCCCGACGGCTCTCCCATCCGCCGAACACGAACGTACGGTTGCGGATCACCGGCCCCCCCGCCGTCAGCCCAAAAAAGTTCTGGCGCAGCGGCGTCGCCTTGCCCGTCCGGTCAAAGTAATCCCGCGCATTCAGCGCCGCGTTCTGCAGGAAGTTGTACGCCGAGCCATGCAGCCCGTTCGTACCCGACCGCGTGATCATCAGCACCTGCGCGTTCGACTTCACCCCATACTCCGCCGCCCAGTTGTTCGTCAGCACCTTGAACTCCTGCAGCATATCGGGCGTCGGTTGCGTCGATAGCGCGATGCCGCCGAACTCCCAGTCATTGGCGTCAGTCGAATCCAACTGATGCGCGCTCGCTTTCGATCGTCCGCCGTTGGCGTTGATCTGCCCGGCCTGCGCGATGTTCAGCGTCGTCAACGACCCGCCGCGCGGATGAAACGTCGGCGTCACCCCAGGAGCCAGCGTGATCATGTTCACGATGTTGCGGTTCAGGTTCGGCAGGCTTTGGATCTCGGTGCGGCTCCGCGTGACCGCGCGCAAGGGGTCAAACGTGTTCAACACCGGCGCTTCGCCCGTCACTTCCACCGATGTGCTCTGTTCCCCTATCGTGAGCGTCAGATTGTGGGTCAGCGTTTGGCTCGTCGTGACGCTGATCTCCACGCTGGACGCTGCAAACTGGGCCGCGGTCGCCTGCAAGCGGTACCGCCCCGGCGGCAGCGCTGCGAACAAGTAAGCCCCGCTACTGCCCGACGTTGCCGTGCGGGTCTGCCCGGTGTCCAGCGCGGTCAGCGTGAGTGTCGCGCCCGAAATCGGTGCGGACGCAGGGTCGGAAACCGTGCCTTCCACACGGCCGGTGGTGAATTGAGCAAACAAAGACGAAACGGCGAACAACACAGCAACAAGCAAACGCGGCATGTCCTATCAGACTACCTGAGAAACATGTCATTTCCGTCAATGTACAAAATCACTCATACGACATTCTGAACGGTCGATGAGCCTTTTATCGGCGGCATGTTCCTGCCGCGTTCCAACAAAATTAAGGAGTGAGAGAGATCGGAATGAAGAAGCTGCTTGCTGTGATGATGGGTGCCGCCCTGATGCTGGCGACCGCGAACCTGAGCTTTGCGGACGACAAGAAGCACGACGACCACAAAGAAGGCAAGGATCACAAGAAAAAGAAGGATCACTAAGCCGTAAGGTCAAAGTCTCCGACAGAGCCCCGCTCGCCCCATCCCGGGCTGCGGGGCTTCTCATTTTTCAGAGCCCTCCCCCCCGGTTATAAAATGTAGGGCGTGCCCCTGCCCCGCCGCGCCTTCCTCCGTCACTCCGCAGCCGGATTCGGATTACTCGGCCTCCAGTCGCTGCTCGCCACCGAGCCTTCCCACCCACTGGCCCCCAAACAGCCGCAGTTCCCCCCACGCGCCAAACGCATCATCTTCCTGTTCATGCATGGCGGCCCCTCCTCCATCGACACCTTCGACCCCAAACCCCGCCTCTACGCCGACCACGGCAAACCCGTCCCCTTCAAACGCGGACTGACCTTCGGCGAAGGCGCCGTGCGCGGCCTCATGAAGCCGCTCTGGGACTTCAAACAACATGGACAAAGCGGGATTCCAGTGAGTTCGCTGTTCCCCCATGTGGCCACCTGCGCCGACGATCTCTGCCTGCTCCGCTCGATGGTGGGCGATGGCGTCGATCACGGCGCGGCGCTGCTGCAACTGCATACCGGAGTCTTCCAGTTCAAGCGCCCCAGCATGGGGTCGTGGGTGCTCTACGGCCTCGGTACCGAGAATCAGAATCTCCCCGGCTTCATCACCATCAAGCCGACCCTCGGTCATGGCGGCGCCAACAACTTCGCTTCCAGCTTCCTGCCCGGCGAGTTCCAAGGCACCGCCATCGGCAACTCCGGCATGAAGGTGGAAGATATCCAGAAGGAGCCGGTGCCCTACCTGGCATCGAAGGGGCTGCCCACCGAACACCAGCGCTATGAACTCGACATGGTGCAGAAGATGAATCGACGCCATGCCGAGTGGAACGATCACGACCCCGATCTGGAGGCGCGCATCGGTGCGCTGGAACTCGCCTTCCGCATGCAGGTGCAGGCGCCGGAGGCCTTCGAAGTCGACAAGGAATCGGAGGAGACCAAGAAGCTATACGGCCTGGACAACGAAGTGACGCGCGACTTCGGCTGGCAGTGCCTGCTGGCGCGACGCCTTTCCGAACGCGGCGTGCGCTTCGTGCAGGCGTCGCACTCCTACAAGTGGGACCAGCACGTGGAGTTGTTCAAACTGCACACCAAGAATGCGGCCGAAGTCGACAAGCCCATCGCCGGCTTATTGAAGGATCTGAAAGCGCGCGGGCTGTTCGACGAAACGCTGGTGATCTGGGGCGGCGAGTTCGGCCGCACGCCCTGGGCGCAGGGTGCCGACGGCCGCGATCACAACCCCTATGGCTACACGATGTGGATGGCCGGCGCCGGTGTGAAGCCGGGCTTCATCTATGGCTCCACCGACGAGTTCGGCTATCATGCGGCGG
>JAEUQF010000142.1 GCA_016789745.1 Bryobacterales bacterium
CGCCACCATCGCCGGGTTGGAAGCGCAGTTGGCCGCCGAGCAGCAGGCGCGCGCCGAGGCTCGCCGCCACCACGCCGCGCGCGAAACCGAGTGGAGCGCCTATGCCGCCGAGATGCAATCGCGGTTGGCGACGTATCGCAGCCAGCGGGCCTGGCGCGTGATGCTGGCGGCGCGGCGGGCCTATACGGTGGCCACGCGGCGCGGCTGGCTGCACCTGCTGCCGTGGGCGTTCCAGGCGCTGCGCGGCAAAGGCAGTATCGAAAGCGAGCAACTGATGTTCCCGTTGCCCCCGGATGAGGACAACAGGCGCGCCTGAGGGCTGTGGGAAGCCCCGCTCTATCGGAGAGGCACAGCCGAAGACGCGCAGCGGACGTTTCCCGAAAATCTCTCGCAGAGCCGCGGAGGACGCAGAGAAGACAACACCGACGACAGAGGGCAGACCCGCGCGTGCGCCTTCCCGGGGTAGGAGCGAGCGAGCAGGGTGCTGAAAAGCCCGGTATCGGACTTAGCCGCCGATTAGTGCGATAAACGCCGATTCAAAACGGAGCTTATCTGCGTTCCTCTGCATTCATCGGCGGCCCAGAAGGTGCTTCCGCAGCCTGCTAGCGCTATCGCTGTACAGTGTTCGCTGCCGCACCGTCGCCATTAGGTACACCGGCCACGCCCGCGTTACGATGCCCTCGGATGCCGTTTGTCACCCGACTGCAACCGATCCGTAACGAATGGGTAAAGCTGACCCCCGCCTGGCGCCGGCGGCTGCTGCTTCTGCTCGCTGCCGACCTCCTGCTTCTGCTCCTGCACACCGCGCACTTCCTTCACCTGCTCCCGGACCCGCGCTTTTCCGTCGAAACGGATGGCGGCTTCGCCGAAATATTCCAATATGGCAAGGAACTCTTTGTGATGCTGGCCTTTGCCGGCCTCGCGCTCGCCCGCCGCGAGCCGCACTTCGCCGTTTGGTCGGCGCTGTTCGCCTTTGTCCTGGCCGACGACTGGCTGATGCTGCATGAAGAAGCCGGCGCCGTCCTGGCCAGCCGCTACGAACTCTTCGTTCCCGGCCTGCGCGGCCGCGATGTCGGCGAACTGCTATTCGCCGCGCTCATGGGCGCCGCGCTATTGCCGCTACTCGCGCTCACCTACTGGCGCGCCGATCTGGCCGTGCGCCGCGACGGCCGGATCGCGGCGGTCCTGGTAGCGCTGCTGGCCGGATGCGGCATCGGCCTGGACCTGCTGCACCAGGCGCTCTACCGCACCCCGTTCTTCGTTCCGGCCGGGATGGCCGAAGATGGCGGCGAGATGCTCGCCATGACCCTGCTGGTGGTCTGGGCCGGATCGCGTTACGCCGGCCGCGCCGCCCCGGCGGCGGTCAGCTCCACAGCCGGTCGTTCGTCCGGTCTTTATCCCAATAGGGAGTCGGCTCAAAGTAACCCGGCTCCAGCAGGTGTTGTTTCACCACCTCGTCGTTGAGCGTCACGCCCAGGCCCGGCCGCGACGGCACGTTCGCGAAACCCTTGTCGAACAGCGGCTTTTCGCCTTCCACCAGGTCTTCCCACCACGGCACATCCACCGAATGGTGTTCGAGCGCCAGGAAGTTCTCCGTCGCCGCCGCGCAGTGCACGTTCGCCATGAAGCTGACCGGCGTTCCGGCAAAATGCATCGCCATCGGCACGCCATGCTCCTGGCAGGCGTCGCCGATCTTCTTGGTTTCGAGCAGGCCGCCGGAGGTGGCCAGATCCGGATGCACCATATCCACCGCATGCATCTCGGCCAGCTTGATGAAGTCTTCCTTCAAATAGATGTCTTCGCCGGTGAGGATGGGAATGTCCACCGAGTCGGTGATTTTCTTCATCAGGTCGGCGTATTGCCACGGGATCATGTCTTCCAGCCACGCCAGGTTGTACTTTTCCAGAGCCTTGCCCAGCCGGATGCAGCTGTTCAGCCCGATGTGGCCGAAATGGTCCGCGGCCAGCGGCACTTCCATCCCCAACACCTCGCGCACCTGGGCGACATAGTCCGCCATGCCCGCGACGCCTTTATCAGTCAGCTCCATGCCCGTGAACATGTGCTGCACCATGCCGTAGTTGCGGCTGCTGGTGCCGAGCGGCCGCGTCACCGTGCCCGGCGTCTGCTCCACCAAGCCCACGCCCAAGTCCATCTTCAGGAACGTAAAGCCTTTGTCCTCCACCCGTGCCTTCAGCCGCCGCGCGAACTCCTTCGGATCCCGCGACTGGTCGGTGTCGGCATAGCAGCGCACCTTGTCCCGGAACTTGCCGCCCAACATCTGGTAAGCCGGTACGTTGTAGGCCTTGCCGGCCAGGTCCCACAGCGCCATCTCCACCCCGCAGACGCCTCCGCCTTGCCGCGCATGTCCACCGAACTGCTTGATTTTCCGGAAGATTTTGTCGATATTGCAGGGGTTCTCGCCGACGATCTTGCTCTTCAGCATGAGCGCGTAGTTCTTGCTGGCCCCGTCGCGCACTTCCCCCAAACCGTAAATGCCCTGGTTGGTGTCGATACGGATCAGCGGGCAGGTCATGGGCGCTTTGGCCACCACTGCCACCCGCATGTCTGTGATTTTGAGGTCGGAAGGCTTCGACCTGGCGTTGACATTTTGCATGGCCGCTTCCAAATCCCGATCGGCCCAAAACGTGGAGGCAAACGCGGCACCGGCGGCGGAGAAGAAGCCGCGGCGTGAGAGTGGAGTACGCATGAGCCCATGCTAAGCCATATTTCCGGATCAGTAAATCTTTTTTAAAAAGTACAGGAAGGTTGTAGCGATCAGCTTTCAGCTCTCAGCCGCGGGTCGTAAGCGGGAGCAGCCAGCCGCCAGAACCCCGAGCGCCAAAGCTGATCGCTGATCGCTGATAGCTGTAAGCTAATAAAATGGCCTCCACCGTCTGGAAAGGACACCTCACCTTCGGTCTCGTCAGCCTGCCCATCAAGCTCTTCACCGCCGCCCGGGCCGAGTCCATCTCCTTCAACCAGCTCCATAAAAAGGATCACTCCCGCGTCAAATACAAGATCTTCTGCGCCGCCGAAGACGTCGAAATCCCCCGCGCCGACATCATCAAAGGCTACGAGTACGAAAAGGACCGCTACGTCGTCGTCGAGGACGAAGACATCAAGAAAATGGCGCCCAAGTCCGCCAAAGTCATGGAAATCCTCGAGTTCGTCCGCGAGGCCGAAGTCGACCCCATCTACTACGAAAGCTCCTACTACGTCGCCCCCGAAGAGGCCGGCGAAAAACCTTACGCGCTCCTGCTCGCCTCGCTCAAAAAATCCGGCTACGTCGCGCTCGCCAAAATCGCCATGCATTCGCGCGAGCACATCGTCATCCTCCGCCCCTCCTCCCAGGGCATCACCCTCCACACCATGTACTTCGAGGACGAAATCCGCAAAACCGAGGCCTTCCGCTCCGACATCACCGACGTCAAGGAGCGCGAACTCGACATGGCCATGATGCTCGTCCAGGCCCTCGCCGCCCCCTTCGAGCCCGCCAAATATAAGGACAATTACCGCGAAAACCTCCGCGCCATGATCGACGCCAAAATCGCCGGCCAGGAGATCGTCGCCCCCGTCGAAGCCGCCCAAGTCAAGGTCATCGACATCATGGACGCGCTCAAAGCCTCGCTAGCCGCCCTCAAAAAGCCCGGCGCCTCCGAAGAGTCCACCCCCCAAAGAATGACCGGCACCGCCTGATTCCGTTGGAGGGCGGGTGCCCACACCCGCGGGCGGTCCCCAGACCGCCCCCTCCCCCCAACCCAGTCTGCGCTGTGGCGCAGCAGTACTCCCCGCCTAAAAGTAATGGGGTATTCTCCCCCGCCTACCGTGTAATACACCTGATTCCCCCAAAACCGTTCACCGTTGTCTCATAAACGTATGAACACCGCCCGGCTTGTTCTCCCCTTGGCCCTGCTCCTGTTATCGGCTTTGCAGGCCCCCGCCGCGATCATCACTTACACCGATCGCACGGCGTTCCTCGCCAACCTGACATCCCTGTTCGAAAACGACTTCGAATCCCTCGCCCTTGGCTCCATCACTTCCCCCCAGTCCTTCTCCGCCAACGGCTTCTCCTACCAGGTCTCCTCCGATTCCGTCCTCTACGTCGTCGATACCTCCGGCGACCAGTCCCTGGCCGAAAATACCCTCCCCAACGGCCTCGGCTTCCTCAACCTCTCGGCCAACATCTGGGGCCTCGGCGGCTACTTCTTCTACAACCTCGGCACCAGCATCGCCAACGGCGGCGGCACCCTCACCGCGACTAACGCCGCCAATGAGACCGCCAACCTCTCCGTCACCAACCCGGCCAACACCACCACCTTCTTCGGCTTCCTCAGCACCTCCGGCCCGCTCACCTCGGTAACCTTCACCGAAGCCTTCTCCAATCGCGGCTTCCTCAACGTGGACGACCTCATCGTCGGCAACAACGTCCCGGAACCCGCCACCTTCGCCCTCACCGCCGCCGCGCTGGCCGCCGCCGGCCTCCTGCGCCGCCGTCGCGCATAGCTTAAAAAGCGAACCTCGGAACACCCCGTACCACGCCCTAGCCGGACCTGAGGATCCCTCCGGATCCGGCCGGGTGTGTGGTCCTAAAGTACTAAGAACACCCTCCGAAACCCCTTCTCCTCCCCTTCGCCTTCCCTCTCTATCTCTTCTTTCGGAATGGACTATGCTCCCCCTGGGTGTACGGTGCACACAGGGACCGAACTGATTCTCTGGTTCTGGTACCAATGGTACTTTTGTCGTGACCTATGACACGGACACAGCGAATCGCCCTCATCCTCACGCTGCTCTGCGCCGGGAACGCATCCGCAGCGATCCTCACCTACACAGACCGCACCACCTTCCTCGGTGCGCTCTCCAGCTACTTCGAGAACGACTTGCAATCGCTCTCGGCAGGAGCCCTCGGATCGCCCCAGGCCTTCAGCGGCAGCGGCTTCTCCTACCAGGTAGCCTCGGCCGGCGGCCTCTACGTCGTCGACATCTCCGGAGACCGCTCTCTGGCCACCAACCTCAACTTCACCCCGCTCGTCGTGCAGAACCTCGCCGGCGGCATCAACGCCATCGGCGGCTACTTCTTCTTCAATTCCGGCGGCGCCATCCAAACCTCCACCACGGGTTCGGTTACCGCGGCCAACGGCGTCGATCCCGATTCCAGCCTCACCGTCACCGCGCCAACCTCGCTCACCGGCTTCTATGGCTTCATCAGCACCGGCGGCAACTTCACCTCGCTGACCTTCGCCAATACCGGCGGCTCCGGCTTCCCCAACCTCGATGACCTCATCGTCGGCAGCACCGGCCAGCAGGGTGGCGGCGGCGGTGGCGGCGGTGGCGGTGGCGGCGGCGATGTCCCCGAACCCGGCACCTTTGCCCTGGTCGCCTTCGTGCTCTTCGGCGTCGGCCTGGCCCGCCGCAAGGCCTGACCCCAACGGGATTTTCCCTCTGCCCTTTCCAAAGACGCTCATGCTCAACGGCCGCCGGATCCCTCTCCGGCGGCCATTCCTATTCGGTACGGAGAGCCAGGAGCAGCCCACCCCCCGCCGTCACCTACACCCCACCCAAACACCCCCTGTTCGCCTACCGCGGCTCGGTCGCCCCTAACCATCTACGTCCCCCGCCACGACCCCAACCACTTCGACGACATCGACCTCATGGGCTTCCTCATCCCCGGCCGAAAGGAACTCTACGGCCTCCGCGAGTTCGGCTCCCGCGGCACCGTGCAACTCTGGGTCGGCCACTACGACATCGTCCTTTACGACATCCGCAAGGCCGTCTCCCTGCTGCTGGCCGGCAACCCCAATATCCTCGGCATCCTCTGGCTGCGCGACCAGCACTACCTGCAACTCTCCCCCTGGGGCCGCCACCTCATCCAGAACCGCCACTGGTTCGCCGCCAAACACGTCTTTGAAGCCTTCGCCGGCTATGCCCTCAGCCAGCTCAAACGTATGGAGTCCCAGGACCCCGCCGAACTGCGCGAATACCTCGCCGTCACCGCCGAACTCAAACGCCGCGGCGCCCATCCCAATCACAAAGGCGAGGTCATCGCCCCGCCCCCCGATCTCCCCGCCTCCTACGCCGCCTGGGGCCTCGATAAACTCCTCCAACGCCTCAAGTCCTACCAGAAAAAGGGCCTTAACCTCGGCTACCTCGGCGACAAACGCAAAACCCTCGTCCTCCACCACGGCTACGACACCAAAAACGCCGCCCACCTCATCCGCCTGCTCCGCATGTGCATCGAGTTTCTCGAATCCGGCCAACTCCAGGTCTTCCGCACCCGCGACGTCGACGAACTCCTCGCCATCAAGTGCGGCCAGTGGCCCCTGGCCCACGTCAAACAACTCGCCGCCGAGCTATTCGCTCAAGCCGCCCCCTCCCACGCAACATCCCCCCTCCCCGCCCAACCCCCAACCGCCGCCGCCGAAGCCTGGCTCCTCGACGTGCTCTCCACCCCACAATAAACCAGGGCCGGCCGCCTGCCAATTCGCAAGCCTGCCGGCCCGTCAAGGGGGCTCGTCAAAATCTCTCCCGCGCTATTGCTTATGCTTCGCCCCGGATGCCTTGATCCGCCGCAGACTCTTGGTCAGCCGCGACAACTCCTTCTCCTTCTCCCGAATGAGTTCCTCAATCGCCTGCTGCTCCAACTCCGCCCGGTTTACCGACTGCGCCACTACTGCCTCGTCCTGCGGAGGCTTGGCCACCGTCGAAGCATCGCCCAGATAGTTAATGCAATCCAGTCCAAATCGTCGCTGCATCGCGCATCCTCCTTGCTGTCAACCCATTACCAGCGTCGGCTGCTCGGCCCGCAGCCGTTCCAGCAACCCTCGCAATAATCCCAACCGCTCCCCATCCCGCTTTACCGCCAACACCGGCACTCGCGAGATCTGTACCACCTTCTCCGTCACGCTCCCCAGTAAAATCGACGCCGCCAGCGTCCGCCCGCGCGTGCCCATCACCACCAGCGTGGCCCGCCGCTTACCAGCTTCCCCTACAATCGTCGTCGCAATGTCCGCCCCTTCAATGTTTCGTGGCGCCTGGTGCAACTCCCGCCCCAAACTCATCGTCGAATGCGACAGCGGCACCACCGCGCGCCGCACACGCGGCTCCAACCCGCCCAAGGCATCCGCCACAAAGCTCTTCAGCTTCTCTTCCAGATGGCCAGGTTGCTTTCGCCAGTCCAGCCACGCTTCATCGTCCGATTCCACAGCCAGCACCGTGCAGTCCCCGTCACCGGCCCGCGCCAAACGCCAACCTTCGCGCACCGCCTCGGCCGAAGCTTCGGAAAAATCCACCGGCACCAGCACCCGCTCCAACTGCAACTCGTCTTCCTCCGGCACCATCAACACCGAACACGGCGCCAGCATCGCCAACCGACGCGCCGTCACGTGGCTCCGCGCCCCCACCACCAGCAGATCCGCCTCCAGCGCCGCCGTCTCCTGCAGCAACTCGTCCAACGTATCGCCCTGCCGCTTCGGGTTCACATGAAAGCTCGTCACCCGAGCCTCCCCCACTCCCGCCCCAGCCGCCATCGCCACTCCGGCACGCCGTAACGCTTGTTCGTTCTCCCTGCCTACCGCCACCACAATCCGTCGAAACATCCCGCAGCCTCCTTTACGCCGCCACCTGCACTGCTTCTTCGGGCTCCTGCTCCTGCTCGCCCTTCTTCTCCAGGAACGGCCGCAACACAAAGTACAGCACCAGCGCCGACAACACCCCGGTCAGAAAATCCGTCATCGGCACCATCGCCGCCGTGTACAGCATCAGCCCCGCATGGAATCGCCCGGTCGCCATCACGTGCTGCATCTCCGACACCTTGATCATGTTGCTCGCCACCCACAGCATAATCCCGCCGATACACGCCATCGGCACCAATTCCAGATAATTCGCCAGAAATACCGCCATCCCCAGCTTCAACACCGCCTTGAAGTACCCCGCCAGCGGCGTCACCGCGCCCGCCCGAATACTCGTCGCCGTCCGCGCCAATGCCCCCGTGCACGGGAACCCGTTCAGCAACGGCGTGATGATCTGCACCAGCCCCTGCCCCCAGAACTCCTTGTCCGGATTGAACGGGGTCGTTTGATTGCCCGCCAGCCGGTCCGCCATCGACGAGCACAGCAGGCTCTCCACGCCCGAAATGAACACAATCGCCAGCGTGTAGTACGCGAAATCCCCCCATACCGCCGGCGTCATCTCCGGCAGCTGCGGCGGCGTGAACACAAAGAAATTCGTCGGAATCTCGCCGTACTTCGTCTTGATCAGCATCAAGCCCTTGCTCGCCCACACCGTGCTCGCAATCGCCGTCGCCACTCCCACCGCCAACAACGGCGCCGGAATGTAAATCGACAGCCGCAGCAGATACCGCGTCAATCCAAACGTCAGCAGCCCCAGCACCACCGCGAACACACTCGCCTCGCCGGCATGCTCCATCACCCCTGACAACTTCGTCAGCAGGTTCGGACCCCCATTCGCCTGGATCCCCAACACGTCATACAAATTCGTCGCCGCAATCGTGATCCCAATCCCCACCGTAAAACCGACGACGATCGAGTTCGGTACATGCCGCGCCACCTTGCCCAATCCCAATAAACCCATCAGACACAGAATCAGCCCCGCCGCCAGCGACACCGCCACCAGAAATCCGTGATCATACTTCTGCATCAGCGAGTAGATCAGCGGAATGAAAGCCGCCGTCGGCCCGTACACCTGGTACTTTGACCCGCCCCACGTCCGCCCCACCACGCACGCCAGCGCCCCGGCAATAATCCCTTGCTCTGGCCGCAGACCCATCGCCATCGCAAAACCCATCGCCATCGGGATCGCCGTCATCGCCGTCACCAAACCGGCGCTGAAATCCCGGTACACCACCGTCTTGGCATTCTCCCGGTTCAAATCCTCGAACCGGCTATCCCGGAATCTCAGAAACAGCCGTAGTCGATCCCACATGGTCCACGCTCCTTAAGCCAGGCGTCATTCGCCCACGCTCCAGGGTCGGTGGTCCCATCCGTTCCCCGCTACGGTCTACAAGTCATTCGCAACCCGTTCCTTACCCTCCATCACCACCCTTTATCCCCAACTCCAGGTCCTCTTTGATGTCCCTCTACAAGACATCTGGGATACCCTCACCCCTGCTTTCCTGTCATCATAGAAGTCCGGCGGCAAACCGGCGACAAGGCTCTCTCCGGCCCTCCGCGTCCGGAACCCGCTCGGCATTCATCCGATGCCTTTTTCGCTTCACGCCGCTACACCGCTCGAGCCCCGCTTCCGCCTCATCGAACGTCGCTTCCTCGTCGCCCTGCTCGCCGGCTTCTCCCTCGTCCTGGTCACCATGCTCGCCTCCGGCATCCTCGGCCTCCGCGCCATGCGCCACCTCGACCGCGAAGCCTCCTCCCTCTCCGACACCTACGTCCGCGAATCCAGCTTCATCGATCGCTTCGCCCAACACCAAGCTGCCCTCGGCGTCCTCCTCTACGAATTGGCCGCCTCCCCCGCCCGCGCCCCCCAACTCGCCCCCACCTTCGCCCAACTCCGCCTCGACACCTCCCGCATCCTCACCGACGCCCTCGCCGCCTCCCTCCACCAGCCCGAAGCCGACGCCTGGCGCCACCTCCAATCCACTGCCACCCCCCTGTTCTCCGAAATCGAAACCCTCCTGTCCCTCCGCCGCCCCTCCTCCCCCACCCTCAACGCCCGCTACCGCGACTTCACCGCCGCCGCCAGCCGCCTCATCGAAACCTCCTACGACGACGTCGCCCAATCCCGCAACCAGCAGCAAATCCTCGACGCCGGCCTCCTCCAGTCCGCCCGCAACCTCTTCTTATCCGCCCTCGTCCTCGCCGCCCTCTGCGCCGCCCTCTCCGTCGCCGCCTCCCTCACCGCCTTCCAACGCCTCGAACGCCAGGCCGCCACCCTCGCCCGCCTCTCCCTCCATACCCTCTCCGAACAGGAAGAATCCGCCCGCCGCTTCTCCCAGGAAATCCACGACGAGTTCGGCCAAACCCTCAACGCCATCGAATCCACCCTCACCGTCGTCCAACCCGCCGACCCCATCTCCCAACAGCGCCTCGCCGACTCCATCGCCCTCGTTAAGGACGCCCAATCCAACGCCCGCGAACTCAGCCAGCTCCTCCGCCCCCGCATCCTCGACGACTTCGGCCTCGACGCCGGCCTCCGCGAACTCGCCCGCGGCTTCTCCAACCGCACCGGCATCGAAGTCAACTACCAGAGCCAACTCCGCCACCGCCTCCCCCCCGTCATCGAAACCCACCTCTTCCGCATCGTTCAGGAAGCCCTCACCAACATCGCCCGCCACACCCTCGCCCGCTCCGCCGAAATCACCCTCGCCCTGCTCCGCCCCAACGTCCTCTCCCTCACCATCTCCGATACCGGCGGCGGCTTCCCCAAAGCCGCGCCCGAACGCCCCTCCTCCGGCCTCGGCCTCCTCGGCATGCACGAGCGAGCCCAGGCCATCGGCGCCCGCCTCTCCCTCAACTCCGTCCAGGGCCAAGGCGTCACCGTCCACCTCGAAGTACCCCTTACCGAGCCCTCCCTATGACCAGACCCACCCGCATCCTCCTCGCCGACGACCACGCCATGGTCCGCCGCGGCTTCCGCCTCATCCTCGCCCAACACCCCACCGAGTTCGCCGTCATCGGCGAAGCCGGCACCGGCCAGGAAGCCATCCAACTCACCGCCGAACTCCAGCCCGACCTCCTCATCCTCGACGTCGCCATGCCCAACGGCAACGGCGTCGAAGTCACCCAGTACGTCTCCCAGAATTACCCCAACGTCCGCGTCCTCATCCTCTCCATGCATCGCGACTCCACCTACGTCCGCGAAACCCTCAAAGCCGGCGCCAAAGGCTACCTCCTCAAAGAGTCCGTCGACGGCGAACTCCTCCGCGCCGTCCGCACCGTCGCCAACAACGAGGCCTACATCGCCCCAGGCGTCTCCAACACCGTCCTGTCCGACTACCAGAAGTTCGTCGGCAGCCCCCTCGACCTCCTCACCGCCCGCGAACTCGAAGTCTTCAAACTCCTCGCCGAAGGCAAGTCCGCCAAGGACATCGCCACCGAACTCGACATCTCCGTCTACACCATCGACGCCCACCGCAACCGCATCTTCCGCAAACTCCAGCTCCGCTCCAGCGCCGAGTTAGTCAGATTCGCCATTCGCCAGGGCCTAGTCGAACAATAACCCCCCTGCCATTCTTTTCAACAGGTTCCGTGGGGTGTCCTACCCCAAAACCCACCCCATCCTACTCCCCAGCCCGCCCCTCCCTCCCGCAAACTCACCTTCATGCCGCTCCTTCTGCTCACCGCCATCCTGGCCTTCCTCCCCGCCGCCCATGCCGCCCAGTTCATCATCAACTTCAACGGCCAGATCACCGGCGGCCAAGTCACCCTCACCGACGCCAACAGCGTCGATACCGTCATCCCCATCCCCACCGGCCCCATCTCCGGCGTCCTCACCATCAACCTCGATACTGCCCCTACCCCCCCCCCCCCAACCGGCGGCAACACCCGCGCCCCCCCACGCAACACGCCGACCCCCCCGGGCGGGGGCCCGCGCTCGGGGGCGGGGGCCGGCCCCGCGGGCGCGGCGCCCCCCCGCCCCCG
>JAEUQF010000166.1 GCA_016789745.1 Bryobacterales bacterium
CCCGGCCACCGATATGGTGCCGATCGGCGAGCAGTCTGAGTTCGACCAGTGGATTCTGGTGCGGGCCGAGGCGCTCATCGAGCGCTGCCGCAAGCACTACGCCGACTTCGAGTTCCATCGCGTCTACCAGGCGCTTTATAATTTCGCCACCACGGACCTCAGCTCCATCTATTTCGATGCGCTGAAGGACCGCCTCTACACCATGGCACCCAAGAGCAAGGGCCGCCGCAGTGCGCAGACGTCGTTGTACAAGCTGACGCATGCGCTGGCACGGCTGCTCGCGCCGATCCTCTCGTTCACCACCGACGAGGTGTGGCAGAACCTGGCCAAGCTCGAAGGCGACCCGAAGAGCGTGCACTTGGCGCTGATGCCGGAGCCGGCGTCAATGACCTCCGGCCTCAGCGATGACTCCCGTGCCCGCATGCAGAACTGGGAACGGCTCATGCCCGTCCGCGAACAGGTGCTGAAGGCGCTCGAAGTGGCGCGGCAGGAGAAGTTCATCGGCGCTCCGCTGGAAGCCAAGGTGCGGCTGCGTGCCGGCGAGGCGCTGGCGCCGCTGTTGGTGGAATACATCGATCACCTTCCGGGCCTGTTCATTACCAGCCAGGTGACCCTGGAGCCGGATGGGGACACGGAACTGTCGGTGCACATCGAGCGGGCAGACGGCACCAAGTGCGAACGCTGCTGGAAGTACTCGACGCTGATCGGCATCGAGCCGCGGTTCCCGACCGTGTGCGATTCCTGCGCCGCGGCTCTCAAGGAAATCGTGGGATGATCAGCCGCCCGGCTCGCTTTGCGATAGCCGCGCTGGTGATCGTGCTGGACAGGCTGACGAAGTACTGGATCGAGACCGGCCTGGGCGCGTTCGACACCATTACGGTCATCCCCGGGGTGTTCAACATCATTCACGCGCAGAACCGCGGCGCGGCCTTCGGAATCTTTAACCAGACCGAGGGCGCGCTGCGTCTACTGTTATTGGTGGGCGTGTCGGGTGTGGTGATGCTCTATGTCGCGTATCAGCTATGGCAGATGCCGAAGGGGGCGTGGCCGAGCGGCCCGATTCCGCCATTGGCGCTGTCGCTGGTGTTGGGCGGGGCGCTGGGGAATCTCTATGACCGGGTGGTGCGCGGGTCTGTGACGGACTTCCTGCAGGTGTTCATCGGCTCCTACGAATGGCCGGCCTTCAATGTGGCCGATAGTGCTATCAGCGTGGGGGCCGTGCTGTTGTTGCTGCGGTTATGGCAAACGCGTGAGAAGGCGGCATAAGTGCTACCCAAGCTGATTGAGTTCGGCGACTTCTTCCTGCCCACGTATGGGCTGCTGGTGGCGCTCGGGTTTCTGGCGGGGTTATGGGTGGCCGGGCACCTGGCGCAGCGGGACAAGCTGGATCCGAAGGCGGTGACGGACCTGGGCATCTACCTGGCATTGGCTGGCCTGGTCGGCGCCAAGTTGATGATGATCCTGTATGACCTGCCATTCTATCTGAGTCATCCGGGCGATCTGTTCAGCATGGCGACGCTGCAGGCGGGCGGCGTGTTCCATGGGGGGCTGATCGCGGCGCTGCTGGTGGCGGTGTGGTACGTGCGGAAGAAGAACCTGCCGTTCCTGCGCGTGGCTGATTGCTTTGCGCCGGGGGTGGCGTTGGGGCACGGAATCGGGCGGTTGGGGTGCTTTGCGGCCGGTTGCTGTTGGGGGGCGAAGTGCGATCTGCCGTGGGCGGTTACGTTTACGAATCCCGATGCGCACCAGATGGTGGGCGTGCCGCTGGGGATAGCGCTGCATCCGTCGCAGATCTACGAAGCCGTCGCCGAGTTCCTCATCTTCGGCCTGCTGTGGACGCGCGCTACACGCCAGCACGCCAAAGGTGAGATTTTCGCCCTCTACCTCATCCTCTATCCACTGGCCCGCTTCGGCATCGAATTCGTCCGCAACCACGAGCAGGCGTTGACACTGGGGTTGTCGCTGGCGCAGTGGGTGGCTCTGGTGCTGGTGGCACTGGGTGCCTGGCTATTCATGCGGGTCAGACGCGCCGCCGTTTTGTGAGAAAATGAGTCCGCTATGAGACTCTCTCGCAGGTCCCTGATCGGCACGGCTGCGGCGGCGTTGGCCGCTCCCGTTCCTGCCCTGCCCGCCAATGAAGGCGCGGGCGTTGGCTTCAAGCTTGGCGTTGCCAGCTACTCGCTTCGTGAATTCAACCGTGCGCTTGCCCTGAAGATGGTGAAGCAGTGCGGCACCAAGTACGTCAACTTCAAGGAATTCCACCTGCTTTATCGCAGTACGCCGGAGGAGATCAAGAAGGCGCGCGCGGATGTAGCCAAGGCGGGGTTGGAGATCCTGGGCGGTGGGACGATCGGGCTGCAGAAGGCCGACGATGCGGACATCAAGTTCCACTTCGAGTACGCGAAGGCGGCGGGCATGCCGCTGATGGTGGTGGCGCCCACGGCCGAGACGGTGCCGATGATTGAGAAGTTCGCGCGGGACTACAACATCAAGGTGGCCATCCACAATCACGGGCCGGAAGACAAACACTTCCCGACGCCGCAGAGTGTGTTGAAGCTGGTAAAGAACATGCACCCGAACATGGGTCTATGCATTGACATCGGCCATACCAGCCGGACGGGTGTGGATGTGGTGGAGTCGATTGCCGAGGCCGGTTCGCGGCTGCTGGACATGCATGTGAAGGATCTGAAGGATCCGATGGCGAAGGAGAGCCAGTGCATCGTTGGGGAAGGGAAGCTGCCGATCGTGGGTGTGTTCAAGCAACTCAGGAAGATGAACTACACCGGTGGCGTGATGCTGGAATACGAGATCGACGCGGACAACCCGTTGCCTGGCATGCAGCGGTCGTTCGCGTACATGCGCGGCGTGTTGGCCGGGATGGCGTAAACCGGACTAGGGCCGGCTTTGGGTTCGGACGTGCACTTTTTTGTTTTTCCCGAGGGTACTTCGGGGGGAAGGGGAGGGCCATCGACGTGGCCCTCCCTATCTTCAGTAGAGCATGACCCGCAAAGGGATGAACTGGTGGTTGGCCGGTAAGTGGTTGGTCTGCTTCGGCTAAAAGATTTGGTTGGAATGGTGATCGGTAGATCGACGGTGATGGGGTGGTGGTCGGAGATCTGACCGGGAATGGCCTCGTTGAGATGATCGAGCGTTGTCCCGAACCAGGGCGAGAAGGCAAAGGCTTTGTGGCCGCCGTGGCTGACGGGTTTTACGAGAAGCCAGTCGAGGCGGAGTTGGCCGACGAGGCCGCCGTAGTCGCGCTCGAACTCGAAGGTGGGCCGGAAGCCCTTGGCGGCGCGGTCGTTTGAATTGGCGAGGGTGCCGGTGCGGCCATTGCTGGATTGCATTTTGGTGCCGGAGAAGTCGAAGGCGCTGCCGTCGGCAAAGCGGAACTTCTCGAGGTCTGCGAAGAGACGGGCTTCGCGGTTGACGGCGATGAGGGGGACACTGACGGCGGTGGGGTCCTGGTAGTTCTTGAAGTAGTTGGTGGAGCCTGCCAGGACGTTGGTGAAGGCGACGGGACTGAACCAGCGGATGGCTTGGCCTGCCCAGAAGCCGGGATTTCGGACGCGCTTTTTGAGTTCGCGGGCAATCGAAGTGGGCGCTCCGTCGGTTCCGGTGGTGTTGAGATCGCCGCCGAGGACGAGGGGGTTGGGGACATCGCGCAACTGCTGGAGGAGATCGTCGAGCTGGTCTTTGCGGCAGGACGGCCGGGTCTTGTTTTCGAGGTGGGCGGCGACAACGGTGAGCAGGCCGGTGGGGGATTCGGGGACTTCGAGGTCGACGATGAGAGCCATGCGGCCGCCGTGGCGCATTTCGCGCTCGATGCGTTCGCGGAAGACTTCCTTGGAGGCGACGCGTTTGCCCTTTTCCAGTTCGCTGATGGCGTCGCGCTCCTTGGTGTACCAGTCGTAGCAGGGTTTGAGGCGGATGTTGCGGGCTGTGCGGATGGGGTAGCGGGAGAGAATAGCTGAGCCATGGAGGCCCTTATAGCGGCTCTCGTCGACGGCCGTATCCTGGGCGAAGCGGCTGATGGACTCCTGGTCGGGGGCTTCGAGGCGTTCCAGCCCGAGGTAGATGCGATCGACTTCGATGAACTCGACACCAAAGGCGTAGCTCATGGAAAGGGCGTGGGCGAGTTCGCGGGCGACGTCGCGATAGTCCGAGCGGCCCATACCGAGGTCGGATTCATTGAGGATGAGGATGTCGGAGGCGGCCAGGTGGGCGCTTTGCTGGGGTGCATCGGCGATCTGCTGGGGCTTGGCGCGCTGCTTGGGTTCTACGGCGGCGTTCTGCTCGGCGACGGCGCGGGCAAAGGCGGCGGGATCGGAGAGCGAAAGGCGCAGGAGGTCGAAGTTGTTGCCGCGCTCGATGTTCCAGGCGCCGATGCGGAGGATGGGTCCGAGGCCGGGTACTGCGGGGCGCTTGGGGATAGCCTGCGGGGAGTGGTTGACGAACGGGGTGGCGAGGAGGTGCTTCACTTTCGCGGCGAGGGCGCCGGTGGGTTGTGCGGTTTCGGCGAGTTGCTTCAACTCGTCCATGGTGAGCAGAGGCGGGGCGGAGTCTACTGCTTTTGCTGGGACGAGGGAGAGCGCGAGCAGGCCGGCGAGGACAGGGGGTTGGATGGCGAATGGTTTGAAACGCACATGGTTTAGATCGGAGGGGTGGGGGGAATGTTTCCTGCCAGAAAGCCGCGCCAAGACGCCAAGCTCGACCATGGGGAGGCCAGAGGTAGGCCGTCAGGGGAGTGCGACGACCTCGAAGGCGAAGCTGGCGTCCATGGAGGGGAGTCCCTCAAACAGGAGCATAGTGGCGGCGGGGGGGCGGGACTTGTCGAGGAACTCGAAGCGGACGGCGCGGATTTTGGCCATGATGTCGCCAGTAAGGGGGTAGTAGCTGGTGAAGACGGCGTTCTTGAGGTTACCGCCGGCGGCCGTTAGATCTTTGGAGAGGCGATCGAAGGCGAGTTTGACGTCGCTTTCCTGGGAGCGGAAGGCCTGTTGGGTGCCGGTGATGATGATTTTGGGGACGTTGAGGGCGATGGCCTGGGAGTAGTTGGGGGAGGGCGTGAGGCCCTCGGCGCTGATGGCTTGGACAGGGGACGCGGGTGCTTCGCTGAGGCGGCCGACGCCTTCGCATTCGACTAGGGCGGCGCTGAGTCCGCGGAGGGTCTGGACGATGGAGACGGAGGCTTTGGGGAAGGCGGCGGAGACGGAGGCGCGCTGGGCGGTGTAGTCGCCGAGCGCACTGACAAAGCAGGTGACGTGGATCATGTCGCCGGTGGTAACCTTGGCGGCGGTGGCGGCGAGAGTGAGGCGGCGGAGGGATTCCTGGACGAGGGGGTCGACTTTTTCGAGGGCTTCCTTGGAGGTGATCTGCTGGCCGGAGAAGAAGGCGATGCCGTTGGGGTTGGCGGGCTTTTTTTCGGAGGTGATGGCTTCCAACAGGACCTGGGCGCCTTCCTGGGGGACAGCGCCGATGCGAATGGCGCTGACGGCGGGGAGGGGAAGCTTCCAATCAGTGAGTTCTTCGCTGACGATGGAGGGGACGCGGCGCATATCGCCAGTGCCGGAGACAAAGGCGCGGACTTTGAGGATGGTGGCGCCTTTGGCTTGGCTGCGGAGGGCTTTGAGGCCGTCTTTAACCTGCTGGGAGAGGAGGCCTTTGGAGGAGAGCGGGGCGGTGATGTAGCCGAGGCGCTGGGGTTCGGCGGCGACCGCGTGCGGGGGGTCCTTGGGGAGATCGAGGACTTGGGTGATCTCCTCCTCTTCGCCCTTTTTGTTGCGCTTTTTGCGCTGGGCGGGGAGCACGTCGGCGACGAACGCCACGAGCAGAGGAAGCACAACCAGGTAACGCAGCGTTCTCATGCCGTGAATCGAAATTGTATCACCTGGCTTTGGCCACTTCGCGTAAATATGCCGTGAATGCCTCCAGGGCCTTGGTGACGTAGCGCTTTTCGAGACGGATGTAGCCGATGCTGCGGGTGACGGTAGGGGTGATGGTGACGAGGCGGCAGCCGTCGGCGTAGCCGCGGGCCATTTCGGGGACGATGCTGACGCCGAAGCCGGAGCGGATGAGTTCGAAGATGGTGGCGAACTGGTCGGCTTCGAAGCGGGCGTTGAAGCGGGCGCGGGCGCGGTCGCAGGCGGTGAGGGCTTCTTCGCGGAGGCAGTGGCCGTCCTTGAGCAGGAGGAGGCGCTCGCCGGAGACGCGGCGGAGCTGGATCTTCGCTTCGGCGGCGAGGGGGTGGTTCATTGGTACGGCGAGGTGGAGGGGCTCGCGGAAGAGTTCGGCCATGACGAGGCCGGCGTCATCGACGGGGAGGCTGAGGAGGGCGAGGTCCAGGACGCCGTCCTGGATCTGTTTGACGAGTTCGGCGGTGGTGGCTTCGCGGAGGTGGAGGTCGATTTCAGGGTAGCGGTTGGTGAAGGTTTTGAGGGCGGGGGCGAGGAAGTAGGGAAGGATGGTGGGGATGGCGCCGACGCGGAGGGCGCCGCCGAGTTCGTCGCAGACCGAGCGGGCGTATTGGGGGAGGGCGTCGGCCTCTTCGATGAGGGCTCGGGCCTTGGGGAGGAGCGCGGCGCCGAGCGGGGTGAGGGAGACCCGGCGGTTACTGCGTTCGAAGAGGGCGGCGCCGAGGGCGGCTTCGAGTTTGCCGAGCTGTTCGGAGAGGGACGGCTGGGCGATGCCCATTTCTTCGGCGGCGGCGGTGAAGCTGCCGGTGCGGGCGATGGCGCAGAAGCATTCCAACTGACGCAGGTCGAAGTTGCGGCCCTTGGGGGCTGGCTTCTCTTTGGTGGCCATCTTCGATGGTTTTATGGTCGCAATCGGGGGGAGGGATGTCAAAAGCGCTGGTTGAAGGTGGCGCTAGACTAGAGGTTGTCATGGGAAACTCACTGAGCGAATTTCTGCGTGCGCGCAAGGAACAGTCTTCCGCAACCACGGTTGACTGGAATCGCAAGCGGGATCAATGGCTTGAGGCGGTGCGGGGGCTGTACCTGCGGGTGGAGAATATGTTGCGCGCCGACCGCGAGGCTGGAGTCGTTGAGGTGCGCACGCGCGAGGTGCCTGTCACCGAGCAGTTTGTCGGCACTTACGATGCACCGCTTCTGGAGTTGCGGGTGGGCATGGATGAGGTCCAGTTTCTTCCGAAAGGCGTGACGGTTGTCGGCGCGGAGGGCCGCGTAGACCTGCGCGGGGACCGGAACACCGTGACACTTTTGTGGGAAGGCGGTGACCGCTGGACCGTGGTCCTTGGTCGTGTCCCCGAGCTTGAGGCGGCCTCACTTTCAGAAGATAGTCTCCGCGATGCGCTTCAGAAAGTCATGTTGCCGGTGCTCTGATGGAAGCTTTCGACGCGCACACGGAGCCAGACTTGAGTTCGGTGCTTGCATGGGCCGAGTTCCAACGCGCTGCGCTCGCTGAAGCGCAAAGCGAAATCTTAAAGAGCCTGCGATATGGGCACACTCCCTCGCCCTGGTTCGCGAGAGCCTTCCGAGGCCAGACTTGGGAAGAGGTGGAGGCGCATTTCCAGGCCCAGCGAAGACGTCTTGACCTTCTGACGATGTTCGAGCTGCTGGCGATGACAGAAGCAATCCTCAGGCTAGATCTCCAAGATAGGGTGCATACCCGGCGCAAGGACTCGCTCTCCCGGAGGTTCCGGGAACTGCATAAGGTGCGGCCGCGGGGTATCCGCTTGAAGGAACATCTGCTCCAGTTGATGGAGGAAGAGGGAGTGGTCACCGGGAAAGCTCTCAACGACTTTCGACGACTACTCCGGCTTCGCCACTGGCTTGCCCACGGCAGGCACTGGAATCCAAAGTTAGGGCGGAGTTATACGCCAGGAGACGTTTACGATATCAGCAGAAGGTTTCTGGAGGCAGCGGGATTGACCCGCTCCTGATTGGCCTGGTCCAATTTGGTGTGGTATGCTGGCCAATGTCGCCGATGCTTCCCGCCATTCAGCTTGACAGCAATTCGGAAATGCCGCTGTACCGCCAGCTTTCTCAACAACTTAAGGCGCATATTCAGTCCGGGCGGCTGGCGCATGGGGAGCGATTGCCGGCCACTCGGGAATTGGCTGGCTCACTTGGCCTAAACCGGGCTACGGTGGCGGCGGCCTACGAGATTCTGGAAGGCGAAGGATTGCTGAAGGGACACGTCGGGCGGGGGAGTTTCGTGAATGGCTCGGCTGTGGCGGTGAACGAGCCGCTGAGTGCCGCGCCTGCGGGTCCGACTTTGGCGATGCCCCCGACGGGGATCAGTTTCGCGAGTTCGCGACCGGCGGCGGCGCTCTTCCCGATGGAGGAGTTCCGGGAGACGTGCCAGCAGGTGCTGGGGTCGGCGGAGCTGCCGAATATCCTGCAATTGGGGTCGCCGGCGGGGTATCCGGCGCTGCGGCGGTATCTGTTGGAAGAGGCGCGGGGGCGGAGGGATGCGGCGGCCGCGGACGACATTCTGATCACGAGCGGGTGCCAGCAGGCATTGGATCTGCTGCAGCGGGTACTGGTGGGGCCAGGCGATACGGTGTTGATGGAAGATCCAGTGTATCCGGGGTTGCGGGCGGTGTTTGCGTCGGCGGGGGCGCGGGTGTCCGGGGTGCGGATGGGTGCGGATGGCATCGATTTAGGGGGATTAGAAGGCGCGCTGCGGCGGGAGCGTCCGAAGCTGCTGGTGGTGACGCCGAACTTTCAGAACCCGACCGGGGCGTCGCTGCCGATGGAGGCCCGGACGCGGTTGCTGGAGATGGCGGCGACGGCCGGGGTGCTGGTTGTAGAGAACGATATATACGGCAGCCTGCGGTATCGCGGGCAGGCACTGCCGTCGTTGAAGGCGCTGGATGGGCGGGGGAACGTGGTGCAGTTGGGGAGTTTTTCCAAGATCGCGTTTCCGGGGTTGCGTGTGGGGTGGGTCATTGCGGATGCGGCGTTGATCGCGCGGCTGACGGAGGCCAAGCAATGGTGCGACCTGCATAGCGACCAGCTTTCGCAGGCGATCCTTTATCGGTTCGCAGAGTCGGGGCGATTGGCGGCGCATGCGGAGCGGATCCGGGGGGAAGGGCTTGTTCGGTTGGAGGCGGCGCTTGAGGCGTGCGCGGCGGAGTTGCCGCCGGGGAGCACGTTCACGCGTCCGGACGGCGGGATGAGCCTGTGGGTGCGGCTGCCGGAGCCCCTGGATGCCGGCGAGTTGCTGCCGCGGGCTGAGCGAGCTGGCGTTAACTATTTGCCTGGTAAGTACTTCGCGGTTTCGCGGACGGAGACGGCGGGGTTGCGCCTGTGCTTTGCGGGGCTGCCTCCGGAGGAGATCCGGGAGGGGCTGTCAAGATTGGGTGATGTGTTTCATGACGAATTTGAACGGGTGCGCGCGGCGCGCCGGCAGGAGCCGGCCCCGGCGCTCGTATAGGTGTTCGAAAGCTAAGGAGAGGATGTTATGAGGTTCTTGGATGAGCAGTTCCGATTGAAGATCGGGCTGGCGGAAATGCTGAAGGGCGGCGTCATCATGGACGTCACCAATGCCGAGCAGGCGGTGATTGCGGAGAAGGCCGGGGCCTGCGCGGTGATGGCGCTGGAGCGGGTGCCGTCCGATATCCGGCGCGATGGCGGCGTGGCGCGGATGGCTCCGATCAGCAAGATTCGGGAGATCATGCAGACCGTGAGCATCCCGGTGATGGCGAAGGCGCGCATCGGGCACTTCATGGAAGCGAAGGTGCTGGAGTCTCTGAAGGTGGACTACATTGATGAGAGCGAAGTGCTGACGCCTGCCGATGAAGAGCACCACATCGACAAGCATCCGTTTTCGACGCCGTTTGTCTGCGGCGCCCGCAACCTGGGCGAGGCGCTGCGGCGCATTGCCGAAGGCGCGGCGATGATTCGTACGAAGGGCGAGGCGGGCTCGGGCAATATTGTCGAAGCCGTGCGTCACATGCGGACCATCGTCAAGGAAATGAAGGCGTTGACGGTGTTGTCGAAGGCGGAACTGCCGACGGCGGCGAAGAACCTGCAGGCACCGCTGGAGTTGGTGGAGTGGGTGGCGGAGAACGGCAAGCTTCCGGTGCCGAACTTTTCGGCGGGCGGGATTGCGACGCCGGCCGATGCCGCGCTGGTGATGCAGTTGGGCGCCGAGGCGGTGTTTGTCGGGTCGGGCATTTTCAAGTCCAATGACCCGGAAGCGCGCGCCAAGGCGATTGTGAAGGCGGCCACCTACTACAACGACCCGGAAAAGCTCCTCGAAGCGAGCGAAGAACTCGGGATCGGGATGTTCGGTCTGGATATCAAGCAGATTCCGGAATCGGAACTGCTGCAGACGCGGGGCTGGTAGCGCATGAAACGTGTTGGGGTGCTCGCCCTGCAGGGCGACTTCGAAGCGCACCGGAAAGCGGTGGAACGCGCCGGTGCGCAGGCGGTGGAGGTGCGGAAGGCGGAAGACCTGGACACCATCGACGGCCTGATCGTCCCCGGCGGGGAGAGCACCACGATGCTGAAGCTGCTGCATGCCGAGAATCTGTTTGAGCGGCTGCGGGAGTTTGGGGAGGCGAAGCCGATTTTCGGGACGTGCGCGGGGGCCATTCTGGTGGCTCGCGAGGTGCGGTCGCCGAAGCAGGAATCGCTGGGGTTGGTGGACCTGACGGTGGAACGGAACGCCTACGGGCGGCAGGTAGACAGCCGGATCGTGCAGTTGGAGGGCGAGGCGGGAACGGGGCTGGAGCAGCCGGTGGAAGCGGTGTTTATCCGGGCGCCGATCATTCGTCATACAGGGTCCGACGTTCGTACACTGCTTCGATATAATGGAGATCCGGTACTGGTGGAGCAGGGGCGGCACCTGGTGGCGACCTTTCATCCGGAGCTGACAGGGGACGCTCGCATTCATCAGAAGTTTCTGGAGAAACTCGACGATTCGCGGTGACTACTAAAAGAGAAGCCCTGCATATCGCGCCCATGGACCGACCGTTTCGTGTTCTTTTCGTGTGTATTGGGAATGCCATTCGCAGCCAGATGGCGGAGGGTTTCGCGCGTTGTTACGGATCGGATGTCGTGGTGGTGCGGAGTGCGGGGCTGTCGCCGGCGGCGAATGTCATGCCGTTGACGCGGAAGGTGATGCTGTCGCGGAACATCGATTTAGGGGATGTGTACCCGAAGGGGATCGGCGACCATGGGGCCGAGCCGTTCGACCTGGTGGTGAACCTGAGCGGGCATGCGCTGCCGAAGACGCTGCGGGCGCCGAGCCGGGAGTGGCGGGTGAAGGATCCGATGGGGGGCAAGGAAGATGCCTACCAGGATGCGGCGAACGAGATTGAGCGGCTGGTGATGCAACTGATTCTGGAGCTGCGACAGCTGAAGAAGCGCTGGCAGGAGGAATTTCCGAGCGGCGCGATCCCGATGCGGCGGCCCTGACGCCAATTCTGCTATTCTAAATCTGTTATGGCTATTCCGAACGTCAAGCGCTTCCGGATCGCACATCCGGAGACCGGGCAGCTCGCCACGATCATGGCGGTACTTCCCAAAGGCGCGGACGTGGATGCGTTCGTTGCGGATGCCACCAAGCGCTTCGATTGGAAGACTTGGTCGGAACAGCAGGCGAAGCAGTTCAAGGTCCGCGTCGGTCAGCAGAAACAGAAGAAGGCGAAGTAAGCTCGCCGTTCTTCTTTCACAAAACCTATTTCCAGCTTCAGGGCAGCCGAGCCGCAAGGTTTCGCGCTGCCCTTGCTGCTTCCTGGCCCACCTGGACGTCGCCATCATCCTTTAACTTATTGAGAACATCGAGGGTTTCGCGATCGCCGGTGGCGGCGAAGATCTGCGCGAGGCGGATTTTCTCTTCGCGGGTGGCGTCGGGGCGGTTGAGGGCGGGGTAGAGGGAGCGGCGGATCTCGGTGTCGCGGGAGAGTTCGGCGAGCAGGGGGCCGGCAACGTCGCGATAGAGCTTGGAATTGAGGGTGTTGACGAGGTATTGGAGAGGGCTGAACTCGGCGATGTCGCGTTTGCCGAGGGCGACGCAGGCGAAGGCCTGGGAGAGGCGGGGATTGGCTTTCTTTTCTTCGTTGAAGGCTTTTTCGAGGGCCGGGAGGTCCTGCGGGTTCTTCATGCGGGCGTAGCCTTCGGCGGCTGCGCCACGGAGGCCTTCGTCGGGGTCCGGGAAGTACTTCTCGAAGACGGGGCGGCTGCTTTCGTCGGCCATCATGGCGATGGCGGTCAGGGCGGCGCGGCGGACTTTGATGTTCTTGTCGGTTTCGAGGATGTCCTTGAGGGTGGGGAGGGCGTCGCGATTGCGGAGGATGCCAGTGGTCTCGATGGCGTTGATCTGCACGCGGTCATTGAGGTCGCGGAGCAGGAACTGGATTTTGGGGCCGGAGGAGAGGTCGCGGATTTTCTGGACGGCGAGGAGACCTTCCTGGAGGACGAGGTCGTTTTTGGAGCGGAGGCCTTCGTAGATGTCGTCGAGGGCGGCTTTGCCGCGGAGGATGCCGAGGGCGCGGGCGGCGCAGGCGCGGGCTTCCATGGCGGCGTTGGGGTCGCGGACGAGTTTGCCGAGGGCTTCGATGACTTCGGGTTTGACGGTGACGCCGAGGTCGATGATGTCGTTGTTGACGTCGGAGAAGCGGCCGCGGAAGGCGGTGGTGGTCCTTCTGAGGGAGCCGGAGAGGAGGCCGGTTTTGAGGTAGCCGGGAAGGTAGAAATTAACGAGGCCGTCGGTGGCGCGGATTTGGATTTCGCCGGCGGAGTCGCGGGTGGCGGCGAGGAGGGGGTCGAGCGAGCGGGGGCCGCCGACTTCGGCGATGGCCTTTACGGCCTCCCAGCGGACCTCGTCGTCTTTGTCCTGGAGGTAGGGCTCGATTTTCGGGATGGAAGAGGAGCCCTGTTTGGCGTAGTCCTTGATGGCGCGGATGATGGTTTTGCGGTCATCATCGAAGGCCGCGAGGGCGAGGGCCGAGAAAAGCAGGAGGCCGATGGTTCGCATTGCTGCTAAAGACGTTTAGCGCACGAACTCCAGTTTCACCTGGTGAGGGATGATGCCTGCTTCAAAGCCCATGTCGAGCATCTTTTGGGCGGCGATGGGCACCTGGTCGCCACAGTCGACGGTGTATTCGTTCACGTACATGCCGACGAACTTGGTGGCTTGGGCGACATCGAGGTCGCGGGCAAACTGGAGGGCGTAGTTGATGGCCTGCTCCTGGTTGTCGAGGGCAAAGCGGATGCTCTCGCTGAGCAGGCGGGTGCATTCGGACTGGTACTCGGGGCCGATGCGGCGGAGCATAACGTTGCAGCCGAGCGGAAGCGGGAGGTTGTACTTGTTTTTCCACCAGCGGCCGAGGTCGAGTACGCTGTGGAAGCCTTCCTTTGAGTAGCTGAGCTGGCCTTCGTGGATGACGAGGCCGAGGTCGACGGTGTGTTCCTTGACGGCGTCCAGGATTTTGTCGAAGGGGATGACGACGGCTTCGAAGTCGGGCTCGAAGAGGCGGAGCGTGAGGTAGGCGCTGGTGAGCGTGCCGGGGATGGCGATTTTCTTGCCCTTGATTTCGTCGGGCTGCATGGGGCGGGTGGCGGCAAGGATGGGCCCGTAACCGTCGCCGACGCTGGAGCCGGCGGCCATGAGGACGTAGTGGTCCTTGACGTAGGGGTAGGCGTGGTACGAGATGGCGGAGAGCTCGTACATGCCTTGCATCGCTTTCCGATTCAGAGATTCGATATCTTCCAGCACATGGCGGAAGTTCACCATTTTGGAGCGGATTTTCCTGGTTGCCAGCCCGTAAAACATGAACGCGTCATCGGAGTCAGGGCTGTGCGCGCAGACGAATTCTTGGACACCGGAGGGACTCATAGGGAAGGATGCGAATCATCATCATAGCAGACCTCCCCGGCTGGTCACTTCGGGTGAAGCGAATTAGCCTTGCAGGAGGAGTTCCATTTCGGGATGGAGGTCGGCAAGGGCGGCCTCGAGGTCGGCCATGGCAGAGTCGACACGGGAAAGGTCGGCGTGGCGGCCGAGCATTTCGACGGCGAGCGCGGCGCTATGAGCAGCGAAGGCGCCGAAGTTGCCGACGCTGCCTTTGAGGCTGTGGGCAGCACGCTCCACACCTTTGGCGTCGCGTTTCTGGACGGCGAGCCGAAGGGCTTCGAGTTGGGAAGGGTACTCGTCCAGATACAGTTGGGCCATTTCCTGGAGCAATTCCAGGTCATCGCCGACCCTTTCGAGGGCAGTTGCCCGGTCCAGGACCGCCAGCTGTTTAGTCACGTTCACGTCATACTCCGTTAGGGAGGCCCGAAGGCATCCCGGTTAAAGCTTGCCACCTTCCACGCGCGGTTGCCGCGGGAAATCCGAGGTTGGGGAGGGGCGCCCAACAACCTGTGCACAGTCTATCGACAGACAATGGTCGTTTCTACAGAGTTTGAAATAAATTGTACACGCAATCGGTTGACCGGGAGCGCTACTCCTATTTTGGCCATGTTGTACACTGAAAGGCAGGGAGGTGCACTTTCCCGGGTAGAAGACAGGCCAAAGCCGTGTCGGATACTCTCGGCCGCATTCCTATAGGACGCGGCGATGCATCCTCGCGCGGCATCCTCGGATGCGATGCATCGTCAACGTGGCTCAGACGAGCCTGGAACGTCCTTTTCTCCCAGATCCTCTTTCCTGATACCTGCCGGGTGTGTGAGACGCCTCTGTTGGAGGCGAATCGGATTCCGGTATGTTCCGCCTGCCTGTCGTCGGTTACCCCCCTTGCGGCGGACTATTTTTGTGCTGCCTGCCAAGCTCCGTTTGCCTCCCCCTTTCCCCTGGATGAAAACCAACTGTGCGGAATCTGCCGGCGCGGGGCGCGGGGCTATGACCGTTGTTACTCCTACGGATTTTATGAAGGCACACTGGCGCGGCTGATCCAACTGCTGAAGTATGAACGGATTGAGCCGCTGGCCGCCGTACTGGGCGGGCTGTTAAGCGACAGCCTGCCGCGCGACATTGTGTTTGACGGCATTGTTCCGATGCCGATGCACTGGACGCGGCGGTATGTGCGGGGATTTAACCAGGCCGAACTGCTGGCTCGGGATTTGAGCCGGCGGACCGGGATTCCGGTGATCGAGGCTGTGCGGCGCAGCCGGTTGACGCGGGCGCAGGTGGGATTGAGTGATCACCACCGGCGGCGTAACGTCAGCGGGGCCTTTGCCGTTCGGCGATCGGACGGTCTGGAAGGGCGCCACGTGCTGCTCATTGACGACGTCTTAACGACCGGGGCGACGGCCGCTGCCTGCGCGGCTGCCCTGAAGAAGGCCGGTGCGGCGCGTGTGACGGTGATGACCGTGGCGCGCGCGGACCGCCGGCTCGCGCCGTCCGTGCCGCTTGGAAACGACAGGCCGTTACGGGCGCAATCGAACATCGCTGGGGGATGCTAAATGTCCAGTCTCGATCGGCTTCACAATCCGGTGCTTGTGCTGAACGCAAGCTATGAACCCATCAACGTGTGCGCGGCGCGCCGCGCACTGGTGCTGGTGCTGAAGGGCGTGGCGAGTGCGGAGGCGCACTCGGTCTCGTATGTGCATTCGGCGCGGCAGTCGTTGATGGTGCCCTCGGTAATCCGGCTGTTGGAGTATCGCCGGATTCCGCACCAGAGTCGCGCCCTGTCGCGCAAGAACATCTTGTTAAGGGATCGCTACACGTGCCAGTATTGCGGCAAGACGCTGCCGTCGGGGGAACTCACGCTGGATCATGTGATTCCGCGGTCGCGCGCCGGCGACAGTTCGTGGGAGAACCTGGTGGCGAGCTGCAATCCGTGCAATAACCGAAAGGGGAGCCGGACGCCGGATGAGGCGGGAATGAAGCTGCACCGGGCGCCGCGTCCGTTCACGCTGCATACGAGCCGGCACCTGATGCGGATGCTGTCGAAGGGCGACGACCAGTGGCGGAAGTATCTGTTTTTCTGACAGGCGGCGCATGCTAGCCTCGGAAAGTGAAGCCCAAGAAGCATGCTCATCCGAAGCGGCCCGTTCAAGTGCGCCGGGTGGATGAGGTTGAGACACTCGAAGACATTTTCCTGAACTGCCTACCTGCCTTTGGGGGCGCGTATTTGCGGCGCATTTACACGCTGCTGGATCAGGCGATCGGCATGGATTGCCCGTTAACACTCTCGATTTCCGGGCCGGTGACGGTATCGGGGCAGCACCAGGCGTGGCTGCTGCCGTTGTTGGAAGCCGGGTGGGTGGCGTACCTGAGCACGACCGACGCGGTGTGCTATCACGACGGGCACCGGTCGCTGCGGAAGCACACGAAAGACACGGTTTTCGAGGTTCCGATTTTTGGGGATGATGGCGCGCTGCGGGACGAGGGGACGATCCGCGTCACCGATATGGCGTTCGAGGAAGACGTGCTGCTGGACCAGGACGCCTACCTGTCGGCAATTCTGCGGCGGCCGGAATTTCAGAAGAAGATGACGGGCACCGAGATGCGGTTCCTGCTGGGCCAGTATTACGGCGAGCAGGAGAACCGCTTCAAGGTTGCGCCCGGGCTGCTGTCCACTTGTAGCCGGATGGCGATTCCGGTGTTGGTGGGCGCGCCGGCGGATGGCAGCGTGTTCCTGAACTCAATGAAGCTGTGGGCAATGCGGAATGCGGGGCTGCTGGAGGAGTATGCCTTCGAGATTGACCTGCATGCGGAGGTGTTCGAGGCGTGTGCGTATCACCGTTGGGGGCTATTCGAGCATCCGGCGGGGAAGCTGGGGACGCTGATTCTGGGCGGCGGGGTGCCGAAGAATTACAATCTGCAGCCGGAGCCGGCGTTGGGGCAAGTGCTGGGGCTGCGGGGGATCCGCGGGTATCACTTTGATGTACAGATCGTATCGGCGCCGGTGACAGACGGGTCGTTGTCGTCGTGCCCGCCGGCCGAGGCGGTGACTTGGGGGAAGGTGGACAAGGACACCTACCAGAAGACGACCGAGAGCATGCAGGGCGATTATTCGATGGTGATGCCGTTTCTGGTGAAGGCACTGCTGGAGAAGCGGAAGAAGTTCGCGGCGCTGCGGGAGACGATGGGGGAGAAGAAGCTGTATGCGCGGCATCCGGAGGCGCGGGGGTACCTGCGGACCGCTGAGGGGTACCGGTTGTATGAGAAGCGGGAGGCGTTGTCGGCCAGCCTGCTGGCGGATGTGAAGAAGAACCGCAAGTGGCTGGCCGAGTCGATCCGGGAGAAGTGAGAGTTAGGCTTCGCTGAGGGCGGCGATGAGCGAGCCCTTGGCGGAGGCGTAAAGCGGTTCGGAGGCCAGACGGACTTCGGAGACGGGGATGGGGAAGTCCGTGCCGCCCATGGCTTTCTGGAAGCGATCGACGAAGCCGCCGGGAGTGGCGCTGCCGCCGCTGAGGACGAGCGGGATGGGGCGCCCGAGCTTGGGCATGGTCTTGGAGACGCGGAAGGATTCCTTCATGCCCTCAATGAGGGCCTGGATCATCTCGTCGTAGTAGGAAGCGATGACTTGGTGGAGTTTGTCGGGCTGCGAGGGGCCGAGGCGGAACTCCTGTTCCTTGGTGATGCGGATGCGAGTGGCGAGTTCGCCGGTGGCTTGGGCGGTGTTGGCGTCGATGTAGTCGCCGGCCTTGGGGATGCTGAAGGTGAGCACAGGCACCGAGAGGTAGGCGAAGCAGACGTTGCAGAGGCCGCCGCCGCAGCTGATGCCGATGCCCGTGTAGTTGGATTCGGCCAACTCGGCGTAGACGACGGCAAGGCCTTCGTTGAGGCTCTGGGCTTCGAAGCCGAGCTCATTGAGGATGCGTTTGACGGCGGTTTCGTGATAGGCCGTGCTGTCCGTGGCGCCGAGCGGGGGCGCGGGGACCGAAAAAGTGATCTTGCGGCCCTTCTCAGTGACGTCCTTGAGGACGCTGGCGAGGATTTCGGCCAGTTGGCCTTCGCTTTCCGGTTCGGTGGAGTTGACGAGGCCGGCGCGCATGGGGCGGCGCATTTCGCGGCCTAGCAGGTCGGCAAAGCGCTCCGATTCGTTGCCGTGGATGACGAGGTCGGCGCCGTGGACGCTGTAGGGGACGCCTTCCTTACGCAGGATATTCTCGGTGATGCGCGAGTACGGAATGCGGACAAACGCATTCAGCTGCGATAGATACTTATACTCCTCAGATGCTCCGTTGCCGGCCGTTTCCGCCAGAACGACGCGGCTGGTGCCGACATCGAGTCCAAGTGGGCTCATTCCTGATGATCCTCTCTCGTTGATTGATTCTTGATGCTCTGGTAAATCCCGTGGTAGCGTCTGCGGAGTTCCGCCCGGTACTCGGTCAGGCGCATTCCGGCGACGTTGGCCGCCTGGCGCTGTTCTTCGTGTCCTAACAGGAGCCCCTTCCATAGCCGCGCTTCCGATAGTTGCACATAACTGACGTCATACGTAAATCCAAATTGTGTCAGACTTGGCAGGGGGATGGAGTAATTGTCGGGTAACCCCATGGCGGCAAAGGGAAAACCGACGGCCCAATCGGTGTGGGCGCCGACGCCCCAGTTGTCGGGATTGACGGAAACCTGGGCGTGTGTGACGCAGTTTTCGGCGGTGATGCCGTACTTGGCGCGGAGCATGTCGGTGAGGATGCGGCCGCTGTGCTGCTGGGCTTCGCTGATGGTTTCAAAGCCGTCCTGGGGGCGGGTTTGGGCTTCAAAGGCGACGCCGAGGAAGCTATCGTTGAGGTTAACGTAGAGGCGTTTGGAGTCGCCCCAGATGGAGTTGCCGGCGTGGTTGGCGATGCTGTCTTCCTTGACAACGCGGTAGACGCGGCCGAAGCGATCGATTAAGTAGTGGTAGGCCTTGATCTGGCGGACGTAGCCTAAGACGCCACGGGCCAGGATTTGCAGCCGTCGATTGTGCGACTCCTCGAACGGAGCGATGTCGCTTTCGGTGGTGTGGAAGACGATACCTGCCGGACGGTTGGGTTCGGCTACAACCAGAGGATGATCCGGTTGGCCTTTGTCGGGACCGCGGCGGTCAAAGGCGCGGAGGTTGCGGTGGGAGTGGTACTGTTCGCCGCGGGTTTCGATGCGCAAGCCATTGCTGTATACCTCGAAGTCATCTTTCTTTTCCACCAGCCAGATGCGGGCCGGTTTGCCGGGCACCTGGAGCGAGGGGCGTTCCGGGGGCGGGATGGCATGCTGCCGGAGGAGGCTGGTGGCGGTGATGATGGAAGAGGTGGGCATGAAGACGATCGATAAGCCGATCGCCACAGCCATCATGGTGCGTTTGGCCTGGGTCCGCCGCTCTTCGACGAGGACGGTGCTGCGCCGGAGGAAGCGGAGGCGCGACACGGGATCGGCGATACGGCCGGCGCACAGGTGCAAGACGGTGCCGGTGATCCACCCGGGTGGAGCCAGCCGAGATGCGCTGCGCAGAGGGACGCCCATTTTCTTCCATCTATCCTTCGAGTGCGCTCGAGACGGAGAATCTCTCCAGGAAAAGAGTGCCTATAAAACCCTAGGTTATCCTAAGGCCTATAAAGGTGGTAGTAGAAAAGGGCACCGTTTCCTAGTACTTCTCGTCGGGCAGTTCTCCTGTATTCAATATCTTGGACTCGGTTGAAAACTTGCGGAAGCTGTCGTAGGTGACTTCCACATCGCCCTGCATTCGTTTGAGCAATGCGAGGCGGGCATCGAGTTTTATATTCACTGACTTGGGCATCCACACCTCGTTGTTGACGCGGGTTTGCGCGATGACGACGCGGGAGCCTCTGGCTAGCCGGGCCAGAAACAGGCCCCAGCTTACGGTATCGACAGCTTCGGCTTCCAACTTTACCCAGCGGTAGTCGGCCTGGGATATCCACAGCCTTCCCTTGAACTTAGAGAGCATGCCGGCGCGCGGGACCTTCGGTTTGAAGCCGGGTTTGGGGAGAGCTTCGATGACCCAGGTTTGGTGGCCTTCGGTGGTTTCTTCGCCGAGAAGGCGGAAGTGGTAGGCTTCGGGGATCTCGCGGCCGAACTCGCGGCTGCGTCGGCGCTCGTCCTCGAACTTTTGCTGGCGTTTGCGGCGCTCCTTTTCCGATTCCTCGGCGCGGTCGGCAAGAAACTTGTCCAGGCGTTCCTGTTCCTTGCGTTTGTCCTTTTCGGAGAGGGGTTTGCCGTCCTTTTCGAGGCGTTTTTCGTAGCGTTCGCCGTAGAAGAACATGACTTCGGAGACGACGCTTTCGGTGCGTTTCGGTTTGCCCTTGGAGTCGCGTTCGGTGAAGCGGGCGCGCTCTACGTAGGTATAGTCTTTGGCCTGTTCGAAGTCGATCTGGTCGCGGTCAACCGATTTGCGAACGATGTCGAGGGGATCCTGGGCTTGGAGCAGGAGGGAGGTGAACAGCAGGAGGGACAGCATGCCTGAGAGTGATACGTAGTGGCGGGGCTGTATGTTTCCGGGGTGTACGGAGGGGGAAGACTATCTCGCCAAGCGCGCTAAGGACGCCAAGAACAGCGCAAATAGCTCAGGGGGGCCCCCACCTCACGTGTGCTAGCGCCAGAACTGATACCACTTGCGGGAGGAGCGGAAGGTATAGGGCTGGGGCGGGAGGGGTGCGCCGCTGACGGCGGCGGTAGGATTGTCGATCAAAAGCGCTTGGGCGAGTTCCGGGGAGTATTCTTCGGCGATGAAGTCGAAGGCCTCGTTGAGGAGCGGGGGGCGATGTTTCAGGTCGTGGGCGTCGCTGGCGATGAAGTGAACGAGGTTCTGGTTGAGCAGTTCGAGAGAGAAGGCGCGGGCGGTCTTGCCGAAGCGGCCATTGAGGGACTGGGCGGTGACCTGGAGGCAGGCGCCCTGTTCGACCCACAGTTTGAGTTGGGGCAGGCGCTGCTGGAGTAGGGCATTGCGTTCGGGGTGGGTGACGACGGGAACCATGCCGGCGTCGCGGAGGCGGGCGAAGATGTCGGCGGTGTTCTGGAAGATGAGCATGTCCGAGAACTCCACGAGTAGATAGCTTTTGTGATTGATCGTGTACTTGGTGGGGTGGTTGATGGCGTCCTGGATGTTGTCGAAGGTAAGGTGGAAGTCGCATCCGGTCCACAATTCGATCTTGCCGTCGAGGGCGGCGCGCAGTTGGTCGGCCCGCTCCCGAATGAGGTCGGGTTGAAACTTGTATTCGAGATCGGCATGCGGCGTGGCGACGATGCCGCGAGTGCCGGCTTCGGCAGCCATCTGCAACATGGCCACGCTATCCTCCAGGGTTTTGGAACCGTCGTCCATGCCCCAGAGGACGTGGCTATGGATATCGATCAGATAAACATCTCCTCGTCTTGATGAGCCTGGACGACATTGGGGCGACCGCCCTTGAGCATATGCTGGACGGCGGCGCGGATGCCGTTGGTAACGCCCTGGATTTCGCGCAACGGCTTCATGACACCGCCGTGGACGGTGTTCACGGTTTCGTGGACCTTGCCCATGGCGTCATCCAGAACAAGTTCGGCGCGGTCCATCTGGGTTTTGGCGCGCGTGGAGACGTCGGCGAGCAGCGTATCCACGCGGACCAGCTGGGTTTTGGTGGAATCGAGGATTTCGTTGGTTTTGGTGGTGAGTTCGGTGAGTTGGGACCGGCTCTGGTCGATGGTCTGCTTGGCGGAATCGAGGATAGACTCGGCGCGCGGGACAAACGCGGTGACCTGCTGCTGCAGTTCTTTTGCTTTCTTCTGGAGGGCCAGAAGGGCGAAGAGTTGCCCGATCTGGGCCACGGCGGTAAGGCCGACAAAGACCGCGATCACCAAAACCAACGTTTCGTTGTTCATGAACGAAAAAAACCTCTAAAACAAGAGACGGCTAACGTGGCGAAAAAGATTAGGATTCGGCGGGACCGGGCTCGCCGGATTTCTGGAACGTTTCGCGATAGGCCTGTTTGCCGGCTTCGACAGCAGCGCCAAGTTGTTCGCGCTGCTTCTGGACGGCACTCTTGCCGCGTTCGATCGCTTCGCCGGCCTGGGAGCGAACATCCTCGCCGCGGCGTTTGAGGTAGTCGGTACCTTCGCCGGCTTTCGACTTGATCAAGCCGCGGGTCTCCTCGCCGGATTTGGGCGCGAAGAGAATTCCGACCGCGACTCCGATGCCGAGTCCTAGGAAGAAATAGGAAAGACGTTTATCTTCATCCATAAAGCGGCTCCTTTGCTGCCCCTAGTGTACCATCGAAGATGAAGGAGAGCGCACACTCATGGCATTCGCCAAGCGCCCCAAGACACTGGAGCAGGATGAACTGCTACAGTACGCGGTCAGGCTGTTAGGAGGGCGGGCGCAATCGACGGGTGAGTTGCGCGAGAAGCTGCGGCGCAAGGCCGCGGTGGCCAGCGATGTAGATTATGTGCTGGCGAAGCTGAAGGACCTGGATTACCTCAACGACAAGCGGTTTGCCGAGTATTTCGCCACGCGGCGGCTGGAGAACGAGGGGCTTGGGAAGGCGCGGGTGATGAGTGATCTGCGCGCCAAGCGGGTGGCTCCGGCGGTGGCCGAAGGGGCGGTGAGCGCGGCGTTCCAGGATGTGGATGAGGTGGAGCTGATCGAGCAGTTTCTGGCGCGGAAATACCGGGCCAAGCCTTTGGCGCAGGTGCTGGCGGATGAGAAGGGTGTGGCGTCGGCTTACCGAAAGCTGCGGATGGCGGGGTTTTCGAGTGGGAACGCGGTGCGGGTGCTGAAGCGGCACGCGCGGGATGTGGAGGGTGTGGAGGGGTTGGCGGATAGTGAGCTTCCGGTGGTGGAGGAGGAGTAGGCGCGACGTGGACGTCTGAGCTTGGGACACGCAACTCCCTACCGCTGAACTACCCCGCGGTTCTTTGCCCCAGATGCGAACGGGGCGCAAGGGCCATCCCGTTTGGTAGGCCAAACAGATTAGTCTCCGTCGAGGACGCGGCGTGGACCCCGGGAAGCTCACTCCAGAGAATCGCGCGCAAAGACGCCAAGATCGCAAAGAGGACCGGAAAAAGCGTCTTCATAGTTAGGGGCGGCCCGCAGGGCCTGAGGTACTCCGTTCCGATCGCGCAAGTGTGCGAGTTGCATGAAGCACTGTTGAGGCTAGAGTCATGGGACTAGCTTTTGTGTCTTGGGTGTCTCACGGTTACGGAAGAAACCAACCGTCCACCATGTCCAAACTCCAGGGCGCGACGTGGACGTCGCGCGCAGGCCTGGAGGCCTGCCCCGCGGTCAGGTGCGGCCGCGGCCGTTGTTGCGTTTGCGGTCGAGCAACAGCATCTGGCTGTGAACGGGCTTTTCGCTTTTGCCGGGTTGGATCCGGCGATAGGTGCCGTCGGGCTGCATTTCGCGGGCTTTGGCGTTGTCGGCGAGATAGACGCCGAGGACGCGGTCGCGGACGAAGCGGACCAGTGCCGGCTTCTCGATGGGGAAGAGCGTTTCGACGCGGCGGTTGATGTTGCGCGGCATGAGGTCGGCTGAGCCGAGGTAGATCTCCTCTTCGCCGCCATTTAGGAAATAGAAGATACGGGTGTGTTCGAGGAAGCGACCGAGGATGCTGCGGACGCGGATGTTTTCGCTGACGCCGGGGACGCCTGGGCGGAGGCAACAGATGCCGCGGGCGATGAGGTCGACGTGGACGCCGGCTCCGGAGGCTTCGTAGAGCAGGCGGATGAGGGGCGGGTCGACGACGGCATTCATCTTGAAGATGATGCGGGCGGGCTTACCGGCCTTGGCGTTTTCCATTTCGCGGCGGATCATCTCGGTAAGGCGGCGGCGCAGGTTAATGGGCGCGACGAGGAGCTTGCGGTAGTCGGTTTTGGCGGAGTAGCCGGTGAGGAAGTTGAACAGGTCGGAGGCATCGGCACCGATTTCGGGGTCGGTGGTGAACAGGCCGAGGTCGGTGTAGAGGTGGGCGGTGACGGCGTTGTAGTTGCCGGTGGACATGTGGACGTAGCGGCGGATGACGTCGCCTTCGCGGCGTACGACTAAGGCGACTTTGGCGTGGATTTTGAGGCCGACGAGGCCGTAGACGACATGGACGCCTTCGCGTTCGAGGGCGCGGGCCCATTCGATGTTGCTCTCTTCGTCGAAGCGCGCTTTTAGCTCCACCAGCACGGCGACCTGCTTGCCGTATTCCATGGCTTCGAGGAGCGCCTCGACGACGGGGGCGTTGCGGCCGACGCGGTAGAGCGTCATTTTGATGGCAAGGACGTGCGGGTCGCGGGCGGCGGCGCGGAGGAAGTCGACGACTGGCTGGAAGGAGTCGAAGGGGTGATGCAGCATCAGGTCGCCGCGGCGGATGAGGGAGAAGATATCCTCGTCTTCGTTGAGTTTGGGGAGGCCGGCGGGGACGAAGGCGGGCCACTTGAGATCGGGGCGGTCGATGCCGGCGAGGTGGCGGAGGCGGGCGAGCGATAGCGGGCCGTTGACGCGGTAGATATCCTCCTCTTCGATTTCGAGGTTTTCGCGCAGGGTATCGAGGAGGCTATCGGGCATACCGTCGGGCACTTTGAGGCGGACGACATCGCCGAAGCGGCGTTTGCGGACGCCTTCTTCGACGGTTTCAAGCAGGTCGTCGGCTTCCAGTTCCTGGATGGCGGAGTCGGCGTCGCGAGTGATGTGGAAGGGATGGGATTCGACGATCTCCATGCCGGGGAACAACTGTTGGACGTTGGCCTGGATGACTTGCTCGATCCAGACGAAGCTGAGGGGGCGGGAGCCGGCGCGGCGGGCGCGCTGGAGGGGGAGGAGTTGGGGGAGCGAATCGGGCACCTTGAGGCGCGCGAAGTGCTCCTGGCCGCGGGCGTCGCGGATGAGGACGGAGAGGTTGAGGCTGAGGTTGGAGATATGGGGGAAGGGGCGGCCGGGGTCAACGGCGAGGGGCGTGAGTACGGGATAGATGGTTTTATTGAAGTACTCGGCCATCTGGTCGCACTGGGCTTCAGTGAGTTCGGAGTAGTCGAGCACGCGGACGCCGTGCGATTCGAGTTGCTGCAGGAGGAGGACACGGCAGCGGTGGGCCTCCTGGAACAAGTCGATGACACGCTCGCGGATGAGGTCCAACTGCTGGCTGGGGCTGAGGCCGTCGGGGCCGGTTTCGGCGATGCCGGCTTCTTCCTGGTTCTTGAGGGCGGCGACGCGGACCATGAAGAACTCGTCGAGGTTGCTGCCGAAGATGGAGAGGAAGCGGACGCGTTCGAGCAGGGGATTGGTCTCGTCGGCGGCTTCTTCGAGGACGCGGCGTTGGAACTCGAGCAGGCTTAGCTCGCGGTTGAGGTAGAGAGACGGGTCGTCGAAGGCCGGCTTGGCCGGGCGTTTTGGGGGAGATTTACGCGCCATGGATCCTCAATGAGTGCGGGCCGAATCAGACAGCTGTGCGATTTTCGTAAAGCCATTCATCGCAAGGCGGCCGGAGGGCCCCTACTCCATGGAAGCGCGGTGTGAGGAAGGAGTAAAGGGGCACGCGCGGCGGGTGGGGCGCGGAGAGTCCGGCGATTCGCATGGGACGCAGTATACCAGAGGGGTTAGGGAGGCCGATGCTCGCGAAGGAAAGCAACAAATGATACTGGCCCCGGGGGAGACTGCCGCGGCGTATATCTTTGCGGACGATGGCGCGCAGAGCCGCACCGCCCCTAGTGTTTGTTGGCGGGGAAGGCGCTGGGTTTGGCGGCTTGATCGGGCGGAGCGGATTGGGGGGCGTTGGCGGCGTGGCCGTCGGCCTGGGGTTCGGCGGTGAGGCCGGACTGGTTGAGGATGATGAGGTCGACGCGGCGGTTGCGGGCGCGGCCTTCTTCGGTATCGTTGGGGCCGACCGGGACGGTATCGGCATAGCCGGCGACGGCGAGCTTGTCTTTGGGGACGTTGTAGCGCTCGGTGAGGACGTCGAGCATGGCGATGGCACGGGCTGCGGAGAGTTCCCAGTTGCTGCGGAAGCGGTCGTTATTGATCGGAACGGCGTCGGTGTGGCCTTCCAGGCGGACCTGGTTGGGGAGGCGCTGGACGGCTTCGGCGATTTTCTCGATGGTGCCGAAGGAGGAGGTTTTGAGGGTATTGTCGCCTGATGGGAAGAAGGCGGCTTCGCGGAGGCTGACGACGAGGCCGCGGGAGCCCATGTGGAGCTGGACTTTGCCGCTGCCGATTTCGTCCTGGAGTTCTTTGTTGAGGAACTGGTAGGAGGGGAGGAGTTCGGCGACTTTGAGGGCATTGATGTCGGGTTTGACGGGGGAGGCTTGTTTGGCTCCGCCGGGGCCGCGCATCTGGTTATTGCCCATCCCTTTGTTGTCGATAGTGCCGCCGAGGATGCCGGCGATGACGGCGGCGACCTGATTTTCCTCGAGGGCGCGTTTGACCGAATCGGAGACTTGTTGGGCCTTGCCCTTGTCGGACTGGGTGGAGGCGAACATCACCACGAAGAAGGCGAACATGAGGGTGATGAAGTCTGCGTAAGAGACGAGCCAGCGTTCGTGGTTGGCGTGCGGTTCCTGTCGTTTGCGTGCCACCGGGTCAGGCCTCCACTTTAGCCGCTGCCGATTGCTTCGCTGCTTTCCGCCCATGCGAGTAGGCCTCCAGTTTCCAGCGGATCAATTTAGGGTTGAGTCCTTCGACGATGCCGGTGATTCCTTCGAGTGTCATTTCCTTCATACGGATTTCTTCCTGGGCGCGGGCCTTGATTTTTCCGGCGGCTGGGAGGAAGAAGAGATTGGCGATGCCGACGCCGTAGACGGTGGCGACGAAGGAGACGGCGATGCCGTGGCCGACGGCGTCGATATTGGCGAGATTTTTCATGACTTGGATTAGGCCCATGACCGCGCCGAGGATGCCGACGGTGGGGGCATAGCCGCCGGCCTGTTCGAAGACTTTGGCTTCGGCCTCGGCCTCGTGTTCGTGGATCTCGATTTCGAGTTCCATCATTTTGCGGAGTTCCTGGAGGTCAGTGCCGTCGACGGCGAGGGTGAGGGCTTTGCGCAGGAAGGGGTCCTCAATTTCGGCGGCTTCCTGTTCGAGCGAGACGATGCCCTGTTTGCGGGCTTTGGTGGCGAAGTCAATGAGTTTGTCGATGATGGCGTCGGGGCCTTCGGTATGCTCCTGGAAGACGCAGGCGAGGCGGCGGAAGGCGCCGAGGAAGATGGGCATGGGGGAATTGAGCATGGTGGCGCCGATGGTGCCGCCGAGGACGATGATGGCGGCGGTGTGCTGGGCGATGTCGGAAATCGCACCGCCTTCGAGCAGCAGACCGCCGACGATCGCCACCGCTGCCAGGATCACTCCGATGACCGAAGCCAGGTCGGGCTTCCGTCCCACTTTCGCCATCGCTGTTCTCCTCGACCGTCCTACCGAAACCCGTTCCTGCGTTACGTCACGCGCCATCGCCCGGACGCTCGGCGGCGCCGGGGGGAGGTTCGCTGTCCAGATCCCGCTCGTCCACTACCAGCGGAACCTGATCGGCTCGCAGTAACTGCCGCCGGTAGGCCACCACTCGTTCGATTACCTGTTCGGCGGATTCCAGGACGCGAATCTTCTGCTGGTTGACCAGCGTAATCACCGTGTCAGGGGTGATCTCGATGCTCTCGATGAGATCCGCGTTCAGAATCACCGGAACGTGGTTCAGCCTTGTCAGGCGGACCATAGCCGTTGTTCTCCCGTAAATGGGCTTATCGGCGGGAATGGAGGGAACGAGATGAAAAGCGCACGAGGATGTATCGATTTACACCAGCGGGTGGTGTTTAGTTGAGCAAGTCCAGGATGGAGCGCAGTTCCTGGCGTATGCCGTCCAACGCTTCCGGAGCCATCGAGGGGGCAGGTCCGCCGAACAGGTCGCCCTGAGCGGGGACCGGCGGCGGAGCCAGCGGCTTTTTCGGTTTCAGTTTGCCTTTAGCGACGACCGGTTTGGTGATGGTGCCCTTGGCGGCGAGGAAATTGCGGGCGCCTTCGATTGTAAAGCGTTCTTCGTACAGGAGGCGCTTGATCTCGAGTACGGTCTCGACGTCTTTCCGGCGATAAAGACGGTGGCCCGTGCCGCTCTTGCGAGGGGACAGTTGGGGGAACTCGGTTTCCCAATAGCGAAGCACGAAGGCCTTGACTCCAGCCAACTTGCTCACGTCGCCGATGCGGAAGTACAGCTTATCCGGGATCTCTGGCGTTTCTGTCGGGGGAATTACAGAATCAGCCATCACCTCTGTACTACGAGTCGAGGGCATGCTTCATCCTAAGCAATAGGCGCGCTCAGGTCAATTGCCTAAGTTTGGTGACTACGAATGTAGTTGGTGCGGAATGGTCCGGTTCAGGGGGGAGGGATAGGCCATGTCGGTGTCGCGGCGGGTTTCAACGGTATGTTAGGCTGCTAGTTTATGCGTTTGGCGGTAAACTCCCGGCATCGAGTGGCGATTGCCTTCCCGGCTGCGGGAGATTTCGCTCGCGCATGAGTCTGCCGGTACTGCCCCGCGCCTGCTTCACCGACGACCTCCGTTGTGCTAAGGTGATACGTCCGGCGGCGCTTTTGTTGACGGCCGGCGGCAGCAGTACCCGCCGTACACTCACAACCCAGGCTGACATGCATGCCCTCTAGCGAACTGGTTTCCGTCACGATCGTGACGTACAACAGCGGCCGATACATCAAACGATGCCTGGAATCGGTGCTGGAGCAGAAATATCCGCATAAGGAAATCATCGTAATCGACAACGCGTCGACGGATGGGACGCTGGATATTCTCGAGCAGTTCGAGGATCGGGTGCGGATTGTCTACAACGATGGGAACCTGGGCTTTGCGGGCGCGCAGAACCAGGCGATTGGTTTATCGTCGGGCGAATGGGTGTTGACCCTGAACCCCGATGTACTGCTGATGCCGAACTTCATTGCCGAGATGGTGGAAGCCGGGCAGTTGGATGCGAAGGCCGGGACGGTGTGCGGGAAGCTGCTGGCGATTTCGCCGAGCTTCGACCTGCCGGAGCAGAACCGGGTGGATTCGACGGGGATCTTCTTCACGCCGATGCTGCGGCACCTGGACCGCGGGAGCCAGGAAGTGGATCGCGGGCACTACCAGAACTTCGAATACGTGTTTGGGGCGACGGCGGCGGCGGCGCTTTACCGGCGCGAGATGATCGACGATATTTCGATTTTCGGCGAGTTCTTCGATTCGGACTTTTTCACGTATCGCGAAGATGCGGATGTGGCCTGGCGGGCGCAGTTGCTGGGCTGGCGGTGTGTGTATACGCCGAACGCGATCGGGTATCACGTACGGGCCGTGTTGCCGGGGAACCGGCGGGCGCTGCCGGCAGCGATCAACATGCATTCGGTGAAGAACCGCTTCCTGATGCGCATTAAGAATATGTCGGGCTCGCTGTACTGGCGGCACATGGGCGCGATCATGTGGCGCGATGCGGTGGTGCTGGGCTGCTGCCTGACGCGGGAAACGAGTTCGCTGAAGGCGTTTGGATATTTGGTGCTGCACTGGCGCAAGTTCCTGGAAAAGCGGCGGGAAATCATGCGGCGTCGCCGGGTGTCGGATGAGTATATCGGCAGCTGGTTTTCGTTTGACCCCGTGAGTCACGCGATGCCCAAGCCGAAGGCGAAGTCCCGCGTGACGGCGAAATCCCGCGTCGCCCGGGGGTAGCCGCTGCGAATCGCCATTGTCGGAACTCGCGGCATTCCGGCCAACTACGGCGGCTTTGAGACATTCGCCGAGGAGTTGTCACAACGGCTGGCAGCGCGCGGCCATGACGTGTTTGTCTATTGCCGGGCGCGGCACAGCACGTCGACGTACCTGGGCGTAAAGCTGGTCTACCTGCCCACGATTCGATCGAAGTATTTCGACACGATTGCCCACACTGCAATCTCCACCTTGGATCTGGTTTTCCGGCGCGCGGATGTTGCGCTGTACTGCAATGCCGCGAATGCGATATTCACGATCCTGCCTCGGGTGACCGGGATTCCGGTGGCACTGAACGTGGACGGACTGGAACGTAAGCGGAAGAAGTGGAATGCGGCCGCGCGGGCGTGGTACCGGATGTCGGAGTGGTTGTCGACATTTCTGCCGAGCCGCGCGGTGAGCGATGCCGAGAAGATCGCGGCCTACTACCGGGACACGTACAACGCGGATACGACCTTCATTCCCTATGGAGCGCCGGTGGGCAAGGTCTCGACGGCAGAGGTGTTGGGGCGGTTGGGGCTGGAGGCGGGGCGCTATTTCCTGTATGTGACGCGGTTTGAGCCGGAGAACAACCCGCTGCTGGTACGCGAGGCGTTTGAGACGCTGGAGACGGACATGCGGCTGGCGCTGATCGGCGATGCGCCTTACGCCCATGAGTACATCCGAAAGGTGCGGGATTCGAAGGATCCGCGGGTGCTGCTGCCGGGGGCGATTTATCGGCAGGGGTATCACGAATTGCAGTCGCATTGCGCGGCGTATGTGCATGCGACCGAAGTGGGCGGGACGCATCCGGCATTGATTGAGGCGATGGGCCGCGGGTGCCTGGTGCTGTATCTGCGGACGCCGGAGAATGAAGAGGTGGCGGGCGGAGTGGGGTTGCCGTTTGAGCCTGGGGAGTTAGCAGCGCGGATGCGGCAGGTGTTGGCGATGAGTGAGGCGGAGCGTGCGGCGTGGGGGGAGAAGGCGCGGGGGCGGGTGGCCGAGCGCTATAGCTGGGAGGCGGTCACAACGGCGTATGAGAGACTGTTCCAAGAGCTGACCCGATGATGAAGTTGCGCTGTTGGGTGGAGATCTCGCGCGGCCGGCTTGCGGAGAATTACGGGCATCTGTGCCGGGCGGTAGGCGAGGGTGTGCAGGTGATGCCGGTGGTGAAGGCGGATGCGTACCGGCACGGGGCGACGGAGGTGTCGCGGACGCTGGTGGCCGAGGGGTGCCGTTGGCTGGCGGTGAGCAGTGTGGAAGAGGGCGTGGCGCTGCGGCGAGCCAACATCGACGCGCGGATTCTGGTGATGGGCGGGGTGCTGCCGTGGGAGCACGATACGGTTCGCGAATGCGAATTGACGCCGGCATTGCATGATTTGGCCGATATCCGGGCGATTGGGAAGGTGGCGTATCACCTGAAGGTGGATTCGGGGATGGGGCGCCTGGGAACCAGGGCGACGCCGGAGGAGATTGTGGCGGCGGTGCAGGCCGGTGGCGTGGAGCGGCTGGAAGGACTGATGACGCATTTTGCTTCGTCGGCCGATTTCAGTTCGCCGCAGACCGATTTGCAGATCGAGGCGTTCCAGCGGGTGCGGGAGGCCCTGGCGGCGGCGGGGATAACGCCGCGGTTCACGCATCTGTCGAGTACGAATCCGATTGTGCTGCCGCGGGAGCGGACGTGGCGAAACCTGGTACGGCCGGGGCTGGCGTTGTACGGGTATTGGAGTCCGGGCAAGGAGGCGCCGCGGCCTTCGTTGGAGGTGGCGCCGGTGCTGACGTGGAAGGCGTCGGTTGTGTTAATCAAGGAGATCCCGCGCGGGACGCCGGTGGGGTATGGGGCGCTGTACTGGGCGCAGCGGGATATGCGGATCGCGGTGGTGGGCATCGGGTATGCCGATGGATTGCCGCACCGGTTGTCGAACAAGGGGCGGCTGATCGCGGGTGGGCGGTATGTGCCGATTGTCGGTGCGGTATCGATGGACCTGACGACGATCGACGTGACGAACGTGCCGGGCTTGCAGGTGGGCGATA
>JAEUQF010000170.1 GCA_016789745.1 Bryobacterales bacterium
CACGCGCCAGCACATGGCCCGCAATCCGCTGCAGCGCGGATTCATCGGCGGGATGCTCCAACGTGTCCAGATAGTGCAGGTCCAGTGCCCTTTTCACTGGCGCGAGGCTCTTAATGGCTTCTCTCTGAAACGCCCGGCGCAGGTCTTCGCTTTCATCGCGGCCACTAAAGAACAGAGCACCGGAATCGCCCGCCAACAGTTCCGCCACTAGTTGCAGATCCGCGTCCTCCACCTTTGCCGGATCCAGATGCGGCAGGCTCGCCTCCGAGATGCCGCCCAGACTCAGCGATGGCGGATCGGTCTGTTCCTGCCACAACGGGGCGCCGAACGCCGTGTCGGTAGCGGCCCGCTCCCGCACGCTCTGGTCGACAATTGCGATGCCCAGTGCCGCGGGGGACGATGTCTGCAGCTCCAGCACAGCCGTCTCGCCGGGACGGAAGCTGCGCTGCAGCGGCTTGGCCTGGATCACGAACTCCGATTGGCCGGGATAGTACACGCGGCGCACCGGCAGACGCTCCGGCCCTCCGCTGGCCGCCACACCGATGGACACGGCACGCCCGAATCGCCGGTCATACGGAATCGCCACCACCGTCCGGCCCTGATCCACGCGCAAGCTCCGGGTGAATACCACTTGGTTTTGCTGGTTCAGCGCCAGCAGGAACACGGTCTGCGGCCCGGCGGAGTCCAGAGTGCACCGCACCGGCTGGCCCTCGCGGTACAGGGTCTTGTCGCTGTCGAGCGATAGCGTCACCGGCTCGGTGTAGCTGTCGTAGAACGGCACGTCCACCCGCGCTCGCTTGCTATCCCCGGTGGTTGCCGTTAGCTGCATCTCTGGATGCTGCGGCGCGCGGGCGGCCGGCAGGTCCAGGCGCACCAGTCCGAAGCGGTTGGTCCGCCCGCGGCCGATCACCTGCGCGCCCACGGTTACTTCCACGGCGGCGCCGCCAAGCGGCAATCCATCGGGAGAGTACGTCGTCACATAAAGCCGCCGTCCCGACACGTGGCTCTCCTGGCGAGCCACATACACGTGGACCGGATCCCGGGAAACGCGGATCACGAACTTCCGCTGTTCGGTGCGGTTAGTGGTCCCATCGGTCAGGAACGCGAGGTAATGCCGGTCTTCGAACTTTGTGTTCGAATCGAAGGGCGGGGCGGCCGGCAGCATCGCCTGAAAACGCCCCTCACGGCTCACCGCGCCCTCTGCGATCACTTTGTCCTCGTCGTCGGCGGCAACCAGGCGAACCCTGCCCTCACTCACCGGCTTTCCGAACAGATAGTCACCCTGGATGGAGATTCGCGCCGCTTCTCCGATGAGGTAGAACGGCCGGTCGGGCTGCACCGCCACGCGAAACGACGGCAGTTCATACCGGCGAATCTGCACATCCCGGAGAGAGACAAAATCGCCGTCATTTGTTTTCACACGAACGGTATAGCGCCCGGAGTCCGCGGTGGTGGGAATCTCCCAATCGGCGGAAGCGATGCCGTAACGCGAGGTACGGAGCTTCGTGCGGAACTGGAACTCGCCGGCTTCGTCTCCAATGCCCAGGTCTATCTCCGCGTCTTCCTTCGCCCGGCCGTTCTGTGCCAGCGCCAGCAGCCGCACATGCATAGTCTGCCCCGGTTGGTAGATGGGTTTGTCGGTATAGGCCAGCAGTTGCTCTTTGCGATTGGAGAGAGGCGTGGAGGCTGCGTCGGCCTGAAAGTCGCCCAACTGCGCTTCCACTTCGATGGGGCCCTCGTCATCCGGTTCGCGAGTGACCCGCAATAGCGCCAGGCCGTCTTTGTTCGTCGTCGCCGTCGCCGGATCGGCCGTCACCGACACACCCGCCACCGGCGCTCCGGTCACCGGATGTGCCGCAAACACACGAACGTCGAATGGCTCACTCGGCACCGGGTCACCGGCCGTCAGCACCCGCAGCACGAAGGCATGGCCGGCGATGTTCGGCAAACTCAGCATGCCCGACACGGGTGGGAAAGCGTTGAAGTTGCGGCTGCCGGGTTGCACCGAATAGGAGAGCCGCAGCAACAGCGGATCGCAGGTCTCACACAGGCCCAGTCGAATCGACAGCGTGGTTTCACCAGGAGGCAGCGTGGCATCCCGCTGTTCCTTCGCCACTGGCTGCCCATCCGGGTTCAACCATTGCAGGGCGATGCGGACGTCCACCGGCTGCGAGCCGCTCTGCTGGAGCGCCAGCGACACCACGGTCCGCCCATTCACCAGCACCGCCCGGGTGGCCGGTTCCAGGACGGTGACCTGAGCCGCCGCACCCGCGGCACATAGAAATAGCGAGAGGGGTGTGGAGAGCCGCATACAACCAAAGCGTCAGACTAGCGCACGCAAAAGCTGACCGCTGACTGCTCTTCTTACGCCATCTCCTGCGCCCCACTCACTTCCGCCGCCTCCACCCTCATCTCCTCCTTCATCCGCGCCGGCCACCACAGCCCGTACAGGAACAAAGGGCAAATCAGCGCCGCCACCAATATGTAGAACGGCCACGGCCCCATCACATCCAGTAACGACGGATTCTTCGGCTTCCGGCACAGGAACATGTAATTCGTCCCGAACTGCCAGTTGAACCAGCCCAACACCAGCGTGCAGACCCACAACATCCCGTACGTTCGCCAGATACTCGCCTTCCGCAGCGGCACCAGCTTCCCAAACACCAGCACCGCCACCGCCAGCACAATCCCCGCATGCTCCACGAAGTACCGCACGCCCGGGTACGACGGCCACGCCTGCTGCACCTGCTTCGGGATATCCGGCGTCAACAGCGCCATCCCCGCCCCAATCATCCCCGTGTAATAGGCGAACTCCACCGGTACCGGCGACAGCGTCAAACACCCATACACCACCATCCACAACGTCAACGTGCACAGGTGGATCGGCAACTGGTTCGGAAACTGCATCGGGAAATACGCGTAGCGAGTCACTTCCTCCAACACCAGGATCGCCGCCAGCGTGTAGCGCACCGGCTTGGTGGGAATCCAGCCCGACCGGCACAACCGTGCCAGCAACACCGCCAGCGCAATCGTCACGCCGATGATCGACAAATGAGTAGCATCATAGGGCCGCATACCGTACTCGACAGTCTACTCTTCTTGTGTACTGCCCTCGCGCCGATATCATGGAGAAAATGCATCCCGCCCCCGCCGCCTGGCTGGTATTACTACCCGCCCTGCTCCCCGCCGCCCCGCCCGAACTCGCAGCCAACGGCATCCGTCACGCCGCCACGCAGATCCCCACCTCCCTGCCCGCCGCACGCCTCGCGCCGGGCTCCCGAATTACCCTCACCGGCATCCGCCTGTCGGCGCCCGGCCTGCAAACCCGCGTCACGCTGAAAGCCGGCACTCGTGCCTTCCCCTTAACCCTCCTCACCGGTACCCCCGAAATGCTGGAAGCCATTCTCCCCATGAACGCGCCGCCCGGCCCTGCCATCCTCCAGGTCCACACGGGCCAGGAAAGCTCCCCCGCGTATCCCCTCGCGCTGGCACCCTCCGCCCCCGGCATCTTCCCTCTCTCCGCGCAGCAGCGCGGGGCTTCCCTCCTCGTCCAGGTCACCGGCCTGGGCGCCCGGCCTCCGCGCGCCTTCGTCGGCAATCTCTCCGTCCCCACCACCATCCGCCGCACCATCGCACCCGGTCTCGTCGAACTCGCCATTCCCATCCCACCGAATGCCCCCACCGGCTGCCACGTCCCTATCCAACTCGACACGGGCACCCTCCCCACCAATACCATTACCGTCCCCATCGCCCCCTGCGACAGCCGCCATCCCATCACACCCTCCGCCGAACCCGGACGCACCTCCGGCGTCGTCATCCGTACCGATACAGTCGCCACCGGCGCCACCGACATCTGGGCTGGCTTCTTCCAACTTTCCGACCTACGTCAGGCTGGCCCGCTGCTCCGCTTGCCCCCGCCGGGTCATTGCCTGGCCGCCACCATCCCCGCCGACGAGGATACCCCGCTCAGCGCCAGCCTCCCCAGCCTGTTGCTCCGAGGCCAGCCCCGTATCCTCAACGCAGGCCCGCACCTCAACTTCTTTGCCGGCGCCCAAACGCTGCGCATACCCGCCGCCGACGGCCCCGTCTACCAGCGCAAACTGCCCCCGCCGCTCCCCCCCGGCGACCTGCGCCTCGCCTCCCAAGGCTCCGCCGACCTCGGTCCCTTCTCGCTCAAAGCCGCCGCCCCGCAGCGCCTTGCCTCCGTCCGCCTGCCGGACGCTAATAGCCGGCACAGCCGTGCCCAACCCCTCACGCTACAGTGGGAACCGGCCGCCAAGACCGCGCCGCATCCCGTGCTGGCGGCGCTCACGGTTCGCGACGCGAAACTCCAGATCTATGGCTTTGTTGTCTGCCTTGCCGATAGCAGCGCCCGCACCCTGACCATCCCGCCGCGCGCGCTGGCCGCCCTGCCTGCCGCCAACAGTTCCCTGTCCTTCGCAACGCTCCCCGCCGAAACCACGCCCATCCCCGCGGCAAAACTCGACCGCGGCGTCTACGTGCCCGCAGCCCTCTACTCCACCAGCCTCTTACTGGATTAAACCCCTACGACTCCGGATCCACCACCGTCAGCGCATTCACCGGCACGTCCATCGACGGCGGCCGGAACCCTAGCGCCAGCTTCACCTTCACCCTTACCCGCGTCGGCTTCGACACCAGCACCGCCGTCGTATTCTCACGCCCCCAGGGCGCACTGATGAACTTCGATTCCGGCTCCCACGCCCGCCCGTTCCAGATCTGCACACTCCATTCCAAGATCCCCGGCCACAGCAGCCGCTCCTGCGCGTCATAGAACACCGTCGTGTCCACCCAGATCTTCCATTGCCGGCTCGTCCCACGGCGGTCCGCCGCCAGCAGATCCAACTCAAAATCGTTCGTACAGGAGCCCTCGGCCAGACTGCAAGGATAGGATCGCCGCGTCGCGGCGGAGGCCTCTGCACCGGCATCCTGCGCGAATAATCGATACGCAGGAGACACAAACAACAGAACCACGAGAAGGAAAGAACGCATGCCACCCTAATCGGCCTCCCAAGCCTTGTCTGGACGCGATTTTCGCTTAGGCCAGCCCCCTAGTCTCGCTCCTGTTTTTTCCGCCCGGTGATAGAGAATTTTCAGACTCAAATCTGCCCCGTGATACTTTCGTGCACACGATACACTCTCTCTGTGGCACTTTTCGCACGGTTCGCCTTCTTCCTGTTCCTCAGCCTCTCTCCCCTGCTCCGCGCGCAAACCTGCCCCCCGGTCTCCTTCCTGAATATCAACCAGCTCAGCCTCGGCTCCGGTACCAGCACGCCCGGCGGCACGGCCCTCATCCGCCAGCCGGACGGCACCTACAGCGGCTTCCGCGGCTTAGGACGCCCGCCCGGCTACTCCTTCCAATCCATCACCCCCAACTTCCAGAACAACCTCTACAACTGCTCGCCGCTGGCCGGCCGCCCGCATGCCGGTATCCCAGGGCGTCCCAACTTCCTCGACACCCTCCCCGGCACCGGTGGGCGCAACCCGCTCGCCGTAGATTACCTCGGCGACTCGACGTCGCTCTCCGGCTTTGTCGTCGATTACCTCAGCACGCTCGCCAACGGCGTCAGCTACGCCATCGCCAACACCAACGGCAGCCTCCGCACCAACGGCACCGCCGCCTCCGGCTCCAGCCCCGAACGCATGGTCACCGCCGACTTCAATGGCGACGGCCGCCGTGACCTCGCCATCCTCAACCGCGGCCCCTTCAACGGCACCGGCTCCATCTCCGTCTTCCTCAACAACGGCACCACAACGCTCCCCACCCCCACCACCTACGCCACCAACAATACCCCCACCGCCATCACCACCGCCGACTTCAACTCCGACAACCGCCCCGACCTCGCCATCCTCGATACTCGCTTGGGCTCCTCCGGCGACCGCTACGTCGCCCTCTACCTCAACAACGGCAACGGCACCTTCGGCACCCCCAGCACGTTCCTCTCGCCCGGTTTCGGTCTCGACCTCATCGCTGCCGATGCCACCGGCGACGGCATCCCCGACCTCATCACCGCCGGCAGTTCCATCACCGTCTACCCCGGCACCGGCAACGGCACCTTCCGTGCACCTCTCCTGACGCCCCTTACCACCAGTCCCTTCTACATTGCCGCCGGCGACTTCAACAAAGACGGCCGCATCGACATCGTGGGCTCGGAGGTCGTCGACCGCTCCGTCGCCATCTATCTCAACTCGGGCGCCGGGCTCTTCTCTGGTCCACGCCGCTACTCGCTGGGGCTCTCCTCCGGCGTCTCGGAACCCTACCTCTTCGTCACCGACTTCGATGGTGACACCTGGCCCGATATCGTCCTCGGCGGCGGCCATCCCGACGCCCTCACGCCCCCCGCCCGCGGTTCCTCCGTCCGCGTCCTCATCAACCGCGCCGATGGCTCCGGCGCCTTCTTTGGCGCCCCCCTGTTCCCCGTCAGCGCCAATCCCTCCATCGCCGACTTCAATGGCGACGGCCGTCCCGACATGCTCTCCAGTTCCAATAACGGCCTCGCCTTCCATGCCGGCACGGGCTCCGGCTTCCAGGAGCCGATCGCCGCCCCCGTACTCACCCACCAGAACTTCGCCACCCGCCTCCTCTCCTCCACCCCCGGAGACTTCAACAACGACGGGCGCGTGGATGCCGCCGTCTACAACGGAGCCTTCTCCATCCTGCTCAGCAATGGCAACGGAAGCTTCACCCAATCGGCCACCCGCATCGCCAGCCCCACTGACCTCGACGTAAACACCCTCGCCGCCGGCGACCTTAACGGCGACAACCAACTCGACCTCGTCGCCTCGCAAACCAAGAGCTTCGCGCCTTTCCCCACCAACGTCCTTATCTTCCGCGGCACCGGCGACGGCGGGCTGCAGAACCCCACCACCCTAGCCACCTGTGCCAACCCCACGCAAGTCCTGCTGGCCGACGTCAATGCCGATGGCAAACTCGACCTGATCGCCACCTGCACCGGCTACGAGTTCTCCACCCCTGCCACCCCGGGCGGCGTCGCCGTAGCCTTCGGCGCCGGTAACGGCACCTTCGCCCCGCCCGCCGTCTACCTCAACGACTCCAACCCCGACCACACCACCGTCGCTGACCTCAACGCCGACAACCGCCCCGACCTGGTCGTCTCCACCAACCAGCCCAGCCAACTCGGTGTCTCCCGCGTCGCCATCCTCTACAACTCCGGCAATGGCGCCTTCCAGGCTCCCGTCTACCTGGCCACCGACTTCGGCCCAAACGGCCACGCCATCTCCGACTTTACCGGCGACGGCCGCCCCGATATCCTCACCGGCCATTGCTGCGGCGAAACCGACATTGGCATCTACGTCAACAACGGCAACGGCACCTTCGGAACCGAAGTGCTGCTGCCGCTCGGCGAAGCTACCTCGCTGCAAACCGCCGACGTCAACGCCGATGGCAAACTCGATGTCCTGGCGCTGCAGAGCGGCGGAAGCATGAAGGTGCTGTTCAATGGCACCGTCGCCCCGCCCGCCGAAGCGTGTTCGTTCACGCTCTCCCGGTCGATCCTTACGGCCGCCTCGGGCGGGGAAGCCCTTGGCGTCTTCCTGCGCCCCTCGTCGCCTGCCTGCACCTGGTCGGCGGCTACTTCCGACGCCTGGCTCACCGTCTCCAATGCCCAGCGCACCGGCGGCGGCGCCCTGCTCATCACCGTTGCCGCCAACCCCACCAACGCCTACCGCACCGGCTCCGTCATCATCGCCGGGCTCCCCGTCGCTGTCACCCAATACCCCACCATCGCCGGCGGCTGCACCTATACGATCAACCCATCGTCCTTCTCCTTCAGCGGTGACTTTGCCTCCGCCGAGTACGCCGTCCAGACCGGCAATAACTGCCCCTGGTCCACCTTCATCACCTCCTCCTGGGTCTTCTCCAACAACACCTGGACCGGCCCGCGCGGCTTCCTCTCCATGTCCGCCTCGTCCAACGGCTCGGGCAGCCCGCGCGCCGCCGTCCTCAACATCGGCGGTACTCGCGCCCAGATCCTCCAGCGTGCCTTCCTCGAATCCCAACCCTTCACCGATGTCCCCACCTCCGACAGTTTCTTCCCCTACATCGGCCTGATCCGCAACCGCGCCATCACGCTCGGCTGCACCGCCACGACGTACTGCCCCGGTGCCGCCATCAACCGCGGCCAGATGGCGGTCTTCCTGGTCCGCACGATTCTGGGCACGGAGACCTTCAACTTCCCCGCGACGCCCTTTTTCACCGATGTACCGGCCGATCACCCCTTCTTCCGCTACATCCAGAAACTGCGGGAACTGAACATCACCGCCGGCTGCACGGCCACCACCTATTGCCCCAACGATTCGGTCACCCGAGGCCAGATGGCCGCCTTCCTCATCCGCGGGGCGTTGGGCGTGGCCCCCGGCGGCGCGTTCCCCTTCCCCACGACGGGCTTCTTCACCGATGTGCCCAGTTCCCACCCGTTCTTCAGCTTCATCCAACTAATGCGCAACCGCGGGATTACGTCCGGCTGCACGGCGACAACCTATTGCCCCGACGCCCCCGTCACACGCGGCCAGATGGCGGTGTTCTTAGTACGGGGGCTCATCGCGGAGTAGCGCGCCAGACAGGGCGGACCACTTCCGGCACACTAACCGGAAGCATGGCATTCGAAGGTCGGCTCGGCAGCTCTGGCGCACTGGGACTCGCCGTGGGAGTCCTCTCCGTCGCCTTAGTGGTCGCGGCCATGCTCTACTCCCCCGGCCCTCCGCCGCTGGAGCTGAACGCAGATGTCGTCATTCACTCCCGCTTCTACGGCATGACCGTGCCAGCCGCAACGGTCGATGTCAAAAACGTGCGCGTGGTCGATCTGGCGGCCGAGCCCGCCTGGAAGCCCGTAACGCGGACCGGCGGATTCGGCAATCCCTACTACCGGGCCGGCACCTTCCGCACGGCGAACGGGCGCACCATCAACCTGTTCACAACGGGAACGCAGCGGCTGGTCTTATTGCCGCCCGCGCGGGAAAGCGATACCCCTGTGCTCCTCGATGTTGAGAAACCGGATGAGTTCGCCGCACGCCTGCGGGAAGTCTGGCGCGGTCGCTGAGCCGCATCCCCCCAGCCTTACTTCCCGTTCGGCCCTCGCAAAGGCGGCTGCGTCACATACTCAACGGTAATCTTCGGCGGCGGCAGCGTCATGTACTCGCTGCGGTTCACCGGCGGCAACGTCATATAGCGCCCCTGGCTTACCTGCCCCTGCATCGCCTGCAACTGCTGCCACTGGTGCGGCGGCGCCTGGAAGTACTGCCTCACCTGCGGCCCTGACAGCGGCTTGGCCTGCAGGTCCTCGGTGAGGACTTCGGCCATTTCTTCTTCACTGCCTTCGATTGCGCAATCCAGAATCGCCTGCTGCAGCCCGTAACGGAGTGCACCAGCCGCTCCGGGCCGCCCATAATCATGAAGACACCCGCGGCACTTCGCCTTGTTGATTAGAGGTCGACTTGGCGAACTTGGGGAGCTTGGCGAGAAACTTTCGACACTGCCGCGCGCTCAACCCGCCACACAAAATCAGCAATCTGGCCGGCAATCCGCGGCCGCAAGCCATGCGGCAGGTTGTGTCCCATGCCTTCGATCAGCAGCAGTTCCGCCCCCGGTATGGCCTCCGCCGTCGCACGCCCCCCACTCGGATCGGCCATGCGATCCGCCGCCCCATGGATCACCAGTGCCGGCATCCTCACCTTCCGCAACCGCTCGGTCCGGTCACCCGAGGCAATCGTGGCAAGCCCTTGCCGCCCCATCGCCAGTGGATCATAACACCGGTCGTAGGCCGCTCCAGCAATAGCCGCAACTTCGGCCTCGTCCACCGGATATCCCGGAGACCCCACCGCCCGCATCACCCGCAGTCGCTGCGCAATCACTTCCTCGCGAGTCGTCGCAGGCGCACCGCCGAACACCTCGCGCAGGACCTCCGGCGCAGGCTGGCCCACCGCCGGGTTGCCCGTCGTCGACATGATCGAAATCAGCGACCGCATCCGCTCCGGATGCTCGATCGCCATCGTCTGGGCGATCTGCCCGCCCATCGATGCCCCACAAATGTGCGCACTCTCCAGCCCGAGCGCATCCAACAGACCCACGGCATCTTCCGCCATATCCGACAAGGTGTAGGAAGCCGACGAGAGATCTCCGGCCATCGCCGCTCGCAGATCCGGAGCCGGCGCATCGGTCACACGCGTAGAGTGCCCTGCATCGCGGTTATCGAAACGCATCACGTGAAGCCCCCGCGCCGTCAGCGCCGCGCAGAAGTCGTCGGGCCAGTTGATATACTGCGCACCCAGCCCCATGATCAATAGCAGCGGCGGCCCGCCTGGGTCCCCAAGGAGCTGATAGGCCAATGCAATTCCAGTCGGGAGAGAAGCGATTCGATGTTCGGAGTTCATCCAGAGATTTATCGTAAAATGCGCCGCGGGAGCTGAACAGGTGCCGCGGCCGGCGTGCGTCGATTTCTGCACACCACCGCGCATTACTTCACCCGGTTGATCACCTGCAACGCCTGCACCACAGCCCCCAACGCCGCCTGCTCGGCAGCCAATACCGAAGCCGTCCCGCGCACCAACCGGTAGATCCCCACCACCAGTCCGTCATCTCCGCCGACGCGTCGGCCGCGCACCCCCTTCAGCTCTATCCAACTGTCACCCAAGGACAGGTGGCCGTGTTCCTGGTGCGGGGACGCTACAGTGGTGTATGAGCCCACCCCGTGGCCACCCGCCGCGCCCGCCCCCCACCATACAGAATCGCCGACAGGTCCCACTGGTAAACGCATCCCCGTTCATCTCCCGAGATCGCCCGAGCCCGGCCCTGCCAACACAGGGCGCTTACCTTCCCCGTGTGGCCCGCCAACTCCCGTATGCGCCGCCCGGTCGCAACGTTCCAGAGACACACCGTCCGGTCGCCGGATGCCGAAAGCGCATAGCACTCGTGATCGGTCCAAGCCACCGTCACCACCGGACCACCATGGCCCTCCATCACACCAATACACTTCCCACGGTCGACATCCCAGAGCCGCACCGTCCGGTCGTCGCCCGCCGAGAGCATGCTTCGTCCATCGGCGCTCCATGCTACTGAGCGGACCGCATCAGTATGTCCTCGGAACACCCGCAATACTGCTCCCGTCCCCACGTGCCACAGTTGGATGGCGTCGTCTCCGGAACAGGCCAGGATCTTCGTCTCATCCTGGCTCCAGGCCAGGTGCCGGATGGGCTCGCTGTGGCCTCTGAGCACCCGTACGCATTCCCCATCGCTGCTCCAGATGTGAATGCCGCCATCGCTGGCTCCCGACGCAATCCTCGCCCCGCTGCGGCTTCGTGCCAGAGACTCCACCGCACTCACATGGCCGGTCAACACGCGGCGGCACTGCCGGGCCGCAACGTCCCAGATCCGCACTTGTCCGTCCCCGGCGCCGGAAACCACCATGCCGGTCTCTCCATCGCAAAGCAGCGCGCCAATACTACTCGCGTGCCCCTCCAGCCGGCCCCGATAGTTCCCGTGATCCGGGTCCCAGAGGCTCACGGCGGAGTCGCCCGGCCCACCGGTCGCCAGCAGACCGTTCGCCTCGTCGAAGGCGTACACGCGGATCTTCGATCCGCCCGTCTCGAGAACTGTCTCGCTTCTCTGGCACGCCCCGTGCGGGTTCAGTTGCTGCTCCAGTTCCCGCGATAGGTCCGCCAGCAGATGGAATCCCCGCCCATACCGGTTGCCCACGTACGCCCAGGGATGCTGATCCCCCAGCGCTTTGCGAATCTCATGTACCGTCTTATCCGCCGACTCGTTATTCCGGTCCTCTGTCCAAAACCCCTCGATCAGCTCCGACTGCGACACCAGCCGCCCGGAGTTATCAATTAGGTACTGGAAAACCAACGCCGCCTTCGGGCTGAGTTGACGCACGGCCCCATCGTCCCGGCGCACGATGCGCTCACCGGCATCGAACAGGCAAGTTCCCTTCCGTGACCTCAATATGATCATGGTTAGTCATGAAAGAATGCGGGGAATGCAAATGAATTTGCGTGGTTTTCTGAATTTTTGGAAAAATATAAAAAAAGAACAGGTCCCTGGCCGCGTTGGATTTGCGCGGAGAGACCTGTTCTCCTGACTTGTTTCCAATGGCGGTGTGGGAACGCTTTCACCGGCCGCGGCGGAACTTGCCCGCGGCCACGAATGCCAACCCGATCAACGCCAGAACGCCCGACTGCGGTTCCGGGACCGCCGCCGACGGGGTGGCCAGCACCACCGCCGTGTTGCCATCCATCAGGATGGCCGTGAACGCCACCTGGCCCGCGTCATTCAAGAACGGCGCCTCCGGGATGTCATAGATCTCGATGCCATCCACAAAAAAGCCCCGGTCGGCAACCAGCACGTCATCCACGAAGATCGCTCCGCCACCCGCGTAGTCTCCGCGGTACGCCACCTGCCCGTGCGAGTTGATATCCACCCAGTAGGCGCCGGCTGCCAGCAACGGAATCCCGTCAACCGTGGATCCGGTCTCCGCCACGATCCGGCTCTGCGTGTAGACGCCGACCCCACCGGCAAACAGCCCGGTGAACGCCACCGTTCCCGCGTCGTTTACCGCCGGACGGAAGTCGTAGTTGGTGATCGTTCGCCCACCCACCGTATACCCAGGGCCAGCGACAAGGCTGCCATCCCGGAAGATCCCGTTTGACCCGCCAAAGCCCCCAATAAAGGCCAGTTGTCCGTTCGGGGACAGGCTACCCTGGCCGATCGCCGTCATGGCTACCCCGCCAACGATATCCCCGTTCTTGATGGCCGTTCCGTCGCTCGACACCAGCGCCGCTGTCGCGTTCGCCAGAACCGCATACGCCGAGGCCTTCCCGCCATCACTCCACGCCACCGGCAAGTCGATGTAGTAGGAGACGCTACTGCTTCCGACGGCCTGCCCGGCTGGGACCAGTGTCCCGTCCGGCGTCAGAACGCGCCACGTCGTCCCCTGCTGTCCCACGAAAGCCACCTGATCCAGGTTGTTGATGTTGGCGGAGAAGAAGTTGTCCACCTCCAATCCGTCGATGACCGCCCCTCTCCCCACCACTTGCCCAAACTGCGTGAAGACCGCGCTACCGGTTGCGCTCTGTCCCACCGCCACCACCCGCCCGGAGTTACTCAGACCAGCCGTTCCCACCGTCGCCGGCACTGCTCCCCCCGGTAGGGCGGTGTTCGTTTGGATGACCGCTGTCAATACATAGGGAGCCGCCTGCAGGCTCGCGATTGAAACCATCATCACGGCGCACGCCATCGTCCGCCGGATTACACCGGAATTCTGTCCCATTTGCATTGCCCCTCCTAAAGGGCATGTCCAGAATTCCTTAAGCCGGAGTTACTAAACCTGAAAGAAGATTTCGGAAGTTTTTCTTTTGCCCAGCCTCCGCGGCACGCGCTTTCTTATTCCCACACCCTTCTATTTCACCCGGTTCAACACCTGCAACGCCTGCACCACAGCCCCCAACGCCGCCTGCTCGGCAGCCAATACCGAAGCCGTCCCGCGCACCAACCGGTAGATCCCCACCACCAGTTCCGTCATCTCCGCCGCCGACAGCGTCCGTCCGCTATTCACGGCTTTCACCACGCTCCCGGCTCCGAAGGCATCCCACTCCTTCGACGCCTTCCGCATCGCCTCCTCGGCCTTTCGTACTTTCGCTTCGGCCTCCGCCACCGACCCGGCCGCCACCGCGTTCGCGATCTTCGTCGGGCTGATCCCCACAGTTCCCATCGTCATCGACAAGCTCCTTCCTTTTCGGGCGCTCATTGCAGCAGCCACCCGTCAAGTAAGGCGAGAATGCGTGGAGAAATTCGCAGACTCTACCGGACCAGCCGCTCCCAGGCGTCCTGATCCAGGTCCGGAAAGCTTACCTGGCACTCCCCCGGCGTCTCGATCCCGTCAACCCGCGCCAGGCCTTCCTCGTCCAGATACCCTTCCACCTTGGTCCCATCCGGCAGCACCACCGTATACCGCTCCCACCGGATCGGCTTGTCATCCTCCCCCAGCAACTGGATCTCAACCCAGTGCACTGGCTTTTTCTTATCGGGCGTCTCCGGTGCGGGCGTGCACGTCTGCACCACCTGCCCAACAGGCGCCTCGCCGAACAGCCCGCTCATCGCGTGGCCGCCCATCGCGCCAGACGCTCCAACTTCTGTTCCGGATCTGCGCCATGGGCTGTCAGATAGGCCAGAGCCTGCCGTGGCAGCGGTTGCCCGAATCCGTCCAGATCCAGGCAGACGATCTCCACAAAGCTTGCCACATCCGTCTCACGCGTGAACCCGAATTCCGTCGCTTTTCTTACGCCCATCTCCACCTCTGCTTCCGGAACGTCCGCCTTCCACTCCCGGACAAAACCGTGCAGGCGCCGCACGAACGCCTGCCGCCGCGCCTCTCCCAGCGCCTCCAATTGTTCGTGCCGGATCGTCAGCATCTCACTCCTTTCTCTGTCGTCTAAAGATCCAACTTGTTGTGCACATGCCCGCAGTTGCCGCATCGGAAGTTCGCCAGAATGGGTGACTTGAAGCACCGCCGGTGTACGCCAAACGCGGTCTGGCAATCCATGTTGTAGCAGTTGAACGTCACCAGGCCGCGCATGCTATCGTCATCGCACACGGCACACCTTACAGCGCTGATCTGATCCCGGTTGCGCTTCTGCTGGTTACGCCGCTGCTCGGCTTCCAGTTGGAACGCTTGCTGCTTTTGGAACTCGATCAACTCCAGTTCCGAAGGCGGCTCCTCCTCCTTCTTCTGCTTACTCGCCCCGGAAGCCCCCGTCGCCACCGAAAAATCCAGAATCGGATCCATTGCGTTCGTGGTCTCCCACCACGCATGCACCGGACTCCCCGGATTCGTATCCTTCAGTTGCTTGATGGAAACCGCACCAGACAGATCGTCGGTGGGTACGAAAATCGGCCACGGCTTGTTCTCTTCCGTCGTCAGGCAGCGCACGATCCTCCATTGCCACCCGCCTTGATACATGCCCACAGAAAACTGGTGATCCTCCAACTCCGCCTGAAAGCTCGATATGTCCAAAACAACTGTTCCCAAATAGCCCACCGCCCCGCCCACATACCCCTTCACGGCGTTTGGCGCCGCTTTCACCGCCTTGAAGCGTTCAATCACCTGCCAGCATGCCTTGGCAACGGAGTTGAACCGCCGTACCGTCGCCTTCATCTGCTCGAATGCCCGATTCCACTCGTCCACTTCCATCAGACCGGGCTGTATGCCGGGCATGCTCGTCGACAGCTTCGCGCTCGCCCCTACCAGTGTGTTGCACTTCGCCGCGGCGTTCTTCACCTTCTCCACTTCATCGAAAGCAGCGTCGCAGCCGCCATCGTTCTCATCCACCAGGGCCAGGACCAGGATGCTCGCCCCGTCCAGATCCGTTTGCACCTGAAGCACCTTGACCTGCAAGTCGAGAACAGCCGCCTCGGCGGGGGTGTAGAACTTCGCCTTCACGAAATCCTCACGAGCCTGCACCATCTCCAGCCACTCCTGCACCTTATCCGCTGCCGTCACCACATACCCGCTCAACTCCCCCACCATTTTCTTCAGCAGAACGATCTCCGTTGTCAGGTACGCCGGATTCACCCCAGGCCGGTTGTAGTAACAGTTGGTCAGGTCGAACCACTGCAGCTTCTCCGCCGCGCATAACCGCCCCACCAACTCCGAGTCCGGATGATAGTAACTGTGGCGCCCGCAGCTGATGACCGCATGCGACGCCTGCGTCGTCGTCAGAAACGCCGCCGACGTGCTGTTTTTGCTGCCGTGGTGGCCGCACTTGAACGAACACAGGTGCTTACCCCCGGTCAGCTTCGACGCAAACTTGTCCTCGTGGTGCGATTCCAGGTCGCCCCCCGTGTAATAGCGGAACTCGCCGAACTGCACCAGAAACGCGATGCTGTAATTGTTCTCCTGCTTGGAATCGGTCCCGTCGGCATTGCAGTGCAGGCACGTCATCGAGAACTTCGGCACCGTGTCCGATTCCACCAGCACCATCCCTGCCTTCAGCGCCACGGTGTTCTTCCCCTTGGCCAGGCTCTGGAACTTCAACAGCACCTTGCGCACCGCCTCGTCATCGTCCACCGTTTCTTCCTCCACCTTGCCCAACACGTTGGTCTCGAGCTTCTCCTCGATGACCTCCGTCTTGCCCTCCCCCTCGCCCTCTTTCTCTGCCTCCTCCTTCGGAATCTCCGTCTCGCCGAAACGCTCTCCGTTGGCCTCTTCCTCCTCCTTATACGCCGGAATTTCGTACCCTTCCGCGCCCAGAATCGACTCCGACAGCAGGTTCGGATTGCGGTCAATCACCGCCTCCACCGTGATCTTGTTCTCTTTGCTGTGCGTGAAGTCTTCCAGCACCCGCACCAGGCCTTCCACGTGGTCCGCATCGTGATGCGTGCAGATCATGATGTTGATCGTCGTGATCTGCAGTTTCCGGAGATACCGCACAATCGTGCCGCCACCCCGGGTGTATCGCCCCCCGTCGATCAACACCGTGTATTGCGTCTTCGAATTCGTCCGGAATTCGATCAGCGTCGCTTCCCCCTGCCCCACGTCGATGTGATGAATGCGCAGTCCATGCGACGGCAGCAGGTTCACCACATTCTCGACGCTCTGCTTTTCCCCTTCCTCCCCGCCCTTCGTGTTTACCGTTGCGGTACCGTGCAGCTTTCCTATCAGGGGGACAATCTCATCCATAGTCCTTGTCCTCCTTCAGGTGCTCGCTGGACCGGTCATGCAGCTGCTCCAGCAGTTCTCGCAGCTTCCCGTCCATCGCCCCCGTCTCTTTCCGATCGAAATGGGCCTGCACGCGCCGGATCGCCTCGCGTGTTTCGTTGTTTAACTCCCCGTCGCGCGGCCCCCGGTAGAAGCCCAGATTGCGCAGCCGGTTTTGCACCCCCAACACCCCACTCACCGGCTGCAAGGCCGATAACGTCAGATCCACCGTCACCGACCCTTCTAACAGCAGTTGCCCACGGCGCGCCCCGGCCGGTACATGATGTTGCAGCCGCCCCTCGCCGTCGGTCACCCCGGTGTACTCCACGCCGTCGATCAGCAGGCTGTACCTGCGGTCGGCACACGGCTTGTTTTCCACCAGAACCCGCAGCTTCAAAAGCGCCGGAATTCCCTTCCTGCGAAACACGTGCCGCCGGTCCGTAACACAGCCCACCGCCTTCGGCCGTTTCTCCGGAACATAGACCCGGTCATCCTCCGCCAGCACGTTGTAAAACTGCCGCTGTTTGCGGAGTTCCGCGTTCTCCCCGTGCTGCCAGATCGTCTCCGCCCAGAACCCTTCCTCTTCGGCAATCGCAATTAGATTCACGCCCGCACCTATCGTGCGATACCCAGGCATGGCCGTTATCCTAACATGCCAATTCTTTTTACTTTTCGGTTTTCTGTCTAATCCTCGTAAGATATGGTCGAAAATCGGCGCGCTGCGGAACCGCGCGCGTGAGGGCTTGTGAAGAAAACCCGCTCCCTCGCGGTTCCTGAGGTTTTTTCACAGCCCCGTGAGCAGGCGGTTGCCCGCAATTCGCCGCAGCCTGTTGCGAAGGCAAGCCCGCGTTCTTCTTACTGCTTCTTGCGGTTCTTCCGATTCGCGTGCCGCCCTGTCCCATCCCCCTGATCCAGAATGCCGCCCGCGGGGTTTAACTGCGCCAGCACCGCCTGCAGCCGCGCCCGAGCCGCCTGGGCCGCCGGCGTCATCTTCTCAGCACTCACTAATGGCTCGGCAAACGGCGCCTGGCTCATATCGAAAAGCTCGCCGGCCTGATTCAGCTTCCATGCCGCGTCCCGCACATACCACCGCCGCGCCAGTTGCAGGAACACCCACTCGCGCGGATGCTTGTTCTGCCCGCGCAAGGTCCCCACGAAACTCTGGCCGTCAATCACCTTGTCCGGCAGCTTCGCCCCTGCCAGCTCGGCGAACGTAGGAACGATGTCGGTGGAGTCCACCAGCGCCGGCGTCACCCGCCCCTTTGGCGTCACGCCGCGCCAGTTCGCCAGCATCGGCACCAGCGCGCCGCCTTCCAGCATCGACCCCTTTTCTCCGGAGATCCGCCGCCCACGCACCGTAGACTGCTCGGCATACCCTTCCGCCGTGCCGTTGTCGCCCATGAAGATGATCAGCGTGTTCTCCCGCAATTGCAGCCGGTCCAGTTGCGCCACCAACTTCCCCACCAGGCGATCCATGTAGTGGATGTTGTCGGCGTACAGATCCTTGCTGCCCGGGGCACTCAGCGGAGTCGGCAGGATGTCGGAGTGAACATGTGAGAGCGAATAATACAAGCAGAACGGGCTCGCTCGATGACGTTCGATGAAGTCCACCGCAAAGTCGTGCATCACGTCCGGCAGATACTCTTTGTCCGCCAGCGGCTTGGACTTGCCGTTGACCTGATACGCCTTGGCCCGCTCCTGGGTGTTCCAATAGGAGCCGCTGCCGGGAGCGTGTAGATACTCGTCGAAGCCGAACGCCGCCGGGCCCAACGGCAACTGCCCCCATTTGCCGACGCAGGCGCTCCGGTAGCCGGCCGGCTTCAAGATCTCCGGCAGAAAGGTCTCCGCCGACGGCTTGATCTCACGGGTCGCATCCTGGTTGGTCGCACCCGTGCGGAAGGCATAACGGCCCGTCATCAACAGCGCGCGCGAGGGTCCGCACAATGGCGCCGTGTAGGCGCGGGTGAACCGGATGCCGCCGGCCGCCAGCGCATCCAGATGCGGAGTCTTGAAGTTGTCCGCGCCGTAACAACTGAGCCCCCCAATCCCCAGGTCATCCGCCAGGATGAAAACGAAATTCGGTTTGCGGAGCGCAGCCTGGGCGTACGCCAGGCCGGGCATGGCGAGCAACTCGCGGCGGGTCACGGGCGCGCCCCCTGCCAGCCGCCCTTCCATTGCACCATCAGCTTGGCCAGCAGTTGCTGGTTGCCCGGCTCCCCGGCGATGTTGGCGTTCTCCTGCGGGTCAGTCTGGTGGTCGTAGAGTTCCACGGCTTCCACCTTCGCATGATCCTTGCGGTTCACCCACACCGTCAGCCGGTAGCGATCGGTGCGCATGCTGTACCCCATCACCTTCTGCTGCCGCGGATACTGGCTGAACGCCGCCTTCTTCCAGGGCCGCGCCGGATCGTCGAGCACGGGCCGGAAACTCATCCCCTCCAGGTGCGCCGGCGGGCGCAATCCCGCCAACTCCGACAGCGTGGGGTAAACATCGACAAACTCCACCAGCGCGCTGGTGCGCTTGCCCGCCTGCTTCATACCGGGCACCGACAGCAGCAGCGGCGCGTTCGTATCGTTCTCAACGTTGCTGTGCTTGCACCATTCCCCGTGCTCGCCCAGCTTCCAGCCATGATCGCCCCACAGTACGATCACCGTGTTCCGGCGCAGCCCGCTGCGATCGAGCTCATCCAGCAGTTTGCCGATCTGCGCATCGGTGTAGCTGGCCGCCGCATAGTAGCCGTGCTTCAACTGCCGCGCAAGCCCGTCCGGAATCGGACCTTCGGCCGGCTGGCCCTGGTAGTTGCGCAGTTCGCCGCTGGTGGTGAGCGCATACTCGGGCGCACCCTTGGGGCGATACGGATTCGCGGCCAGTTTGATTTCCGCCGGGTCATACAGATCCCAATACTTCTTTGGCGCGACGAATGGCAGGTGCGGCTTGGCGAAACCCACCGCCAAAAAGAACGGATCCGGCTTGGCGGCCAGCGTGCGCAGCGTCTCCACCGCCAGGGCCGCCACCTTGCCGTCCTTATAATAGTCGTCGGCCACATCCGCCGATTCAAACGCCGCGCCGTTCTTCGATTTCTTCCTGCCGTCTTCGGCCGGCACCGCCGTGCTCTTCGCCAAGGCATAGACCGGAGCGTTCGGCGTCTGCCACGGCGTGGACCACGAAGGCGGATCGTCATAGCCCGGATGGAAGATCTTTCCAATGCCTTGCACGAAGTAGCCGTTTTGCTTGAAATGCTGCGGCAGAGTCACCACGCCGGGCATCGCGTCGCGGAAATGCGTCACCAGGTCCCAGACCTTGGTGGTATCGGGCCGGGCGCCGGTGAGCAAGCTGGTGCGCGACGGCGAGCATACCGCCTGCTGGCAATAGGCCCGGAGAAAGGTGATGCCCTGCTTCGCGATTCGGTCGATATTCGGCGTCAGAACGGTCTTTGCGCCGTAGCAGCCCAGTTCGGGCCGCAGGTCATCCACCGCGATAAAGAGAATGTTCG
>JAEUQF010000206.1 GCA_016789745.1 Bryobacterales bacterium
CAACGACAAGTGGAAGCCGGTGAAGGTCAGCAAGGTGCTGCGGGACGGCGATGCGGTGAAGCTGGGCGATGCCGTGTTGACCGCACGATCGACGCCGGGTCACACGAAGGGCAACACCACCTGGGTGATGAACGTGACGGATAAGGGCAAGAAACACCTGGCGGTGATTATCGGCAGTCCGAACGTGAACCCGGGATTTGAGCTGGTGAACAACAAGGCGTATCCGGAGATGGCGGCGGATTACGAGAAGACGTTCGCGGTGCTGGAATCGCTGCCCTGCGATATCTTTCTGGGGGCGCACGGGGCTTACTACGGGATGGACGCGAAGGTGGCTCGCTGGAAGAAGGGCGGTAACGAGAACCCCTTCGTGGATCCGGAGGGCTATAGGAGATACGTAGCCGATCGCAAGCAATATTACAAGGCCGAACTGGCTCGGCAGAAGGCGAAGTAGATCATGAAGAAGCTAGTTCTGTTCGCCGCGATGGCCGCGTTTGCGGCGGAGCCGTTTCGGGATCCTGCGCCGCCCGCTGTAGCGAAGTTGGAGGACCGTAAACCGCCGGAGGCCAAGCCGTATGGCAACGTGAAGGTACACGGGAAGCCGAAGCCGTTGGCGGCAGGTGCGGTGGCGGAGGACTGGGTATCGTTCCTGGGGCCCACGCATAACGGAATCTCGCCGGAGACGAAGATATTGAAGACCTGGGGGCGGGACGGGCCCAAGCTGCTGTGGGAGATGAAGAAGGGGACGGGGTACAGTTCGCCTGCGATCAAGGGGCAGTACTTGGTATACCTGCACCGGGAGGGCCGTGAGGAGGTGGTGGAGTGTCTGCATCCGGAGACCGGAGCGAAGTATTGGGACTTCCGGTACGGGACGCAGTTTGAGGATCGTTATGGGTATAACAACGGGGCGCGGTCGAGCCCGGTGATTGATGGCGACTATGTGTACACTTACGGGGCCGAAGGTAAGTTGCACGCACTGAAGTTGACCACCGGACAGGTGTATTGGAAGCGGGACATCGGCAAGGAGTTCAAGGTGCCGCAGGACTTTTTCGGCACGGCGACGACGCCGCTGGTGGAAGGCGACCGGCTGATTTTGAACATTGGCGCGCCGGGCGGACCCTCGGTGGCGGCATTCGATAAGAAATCGGGGAAGATGCTGTGGGGGACGGGGACCGAGTGGGGGCCTAGCTATGCGAGTCCGGTGCCGGGGACGGTGCATGGAAAGCGGCGGGTATTCGTGTTCGCGGGTGGGGAGAGCAATCCGCCGACCGGCGGGCTGTATGTGATTGACCCGGCGAACGGGGCGATTGATTTTCGGTATCCGTGGCGGAGCCGGAGTTATGAATCGGTAAATGCCGCGTCGCCGGTGGTGGCGGGGAACCAGGTGTTTGTTTCGGCCAGTTACCGGACGGGCGGGTCGCTGTTGAATCTGCTGCCGGACGGCAAGCATGAGGTAGCGTGGACGTCGCCGGAGATCGGGACGCATTTCAACACGGCGGTGGAGAAGGACGGCTACCTGTATGCGTTCGACGGGCGGAATGAGCCGGATGCGTCGCTGGTGTGCGTGGAGCGGAAGACGGGCAAGGTGATGTGGCGATGGGTACCGGAATGGGAGGAGGTACTCACCACGCAGGACGGGTCGCAGCGAAAGCAGCAGTTAGGCACGTTCCGGGGCACGCTGCTGTATGTGGATGGACATTTTCTATGTCTGGGTGAGTTAGGTCACCTGCTATGGCTGGAACTTACACCGCAGGGCCATAAGGAACTGGCGCGGACCTGGTTGTTCGCGGCGCGGGAGACGTGGTCACTGCCAGTCTTGAGCCGGGGACTGCTATATGTGAGCCAGCATTCGCGCGACATGTTGCGGAATACGGGACCCCGTCTTTTGTGTTACGATCTGCGGGCGGCAAAGTAAGTTCGGGTAAATCGGCACGGTCGCAAGATCCAGGAAGAAACGTTATGTGGCGGCTGGCTCTCCTAATTGCAGGAGGGTCAGTTGATGAAGCAATTCAAATCAATACTGGCTGCCGCGGCAGTGGTGGCACTGGGAACGTGCATTCCGCAAGCGCAGGCCGGCCCATGGGACAAGCTCACGTACCTGACGGTGAAGGAAGCGATTCAGGTTCCGGGGGCACAACTGCCGCCGGGTAAGTACGCGGTGCGGCTGCTGGAATCGCAGTCGAACCGGTATATCGTGCAATTTTTCAATGACGATCGTTCGAAGCTGTTCGCCACAGTTTTGGCGATACCGAACGAGACGATGGAACCGGTGGATAACACGCAGTTGCGGTTCTACGAATCGCGAGGCAATGAGCCACCTGCCCTGCGGGCCTGGTTCTATCCTGGCGAAACCATCGGCCGTGAATTTGTCTATCCGAAGTCGGAAGCCAATACGATCGCGGCGAATTCAGGACGTTCGGTGCCGTCGATGGATGACGAGACCGCACGCAGTTTCATGACGCGGGACGCGCAAGCGACGCCTGTATGGAAACAGGAAATGCGGGTCTACCAGTGGGGGCCAAAGAACAGCGAAGTGGCCACGAATGAAGCCGCGGCGATGAACAAGGAGTTGGATAATCAGCCGCAGTGGAAGACCCGGCAGACGCAGTACACACGCTATTACACGTGGGAAGATCCGAACAAGGGAACCACGGGTACGACGACACAAACAGTGACGCAGACGCGCAGCACGCAGGCCACGACAACGCAGGCCGGTTCGACTTCCGCCAGCACGCCGATGCCGCAGGGGCTGACGGCGCAGCGGGAAGACATCCAGTCGGTGACACGTGCTCTCGAAGCGCACAGCGATGCGTTCGAGAAGGAGTTCCAGAAGGCGGTTCAATCGAGCACCGTGCGCATTGCGGATCGCGATGCGTTGGTGAAGATGGTGGACGATCTGGAAGACTCTTTCGACCAGCTGCGGAGCGATTATTCCTCGAACAACATGGCGTCGGCACACCGGAACCTGCATAAGGCTCTGGAAGTGGCGTCGCGAGTAAACGACTGGATGACGCAGGCAAGTTTCAAGACCACCGAGCCGACGTGGTCGCAGATCCGGCAGGATCTGAACACGCTGGCGCAGGCCCACGGTTACGCACTGTTAGAGAACTGGGGCAGGGGGAACGCCAGCCGCTAGATTTTCTCCCCGTATCATTCCTCCTCCAAAGGTGACTTCGGCGAGGGTTCGTGCAACCCTCGCCTTTTTTGTTACCCTACCTGTTTTCCAATGCACGATATCCAAACTCTGGCCGCCAACATACGCCTGCTGCTGATGGACTGCGATGGCGTGATGACCGATGGCAAGCTTTACAACGTTCCCGGGCCTG
>JAEUQF010000208.1 GCA_016789745.1 Bryobacterales bacterium
GTGCTGTCCGCCATTCGCCAGTACCCCTGGGACCGGATGAACGGCCAGACCCCGCTTTCGGCCGCCACGATGGCCGGTCTCCGCCAGGAGCTCAACTTCGGCGTCTGGAACGGCTCCGGCGGCCTGTACGGTACCCGCGCGCAAGTCAATGAGGCCGCCCGCCTGCTGAAGCGCGCCCTCAAAGGCAAAGCCTCACGTCTGCAGGTGCTGGACGACCGCCTCCTCCACCTTGCCGGACGCTTCGCCAAACCCTGGGGCTGGCTCACCGGTTGGGACATCTCACGGGCCATCGAACTGGCTAAACCCGTCATGAACCTTATGCGCGGCGTCCCCAGCCAACACGCCATGCGCAGCGTCTACTGGCGCAAGCGCACCCCGCCGCCCGCCACCCCGGATCCCGATCACGACGCCTGCGGCCTGCTCTGGTGCGGCGCCGTCGCCCCTGCTACCGCCGCTGCCGTTCGCGAAATGAACGAGTGCGCCGCGGCGTTGCTCCTCTCCTCCGGCTTTGAACCCGCCATCTCCATGACCTACCTCAGTGAGCGAGCCGTCACCAGCGTCATCTCCATCTGCTATGACCGCGACCTGCCCGGCGAAGACCAGCGCGCCCTCAACTGCTACGGTAATCTCGTCGCCACATTGGAAAGCAGGGGCTACCTGCCCTACAGGCTGGGCGTGCAGTCAATGGCGACCATGAGTTGCGGCAGCGCATACGAAACCGCCCTTCGTAACCTGAAGGACGCTCTGGACCCAAACGGCGTCCTGGCACCTGCCCGCTACGCGGTGCCGGCTACTCCTCACCAAACCGGTAGCTAGTACCCTGAGAGCAATCACCTAGTACTTTTTACCCGCTTAACCTTGTAGATTTTTCAGCCCCAAGGCAAGCCCTCACCGACCCAGCTATCCCTTTTTTATCAAACACTTAGCCACAATACCAGCAGTACTGATACGCCCATTTCTCTCTCTTTTGGGCGATTGACACGGCTACGGCATTACCCCTAGACTACCTAAGACATAAGTGGTTTTTTCAGTACGTTCGTGTAGTCGCCGTGGGTAGTACCTCTCTCGTTAACCACCTTAGTCCCACCCCGACAACACCGTTGGTTCTCGCTCGTCTCTCGAGAGGAGTGGCCGCCGCATTGTCGCCGCCAAGGATGGCAGTCGGCACGGCCCTCTCTCTTCGTCTCTACTCGTTGGATTCAGGCTTCGGCCATATTACGGAGGGAACTTTGAACTATCGCAAGCTTTACTTTGGCGGCCTTGCGATGGCGCTATGCTTAGCGTCCTCGGCAAATGCCGCAATTTTCGGCACCATGAACATCACCGGTTCGGTGGTAGTGGATGCTACCAACATCGACTGGGTGCCTACGGGTGCCGGCGGCGGTGTCAGCACCGTGTTTCCGGGTACGGGCTTCTTCTCTGGGATCTTCAACCCCGCCGCGCCCCCCGGAGATTACTCGGCCACCGTTAAGGATCTCAACATCGTGTCTCAGCCAGTTGGCGTGCCTATCTTCTTGGATAGCTTTCTCAGCGGCTTTACAGCGCCTGGTTACGGCTCGCTCACCTTTGACCTGACCTACATCAATCCGTCCACTGCACCGGTCTGCACCGGCGCCGAGGGTGTGAACACTCCTTGCGCGGCGGTGGCGGGCTCGCCGTTCACCTTGACCAACACGAATACCGGCGTCACCGTAAACTTCGGGCTGGCTGGCTTTTTTCAGTTCCCCGGGGAAGGCGACACCTTCGCCACCGGTAGCTACACCACGCAGTTGAACGGGGCCTCGATCGCCGGCATCCTGCAGACGTTGGGCACGGGTGGCAACATCCGCACGTCCTACTCGGCGGAGTTCACGGCCGTTCCGGAACCCGGCACCACGGCTCTCATGGCTGCTGGTCTCGGCCTGATGGCCGCCTACGCCCGCCGCAGGCGCGCCTAAGCCTTACCTTCTCCCCGCAAAAGAAAGAGGGACGCGCCGGTTACCGAGCGTCCCTCGTTTTAGTTTTGTAGGGCGGGCCTCCAGGCCGGCGGCCCGACGTCCACGTCGGGCTCTCCGCCTCTTACCTACCCACCGCCTCCACCACCTCCACCGCCCGCCTATTCCGCCGTCCCCGCCAAGCCCAAAACCGCCGCAACGCCAGCGCAATCCCGGTATAAACCAACATTACGCCCGCAAACGAAGCGACACCCGCAATCGTCTGCCCCACCATCCCGTAATACTCACCGGTATGAGCGAACCGCGTCCACATCCGCCACTGCCGCCCCGGCGTCGCATCCTCGAAGCGTTCCCACCGCACCACCTCCCCACTATCGGGCCGCAAGACCAACGTCGACCGCTTCTGCGGCTGCCCACCATCACCCGTATCGATCGTGAAACTCACCGGCCGCCCCCCGGCCACCACCAGCGGCGCCGAGATACTCTGCCAACCCGGCGCCTGCCCCTGCGCCTTCGCCCACAGCAGGTTCACATCCACCGTCGAAGCAGTGTCGGCCCCCGCCTCCGCAGGTCCGTGCTCCCCGCGCCGCTCCTCCCCACCACCACCATCGCGCTTCTTCTTCGCGAAGCCCTTCCCCTTCGCCCCCTTGCCCTTGGTCAAGGGAGGAGGCGGCTGCTCGCCGGCCATCCGGTACACCAGGTCGCTCGCCCAGGGATACGAAATCGGCACCGCGCCAATGACCACGACAAACAGCGGCACCAGCGCCCAAATCCCAAACACGTTGTGCCAGTTGAAGTCGCGAGCCTTGCCCGTCTTCTCGCTCCGGAACACCAACACCGCGCGCACATTCTGCCAGGCCCAGCGCCGCGGCAGCCACAGGTACGCCCCGCTCACCACGATAAACAAGAACAGCAGGTTCGACGCGCCCGTGATCGCCCGCGCCGCGTTCCGCCCTTCGCCTTCCACCCCCAGCCAGCGATGCCAGGCACGCAGTTTCGCCAGCGTCGACGCCACCCCCTTCCCGGCACCACCCTCCATCACCTTGCCCGTATAAGGATTGAGGTAGAAGCCGCCTTCCCGACCCGCGCGCACTTCAACCGGCTCCCGCGGATCCGCGCGTAGAGTCAGCGTCGCCTCCCGCGGCACGTCGCCTTTCGACAGCGCCGCCTTGGTCAGCGCCTCCACGCTCATCCGCGAGGTGCCCGCCGGAGGCTCACTCCGCAACGGCCCCCGCTCGAAGTACGCCAGCATCTGCCGCTCATACGTCAACAACACACCCGTCAGCGACATCACCAGAATGATGATGCCCGCCACGCAGCCCGCCACCAGGTGCAGCCAGAACAGAGTCTTTCGAAACATTCCCTTACATCTCCGCCCACATCCGAATCAGGTTGTGATACACCCCCGTCAACTGCACCGCTGAGGGATGATCCGGCGCCTCCGCCGACAGCCTCTGGATCGCAACATCCAGATCAAACAACACCGACCGCTGCCCGTCATCACGCACCATGCTCTGGATCCAGAAGAACGAGCAGATCCGCGACCCGCGCGTCACCGGCCGCACCTGGTGCAGGCTGGTCGCCGGATACAACACCATGTGTCCGGCCGGCAGCTTCACCGCCTGCGTGCCGTACGTATCCTCAATCAGCAACTCCCCGCCTTCATAGTGCTCCGGCGGCGTCAGGAACAGCGTCGCCGACAGGTCCGTGCGGATGCGGTCCGCCGTCCCCCCAATGTGCCGCACCGCGTTATCCACATGCACCCCGAACGATCCACCGCCCTCATACCGGTTGAACAGCGGCGGAAACACCCGCAACGGCAGCGCCGCCCCCAGAAACAACGGGTGCCGGTCGAGCGCCGCCAGCACCTCCGCCCCCAACTCCCGCGCCAGCGGATGCCCCTCCGGCAACTGCTGATTGTCCTTCGCCCGCGCCGATTGATAGCCGGCCGTCACCCGCCCGTCTACCCACTCGGCCCTAAGCAACGCCGCCAGCATCGCCTCGGCCTGCTCCGGACGCAACACGTCCGGGATATGCAACATCATTGCGTTCGTTCCCTCTTAGAAATGAAAGTTCGTCGTGAGCAGAAAGTAGCGCGAGGGACCCGGAATCAAATGCCCGCCGCCCAGCCGCTCAAAGTAATACGAGTTGTTCAGATTCGACAGGTTCGCCCGCACCTCAAGGTGATCATTCACCCGGTATGACGCCATCGCGTCCACCGTCCCGTAGCCATCCACGAACCGCGTGTTCGTGTTGTTGCCGTAGCGCATACCCATGAACCGCGGCCCCAACCCCAACATGAACCGCCGCGCCGTGTACGTCATCCACAAACTGGCCGCATTCCGCGGCGTGTTCTGGAAGAACTTCCCTACTTCGGCCGGCGTGTTCGAGTTCTGAATCTTCGCATTGAAAAACGTGTAGGACCCCAGCACGCGCAACGACCGTGTCACCGCTCCCGAGGCCGACAACTCCAAGCCGCGCGTCGTCTGACGGCCAGCTAGAATCTGCGGCGGATCCGTCGGCAGAATGCCCGGCGTGCGAGCATTGTCCTTGGCCACCTGGAACACCGCGCCGGCCAGCAGCAGCCGGTTCCCCGCCACTTCCCACTTTGACCCCACTTCGGTGGTGTACGTCTTCTCCGGCGGAATCGACGTGTTCGCCGTGCCGTACGACAGGCCCTCCAAGGACGGGCTCTGCGACGTGCCATAGGAGGCGTACACGCTGCCCGCCTCTACCGGCTTATATACCAGCCCTGCCCGCAGGCTCGGCATGTTCACCAACTGCCGCACCGGCGCCGCCGCCGTGTTCACGCCTCTTACGTCGAACCGCTCAAACCGCCCGCCGCCGGTCGCCTCGAAGTGCTTGCCGATCTTGGCGGTATCGAACAGCCATGCCGACTGGGTCTTGCCCGTAATATCGCCCGGAACGCCCGTCATGGTGATCAGGCCCGTATATCCGTCATCCGGATTCGGATTCAGTAATGTGGTCGGCGAGTTCGGCGCCGTCCGGTTGATGCGCTCATTCGCCTCACGCGTGAGCGCCATGCCCGTCACCACCGCGTGCCGGATTCCCCCCGTCGTGAACCGCGCCGTCAAATCCGTCTGGCTGTCCCAGATCTTATCCTTGGCAACCCACGACCGCATTTCACGATTCACAACGGTTGTATCAACCCCCGCAAAGCGCGGCGGAGTTGCAACCGAATTGCGCCCGGAAATCCCGTACCGCAACTGACTCCGCAACTCCATCGAATCGTTGAAGCTGTGGTCGAAGCGCACCGTGGCCGCGTCCTGGTTCAACACCTCGCGGTCGCGGTCCCGCAAGCCGTAGAACGTCTCCCGCGGCACCGGCGCCGGGCGGTCCCGATACGCCGCCAACGCGTTGTTCGTCGCGGGCACCCACGGAATCCCATAATCCGCGATGTTGTCCTGCTTCAGCTTGTAGTACCCCAAGGTCAGCCGCGTCGGCGTTCCCAGGCCAAACGCCAATGACGGCGCCAGACCCCAGCGGTTATTCTCCACCGCGTTGCGCCCCGCCACGCCCGCATCATGCTTCAATGCGTTGAACCGGAACGCCGTCCGCTCTCCCAACCCCAACCGCGCCAGCGACGTGTTGATGTCCAGTGTGCCCCGCCGGGAATCCGCATTGCCCAACGCCAGTGACCCGCCGATCGCCCGCCGAAGCGAAGGGGCCTTGCTCGTCAGATTGATCATGCCACCTGCCGACCCGCGGCCCGATACCACCGACGTCGGCCCCTTCGTCACCTCCACCTGCTCCACATTGAACGGATCACGCGTTTGCGGATTCAAATCGCGCACCCCGTCCACAAAAATATCGTTTCTGGCGCTGTTGCCACGCAGTGTCAGATTATCGCCGCCCGGCACGCCGCCTTCGCCTGCCGTAATCGTCAGGCCCGGCACGTTGCGCAGCACATCGGTCAAGCTGGTGGCCCCCTGCTGCTCAATCACATCCTTCGAAATCACCGTGATCGTTTGCGGGATGTCCCGTAACGGTTCGGTGTAGCGCGGTGACGGCATCGGCATCCGCTCATTCACATCCACCGACGACCGTACGGCCGCGATTTGCACCACCGCCTTCGTGCCATCCAACTTAAAGCTGAGGCCCGTCCCCGCCAGTAGTTGCCGCAATCCCTGCGCAGCGGGCATTACGCCCGTAACACCCTTCGACAACTGGCTCAGCATTCCCTGGTCCGGGATCTCCACCTGCCAGCCCGTTGCACGCTGAAACTCCTGCAACGCATCGCCAAGCAAGCCCGGCGCAATCGAAAACCGTACCACCGGCAAAGTCCGGCTGGCCTCGCCCTTGGCCCCCGCCGTGTCCTGCGCCCGCACCGGCAATGCCGGCCCGGAGTTCGTAGCCGCGCACGCTAGCAACGTTCCTGCCGCTACCCATTGCTTCGAACCACGCACGGACAGCATCTGCTTCCGCTTCCTGCTCATCTTGGGGAATGCTCCTTTTGTCTAGCCCACTCCGACGCCGCCCAGGCCCGGTCTCGGCTTCTTCTCGTCCAGTCTACGTTTCTTGCAATTGAGTGTCAATAGAAATTGAACTCAGCGCAAGGGAAGGCCCAGGTTTCCCCGCTGCAAGTGACCATTCTTGCAAGTGGCTACAGCAGTTATCGCAGTCGCCCTCATCAGGCGCACCACTCCCGTACCTACACGGAACCGCGCGAGATCCCGGCGGCAAAAACACCTACGGGCTTACACACGCGGATCTATCCGTTTCTGAACGTGCGCCAGGCTGCCGGCATTTCAGGCGGAGGGGCCAGCAAGCAGCCCCCCTACCGAACCACTGCGCCAAGCGCTACCGGCACAAACGTCGCATCCTTAGCCGATTCCGGCAACACCCACACCACCAGGCCGTTGGCAACACGCGCCGGCAACATCACCCTCCCCCCCATTACCCGCACGGTTGTGACGGTGCGCCAGGGTGCCAGTACCTATTGCAACAGCGTCAGCAAACAGGCCCCCAACCTCACCACTGCGCCAGCGCTACCGGCGCAAACGCCGCGGCCTTCGCCGATTCCGGTACCATCCGCACCACCACCCGGCTCGATGCCCCCGCCGGCAGCTTCACCATGAACCCCAACAACCGTGTCCCCGGATTCGGAGCATCGGTCGGCGACGGCGGGTCCGTCGAATACACCTGCAACTCCGCTGCAGCCGGCTCCACCACCTGGAACCGCAGCGCCTTCCCTCCTCGCCGCAACGTCGCCGCTCCAGGCCCGTCCACCGTCACCTCCGCCCGCGTCAGCATCGCCCACCGTACCGCCGCGGCCGCATTCGCCGGCGCCGCGAACTCATCCTGCAACACCACGGTCCGATCCGGCTGCAACGCAATCCCACGATCAGCGCGCGCTAGCAACCCCGCATACGTCCCGGTCAGATGCACCACCGTGCGGCCCGCCTTCTGCAACGTCAGCGGCGCCTGGCTGTCATACCGCTGCTGCTGCCCGTTCACCATCAGCACACTGTGCGCCGACGTCCCCAACCGGAAAATCTTCCAGCGCTCCGCGTCCTGCCCCTTGCTCCACAACTGGATGCCTTTCGACTCCAGCGAGTTGTAGTCCTGCATCCCCAGGTCATCGGCCCACCGCACCCCATCGGCATCCATCACAAACGTACCGACATCCATGTGCGCGTGACTGGCCGAAGGAGACCCGCCCTTGATCCCCACATACACGGCATTCGGCCCCCAATCGGTGCGATGCATCGCCACCGGCGTCGGCCCGCGCCCACTCCACGACAACGCCGCCGGCGGTCCCGGCTTGGCCTGCTTCGGATCCAGCCACAACGGCAGCAGCGCGTCGATGCGATCGCCGCGTCGCTCGGCCTCCTCCGCCGACATCGCCTCCCATTTGGCCCATTCCGACCACAACAGGTACGGCGCCCCGCGCTTGGCCGCAAACCAGAACATCGCCGCCTGCAAGCCCGCCGGACGAGTGCCGGCATCGGAGTACGCGAACGGCTCGCCCGTCGGTCCATACAGATGCAACAGATAGTCCGGTGTCGACAGGAAGCCCTGCGCCTTCGACAACCCAAAGTCCGTCCCCAAGGTGGATTCCAGCGCCGAGATCAACATCACGTTGAACGTCGTGCCGTAGCCCCAATACGAAGCACCCTCCGGATACGCGCCATCCGGGCTGTACTCCTGCATCGAGAGCGGCACCGTGTTCACAGCCCGCGCGATCATCCGCGACGCCAGCGCCGGCTCCTGCTCGGCCACCGCCAGCGACCCGATCACCATGCCCGCGTTGCACACCTGGTTCCAGTTGTTCCGGTTGCGCGACCAGTGGTCCACCTGGATGCTCGGCTGCAACCCCTTCTCCACAATGGCCCTGCGAATGGTTTCCCGCTCACCCTCGCTCAGCACCCCGTAAAACCAGTCATAACCGGTGCCCAGCGCCGCGGTCATCTCCGCCACATCCAAAAAATGCGAAGGATTCCAATCCGTAAACGCCGCCGCGGCCAACATCTCCCGCTTCGCCCGCGCGGCATA
>JAEUQF010000227.1 GCA_016789745.1 Bryobacterales bacterium
CTCGATGGCGGGCTTCTTGCCGTAGGTCTTTTCGAAGCTGGCGGCGCGGGATTCCGCAACTTTGAGGTCCGGGTCGCAGAGCATCACGACTTCGGCGTTGGGCTGGCTCATGATGCCCTTGATGTGGTCTTTGCCGCGACCATTGACACCGAGCACGGCGATGCGGACACGGTCATTGGCCGAGAGAGCCTGTTGTGCGGCCAGATGCGAGGCCGCGGCGCCGCTGGCGCCCATCAGAAACGTTCGACGACTGCTCATAAGCGGGAGATCTCCTCACTGGATTGTAGCCGCTTACGGCAGTGTGTAGGCAATCAGTTCATCGGAGAAGCCTTCGTTGTACTTGTTGCCACCGCCGGCGGCGATGACGACGTACTGCTTCTTGTTCCTACCCTGGAAGGTCATGGGGGTGGCATGTCCACTGGCCGGCAGTTTGGTCACCCACAGTTGTTTGCCGGTGTCCTTGTCGAAGGCGCGGAAGCGGCTGTCGTTCGTCGCGGCGATGAAGAGCAGGCCACCAGCGGTGATGACCGAGCCGCCCAGGTTCGAGGTGCCGGTGGGCGGGATGCCCTTGGCGGTGAGTTCTTCGAACTCGCCGAGGGGCACACGCCAGCGGAACTCGCCCTTGTCCAGGTCGATGGCGGTCAGGTGGCCCCAAGGCGGCTGCTGGCAGGGGTAGCGGTTCTTGTCCCAGAAGCGCGAGTAAGGCGGGCCTTGCGTGCGGTAGGGCAGCAGGGAGCCTTCGGGGCGCTTCACCATGCGGAACACCATGCCGTTATCGTGCGAGTTCACGTAGAGCGTGCGGGTTTCGGGGTCGAAGGACGCACCGCCCCAGTTGGTGCCACCGTTGGTACCAGGAAACAGCACGGTGGGCTTTTCGCTGAAGGGCGTGTAGAGGTCGCCGAGGATGGCGCCTTCGATGAGTTTCTCGCAGAAGGCGCGGGTTTCCGGTGTGACGTTGGTGAGTTCATCGCGCTTGAAGCTCTGGCGGGCAAACGGCGGGGGCTTTACGGGCACGGGCTGCGTCGGTGAGGTGGACTCGCCGGGCATGGTGCTGGCGGGTACGGGCTTCTCGATGATGTCGAAGATCGGCTTGCCGGTGGCGCGCTCGAAGAGGAACACGAAGCCGGTTTTGGTGACCTGTGCGACCGACGGAACCATACGGCCCTCTTTGCGAACGTCGAGCAGCACGGGCTGCGCAGGCAGGTCGTAATCCCAGATGTTGTGATGGACGGTCTGGAAATGCCAGATGCGTTTTCCGGTGGCGGCGTCGAGCGCGACAAGGGAATCGCCGTAGAGATTCGCGCCCTTGCGGTCGCCACCCCACATGTCGGCGGAGGGGGAAGTGAGCGGCAGATAGACGATGCCGCGCTGTTCGTCGACGCTAAGGATGGACCAGGCATTAACGCCGCCGCGATCCTTCCAGCTATCGCCTTCCCATGTGTCGTTGCCGAACTCGCCTTTGTGCGGGACGGTGTGGAATCGCCAGACGAGCTTGCCGGTGAGGGCGTCGAAGGCGCGCACATCGCCGCTGGGGCCCTTGGGCTCCCCATCAGGGACGATGGAGCCGCAGATGATGAGGTTCTTGTAAACCGCGGGGGGCGAGGTCATGCCGACCGGGGCTCGACTGCCTCCGGCGACGGCGACGCCATCGGGGATCATGCCCTCTTTCAGATCCACTTTGCCCTTGTTGCCAAACGAAGCCACAGGCTCGCCATTGTTGGCGTCGATGGCGAACAGGTCGCCGTCGAGCGTGCCGTAGTAGAGGCGTTTCTGTTTGCCGTCGGTCCAATAGGCGACGCCGCGGTGGAGGAAGAGATTGCGAGCGATGCGACGTTCGAGCTTTGGATCGAAGGCCCACTTCTGCTTGCCGGTTTCGGGGTCGAGCGCGATGAGGCGGTTGAAGGCGGTGGTGAAGTAGAGCGTGCCGTCCACCATCAACGGCGTGGCTTCGAAGGCGCTGCGGATGGGCAGTGCGGAGCCGTCGCTGACGTCGCCGGTGGGAAATCGCCAGGCCAGTTTCAGTTGAGCGACGTTGCCCTTGTTGATCTGTTTGAGGCGCGAGTATTTCTGACCGCCGGCATCGCCGGCATAGTAGCGCCAGTCCTGGGCGGAGGCAGACAGGGAGAGCAGCAGGAACGCGGAAAGGGTCTTCATAGGAAAGCTCGAAGGAGCTTGCCTTGAATTTCTTTCAGATTGGAGTGTGCGGCGTCAAGTGCCACGATCTTCTCGCGCAGATTGCGGAGCAGCGTGGTGCGCTCGATGGCGCTTTGGATGACGAGCAACAATTGCTGGTTGTCCCAGGGTTTCTCCAGGTACTGGTAGAGGCCGACCTCATTAATGGCCTGGATGGCGCTTTGTTTGTCGGCGTGTCCGGTGAGCAGGACGCGGGCCGATTCGGGCTGGAACTGTTTGGCTTTCGCGAGCAGTTGCAGGCCGTTCATTTTGGGCATGAGATAGTCGCTGACAACGACGTCGACCGGATTGGTTTCCAGGAACTGGGCGGCTTCTTCCGGTTTGGTGAAGCCGAAGATGTGGTACTCGGTTTCCAGGCGCAGGAAGGCGCGGACACTGGTGATGACCATATCTTCGTCATCGACGATCATGACTGCCGGCTGTGCGTTCGCGGCCACTGTGGGTATGCTCCTTAGCTCTGCTTACTGATGCTGCGGGGGTGTTCAATCGGAATGCGGACATGGAAGGTGGTTCCCTGCCCAGGCACGCTGTCGAAATCGATGGTGCCCAAGTGGGTGTCGACCACGATCTCACGGGTGATGGCAAGACCGAGGCCGGTGCCTTCGCCGACGGGTTTGGTGGTGAAGCCCGGCGAGAAGATCCGAGCCCGGTGTTCCGGGGCGATGCCCTTGCCGGTGTCGGTGATAGCGACATGGACGCAGGCGTCCTCGACGGAGGTCTTGACAGTGACAGTGCCCTCGTTCTCGATAGCCTGGCCGGCGTTCACCAGGAGATTCAGAAATACCTGGCTCATCAATTGGGGGAAACACTCCACCTCGGGGATCTCTCCGTAGTCTTCCACCAGGGAGATGCGGCGTCGGTATTCGCAGCCGGCGAGTTTAAGGGTATCGCGGAGAAGGTCGTTCAGATCCATGCGGCCGAGTTGGCCTTCATTGACGCGAACGAAGGTTTTGAGACCGCGGATGACAGACGAGATGCGGTCACAGGCCAGCTTGTCTACCGCGGCGAGGCTCTTCAGCGTGTCCAGGATGTCGACGGCTTTGGCGGGCGGTGCGGTGCCCTTCTCGATGGAATCGGCCAGGAGCTTGCTCAGCGTGTCGAGCCAGCGCCCGAGCACTTCGTTGTTGGAGCGGATGGAGCCGATGGGCGTATTAATTTCGTGGACAACCTTGGCGGTCAGCCGTCCGACGGAAGCCATGCGATACAGCTCCGAGAGCTGGCGCGAGTCGGCGACGGCGGGCTTTGCTTGTTCGGTCATCTGGGGCAGTACTCCACTTCCTATTGTTCCACCAGCTTGCGGAACCGTTTGACGAGCGTGGCAAAGATGGAGGCGGTGATCTCCATATTGTCGGACAGCAGATCGTAAAAGTCGTCGCGCTGGATGCGCAGGAGGCGGGCGCCGGACTTGCCTGTGCGCGCGGTGAGCGACATGGGTTCGGGGTCGAAGAGACTCCAGGCACCGATGACCTCGTTCTGGGTAGCGGTGTGGAGCAGGTCGCTTCCGCGGAGGATATCGACGCTGCCGTCCAGGACGACATAAAGCGATTCCTGTTGTTTACCGTCAATTACGGAATCGCCGGGGGCAACGCTCAGTTCGCGGGCGATGGTGGCAACGCGGGCCAACTGGTCCGGCGTGAGGTTTCGGAGCAGATCCACCGCTTCGAGCGCGATTACCTTTTCGATGAGATTCAGTTCCGGCATGTGGATTCCTTGCTTCAGGCAGCGAGTTGCGCGACAGCCATATCCGCGACCCTTCCAACTTCCAGGCCGGCACCCTGTCTGAGTTCTTGGATGCGCGGGAGCAGAGAATGGATGCCGAGCTCGGCGGCGGCCGCCATGGAACAGCAGACCAGCCATTCCTCGCCCGAGTCAAGCAGGGTGCGAATGGCGCGCTCGGCGTCGAGCGATTGCAGGCCGAACTCTTCGCGGCCGCGCTCGGCCAGATGCTCGGGGGCGTCGAACAGCGGCAGCAGCAGTTTCTTGTGCGGGCGTTCGAGGGTGTTATCGAGGAACTCGATCGCGGTAGACACCTCTTCGGCCTTACCGCGATTGACGGCCAGGTAGGCGGCGTACACTTCGCGGGGCGGATACTTGAGGCCGAGCAGATAGAACAGGCGCTGGATGGTGGCTTTGAGCCTCTCTTCCAATGTCGCGGCGAGCAAGCCGGTGGCTTTGTGGCGGTCCTGGTTCTGGCGCAGGGGCGCAAGGGCGGCATGCAGTTCGTAGTAGTTGCGCGCTTCTTTCAGGATCTGGTCACTCACGGAGGTGCGTCCAAAGTTGAGCTTGGGGGCCGTCTCGCGCAAGCGATGGAGGGCGCGGAGGACCGCGGAGCGCACGGAGAGATCGCTTTCGGCGATAGCCTCCATGAGTACGTCGACGGAACGCTGGTGGGGAATCTGTTGCAGCGCGCGGGCGATGTGGCGGCGCGAGGAAGCCGAGGAGGAGGGGTCCATCAGCAGGTCGCCGAGGGTGCCGGTGATGCGCGGGCCGAAGGCGGCCAGCGCCGAGAGAGCAGAGCCGCGCAGGCGGGATTCGCAAAGGCGATCCACCATCGGTGCGATGTAGGAGCGGTCCTGGAGGACGGAGGCGGTACGGAAGGCGGCTTCGGCGACGCGAGGATCGGGATCGCGCAGCAGGGGCAGCAGGTCGGCGTGATGCGTGTCCGGGAAGCCGCGAAGGGCGAGGGCGGCGAGGCGGCGCCGGTGCGGCTGCGCGCTGGACTTGCACTGCGAGAACCAATCGGTGGCGAGCAGTTCACGGGCAACCGCAGGAGAGTCGGCCAGGAAGTCGACGGTGCTTTCCTGCACCTGATCGTTGGTGTGATCGAGGAGGGTTCGGGCCAGGCGTGCGACCTCCGGACTAAAGGTGAGCGCGTAGGCAACGGCGGGAGCCAGCGTTGGCGAATGTTCTCCGGCGCGGAAGGAACGCAGTTCGCGGAGCGAGCGATCCAGAAGCGCGGCATGCCCGGATTTGCGGGCCAGTTCGAGCACCTTGGCGCGGACGTCGGGGTGCGGGCTGTCTGCTAGTTCATCGAGCAGTGGGCCGAGCGCGGCGCTCTGTGAGGCTTCGAGAAGAGATAGCGCATAAGCCGCCTGGCGTGGGTTGCCTTGGCGGGCAGTGCTTTCGAGTAGCTGGATGGTAGCCGGGTCACTGACGCTGACACGGACGCTTTCGATATCGAGACGGCGGGATTCCAGGCGCTTGCGCACGGTGGAGATGTACTCGCGGCGGGCGATGGCGGACAGGTACATCCAGCCGATACAAGACACCATTACGATGACCGAGACGTAGCGGACTTCCAGGTCAACCAAGCCTGCCAGGATGAGGATGCCGCCGCCAAGGCCGCGGGCAAAGCGGTCGACAAAAATGTCGACAAAGGCCTTGGTGCGATTTTTCAGTTCGGTGGGCAGCGGCAGGTAGAGCAATTCCATGCCGGTGCGATTGAAGGTGTAGCGGGTGGCGGCTTCGGCCAAGCGGGCGGAGGCGGTGGAGAGAACGCTGGGAAAGGCGAGCGTGGCGATGGAGGCGAGGGTGATGGTGGCGGGCATGATCTGCAGCGTGCCGCCAACGCCGAACAAGCGCACGACCAAGGCCGTGAGAAAGAACTGGAAGAAGAATGTGATGAGGTTGAGATATATGCCGAAGAAGCTGCCGAGAAAGACGGTCATCTGCTCTTTGCTCTGGTAGTTGGCCTTCGCCATGGCGCTGAACTGATATTCGACCAGCACATCGACGATGTAGGTGATCGTGATGATACCGACGATGACCTGCAGATGGCGGTACTCCACCACGGCTGCGACAATATCCTTGAAGTGAAACTCGGCTTCTTCTTCGTCGGCGCCCTTGGCCCGATCCAGTTGAACGCCAGGTTGGCGGGTGAGGCCGACATAGGCCAAGTACGCCATGAGCACCATGAAGGCGCTGGCCAGGACCAGGTTGTTCACGCCGAACAGCTTGGTGGCGTAGGCGGTGAACGTGCCGCCGAAGGCCGCGCCGATGACGGCACCAACGCCGAGGACGCCATAGAGGCGCTTGGCTTCGCGCGAATTGAAGACGTTCGCCGCGACCAGCCAGCCCTGGCTGACGAGCATGATGCTGAACAGGCTTACCCAGATATTGAAGAGGTAGAATAGCCAGGCGCCGGGGTTGGGCCGGTTCAGGAGCGCCCAAAGGATCACCAGGCAAGCAATGGAGATGATGGTGGAGCCGAGAACCGCCTTGCTCAGCGAAGAGCGGATGGCGACCTTGGTATAGACGAATGCCAGGACGCCCCCAACCGCGGCGATGAGGATGTAAAGCCAGGGGAGTTTGTCGATGTCGAACTTCGTGAGAAAGAGGGCGCGGGAAACCGGCTTGAGGATGTAATAGGCAAACAGGACGAACAGCAGATTGAGGAACATGAACAACACCCGCCCGCGTTCGTTGGGCCGGATGTCAAAGAAGCTGCGCCAGAGTTGCCGGAGAGCGTTCATTGGAACCTCCCCATCATAGCCTGACGTGAGTAGCCGGGGCCGGAAATCGGGACGAACGACGAGGCGCAACCTGCAAGCGACAGACGAATTACACTATCGGTATGCTGTTGTCGCGTGTCGCCCTGGGGTGTGTGCTGCTGTGTGGACTGGTGTGGGCCCAGGCGCCCAAGCCGGTGGATAAGAAGGCGATTCTGGAAGCGCTCCAAATAGGTGGGCTTACCCAGAATGAACTGGTGAACTTTGTCCGTCAACGGGGCGTGGAGTTTCAGCCGACGCCGGCCGATGAGGCGCAGTTGAAGAAGGCCGGAGCTTCGCTGGCACTGGTGTCGGCGATCAAGAACAGTTATCGGGGGGCCTCGGCGTCCGCGCCGGCATCGACGCCGCGGGTGACGAGCACGAAGCCGCTGACAAAGCCTGAGCTGTTGACGCTGTTGCAGGCGCAGACGCCGGCCGAGCGGATCACGGCGATTGCGAGGGATCGAGGCCTGGATTTCCGGATTACGCCGGATGTGCAGGGGCAGCTGCAGGCCGCGGGTGCGGGGCCGGACCTGGTGGATTCTCTGGTACGGCTGCAGCCGAATCACGCGCCGGTGGCGTTGCCGCCGAAGAAAGTGATGGGACGGGCGTTGCTGCCGGAAGGAAGTGCGACGGCTGGGGCACCCGAAGCCTTGCCCGCGGTGGCTGCGAGCGCACCGGAACCGGTGACAGGCGGTGTGATGCCGGCGAAGTTGGAGAAGGCCAGCATCCACAGCCTGCGCGATGTGAAGAAGTTGTTCGTAGAGCCGTTACCGGGTGGCTTGGATGCGGCGCTGCGGAGTGAGATCGGGCGGCAGATGGGGAAGCGGCTGGCGTTGGCCGGCAGCCGGGAGGAAGCCGATGCGGTGTTGGGCGGAGTAGGTGCGCTTTCGATTGTGGACACGAGCGGGACGCGGGTTTTGTGGGCGGAGGATAGCAAGGGCAAGAGCGCGATTGCATCCGTGAAGCCCGGCAGCGCACAGGCGGTGGCGGAGAAACTGGTGGGACGGATGAAGAAGGCATTTCCGAATTAACACTTCAAGCGTGCCTCCCGATGAGATGGGGAGAGGTCGGCAATGCAGATTCAATCGGCGGGAGCCGGATTTAGTGGACACGGGTCTGGAGTGGAGCGGTTTGCGCGGGCGGACCGGAATCAGCAAGTCGAGGTAAGGGCCAGCCGGCGTGAGTCTGTGGACTTGAAGCTGCAAACGGCGGATGGGGACACCGTAACGCTGTCGGCGCGGGCTCTGGATGCACTGGAGCGGGGCGGGAGTGCATCGGCGGTTGGGCTGGAGATTTCCATTGAGGGCAATCTGAGCGCGGACGAGTTGAAGGACGTGCAGCAGGCGGCGCGATCTCTGCTGAAGGCGCTGACCCAGGCACAGCGAGGGAATACGCAGGGGGCGTTGCGGAGTCTGGCGTCGATTGGGCAGCAGGATAACATCGCCTCAGCCAGTTTCCACTACGAACGCCAGCACAGCATCTCGTACTACGCTTAGGCCAGCATCCCCTTGATGACGTTGCCACCGAAATCGGTGAGCTTTTCGTGGCGGCCGTTGTGGAGATACCAGAGCCTGTGCTGATCCAGGCCCATCAGGTGCAACATGGTGGCGTGGAAGTCGCGCATGTGCAGGCCGTTAATCGCGCGAAGGCCAAACTCGTCGGTTTCCCCTAATACCGAGCCCGCCTTCACGCCGCCGCCGGCGAACCACATCGTGAATCCGTGCGGGTTGTGGTCGCGGCCATTGCCGGATTCCGACATCGGCAGACGGCCGAACTCGCTGCCCCAAATCACTAAGGTCGAATCGAGCAGGCCGCGGGCTTTCAGGTCCTTGAGAAGGCCGGCGATGGGCTTGTCGGTAAGGCTGCACATCTTCTCGTGGTTCTTCACGATGTCGCTATGGGCGTCCCACTGGATGCTGACCGGGCCGCCGCCCGAGTAGACCTGCACGAAGCGGACGCCGCGCTCCACCATGCGGCGCGCCAACAGCAGGCGGGTGCCGAAGTCGTTGGTGTGCTTTTCGTCCAAGCCGTACAGTTTGCGGGTGGCTTCGGATTCCTTGTTGAGGTCGACGGCTTCGGGCGCATGGCTTTGCATGCGGAAGGCGAGTTCGTAGGAACTGATGCGGGCCGCCATCTCGGTATCGGCATCCTCGGTGTCGAGCTCATTCATTTGCTGAACGAGGCCCAGGGTGCGGCGCTGGCGTTCGGCGGTCATGCCGGCGGGAGGCTTCAGGTGGAGGATAGGAGTAGGGCCGCTGCGCAGCAAAGTGCCCTGATGAACGGCGGGCAGGAAGCCGGAGCCCCAGCAGGGAGTGCCGCCTTCCGGGGTGCCTTCGGGCTGCGGCATGACAACGTAAGCCGGCAGGTTATCGCTTTCCGAGCCGAGCCCGTAGGTAACCCACGCGCCCATGCTGGGATAGCCCATCAGGATGCGGCCGCTATGCACCTGGTACATGGCCGGGGCATGCACGACGCTTTCGGTATAGAAGTTGCGAACGATGCACATGTCATCGACGCATTGCGAAAGATGGGGGAAGAGCGTGGAGACCCAGGCGCCCGACTGTCCGTGTTGTTTGAATTGCCAGGGCGAACTGAGGATGGGAGTACTGCCGTCGGTGAACTGGCTCTTGATCTCACCGAAGCTTGCCGGAAGGCGCTGGCCTTCGTACTTCTTGAGGCTGGGCTTGGGATCAAAGGTGTCGATCTGGCTGGGAGCGCCCACCATGAACAGGAAGATGACGGATTTGGCTTTGGCGGGGAAATGTTGGGGTTTGGCGGCCAGCGGGCTGACCCGCGGTTTGGCGAGGCCTTCCCGCACCAGCAGGCTTTGGAGAGCAAGCGCACCGAAGCCGTGGGCGGCACCGCGGAGGATGTCGCGGCGGGAGCGGGCGGGGCGGAAGTGATTAGGGGATGTAGACGAATTCATTGCGATTGAAGAGTGCGAGCGCGAAGTCGTCGAGGATTCCGCCGCCGGCGAAGAAGGTTACGGCCATGTCGGTTTCGCGCGAATCGGCGGGCCTTGCCAGGGCCAGGCGATAGGCGCGGTCAATGTGGCAGGACTGGCCGCGGTTGCCGCAGTCGGCACGGAGGCGGTCGGCGAAACGTCTGGCCTGCTGGATGGAAAAATCGCTGTTCATGAGCGAGAGTGCCTGCAGGGCGTGCGTGCTGGTGGGGCGCACCGGGCAGGACGTCATGGCGTCGGGCTGGTCGAAGTTGGACAGGAACGGAAGCCGGACGGTGCGCTTGTTAAGCAGGTAGATGCTGCGGCGGTTGTGCTCGGCCGGATCGGGGTTCACGGGCCAGAGGTTGTCGGGCTCGCCTTCGGTGAAGATGATGTCGTAGATTTCCGGCTCGATGGGGATCTTGATGGGGCGGCCGCCCATGCGGGGATTGAAGTGGCCGTTCACGGCCAGCATGCCGTCGCGGATGTTTTCGCCTTCCAGGCGGCGGCGGTTCATACGCCAGTAGAACTTGTTCTCGCCGTCGATGGCGGCTTTGGCGGCGTCATGCTGGGTGGACTGCTGGTAGGCGCTGGAGAGCACGATCAGGCGGTCGATGGCCTTGACGCTCCAGTTATTGTTGACGAATGCAGTGGCGAGCCAGTCGAGCAGTTGCGGATGGGAGGGGCGGCTGCCGAGGGTGCCGAAATCATTGGGCGTTTTGACGATGCCGGTACCCATGCGGAACTGCCAGATGCGGTTCACCATCACGCGGGAGACGAGGGGATTTTCGGGAGAGGTGAGCCAGCGGGCTAGTGCGGCACGGCGCTGGGCAGGGCCTTCGGCGGGTGTCTCGTTGATGCCGGTAATCACGCGCGGGAAGCCGGGACCGACGATGGACAGCTTGTGCTTGTAGTCGCCCACTTTGAGGATATGCGTGTCGGGCGCCTTCTCCAGGTTGGCAACGCCGTAGGCAGCGGCGGGCGGTTCGGGCTCATCGAAGGCCATCTTGTGCAGTTGGCGGCGAAGGCCGGCACGGTGCCCCTTGATATCGGGAGGCAGGACCGCGAGGACTTCGTCCCAGGAGACCTTCAACTGGGATTCGGCTTCCTTGGCGACACGGGCCTGTTCCGGGTTGCGTTTGTCCTTGGGGATATCCAGGGCAGCGCGGAAGGGAGCTTCCAGTTTGGTAAGCTTTTCGGCGCGCAGGCGCTCGCGAAACGGCTTCTCGATTTCCTTGATCTGGTCTTCGATGGGCTTGCGGCGATCCTTGTAGTCCCTCATGGCCGCGTCGTACTTCTCTTTCTCGGCGGGGGAAGCGATGGGCAGGTCCTTGTAGTCGGTGGTGGCGAGGACCGCCTGCAGCTTGTAGTAATCGGACTGCGGGATGGGATCGAACTTGTGGTTATGGCAGCGGGCGCAGCCGACGGTGAGTCCCAGATAGACAGAGCCGATGGCGCCCGTCATTTCGGTGAGGACTTCCTGGCGGGTCATCTCCGGATCCTGGTTGCCGCCGACTAGGTGGATGGGGCCGGCGCGGTGGAAGCCAGTGGCGATGAGGGCGTCGCTGTCGCCGGGGAAGAGTTCGTCGCCGGCGATCTGCTCCTGGACAAAGCGGCTGTAGGGTTTGTCGTTGTTGAAGGCGCGGATGACGTAGTCGCGGTAGCGCCAGGCATGGGTGCGCTCGGCGTCGGTTTCGTAGCCGTTGGTATCGGCGTAGCGGACAATGTCGAGCCAGCGCAGGCCCCAGCGTTCGCCGTAATGGGGAGAGCGCATCAGGCGGTCGACCAGACGCGTGTAGGCGTCCGGGGCCTTGTCGGCGAGAAAGGCTTCGACATCGGCGGGAGTGGGAGGGAGGCCGGTGAGGTCCAGGGTAACGCGGCGAATGAGGCGTGCACGGTCGAGCGGTGGAGAGGGCTTCAGCCCCTTGGCCTGCATGGATTGAAGAAGAAAAGCGTCGATCGGGTTCCTGACCCAGGGGCTGGTAAGCGTGGGAACGGTGGGACGGACAGGCTTTTGGAAGGCCCAGAAGGCACGACGGGGGGCGACCCAGGCGTCATCCTTAGCATCGTCTTTATAGCGTTCCGCGGCAGGCAGCAGCAGGGACAAGCCGATCGCGAGGACAACGAGATTGCGAGGTCGAGTCACGAGAGTTTCATGCACAATTATAGAGCGATGATCTACCGTCTGACACCGGAGATGATTATGGAGTTGGTGGAACCGCTCTCACACCTGCTGTGGGACGCTGTGGATAGCGGGGCCTCGATCGGGTTTCTGCCGCCGGTGGATCCGGTGGAGAGCCTGCGGTATTGGGACTCGGTGCGGATTGCGGTATATGAGGGATCGCGGGTGCTGCTGGCCTACATCGAAGATGATGAGATGGTCGGCACGGTGCAACTGGATCTGGCGATGCGGAAGAACGCGCTGCACCGGGCGGAGGTGATGAAGCTGATGGTGCATCGGAACGGGCGGCGGCGTGGGGTGGCGACGGCGTTGATGAACGAGGTGGAGAAGGTGGCGCGGGAGATGGGCCGGACGCTGCTGGTGTTAGATACGCGGCGGGGCGACGAATCCGAGAAGCTCTATCGCAAGTTGGGGTATTTGGAAGCTGGGGAGATACCGCGGTATGCACGCAGCGCCGATGGGACGCTGCATGCAACGGTGATTCTGTTTAAGGAGCTTTAGTGTTCGCGGTAGTAGAAGATGAGGTCGACGCCGGGAGGGGTGTGGCCCATGGCCCGGAGCATGGCGGAAACCTGGCCGCGATGGTGGGAGGCGTGATTCACAACATGGAGGACAATCTGCCAGAGCGGGGTCTGCCAGGAGTTTCCTTTTAGATCCTTGTAGCTGATGTTTTGGCCGAGGGTTTCGTTGGTTTGCGATTGGAGGAACTCAGCCCAGCCGGTGTGCACGGCGGGCCAGTCGTTCTGGAGCACGGTCAGGTGCATGTCGCGAGCGGGGTCGAGGAAGCGGGATGGCACGTCACCCTTGACGCGGGCCAGCCAGACGCGGTCGGCTGCGAAGGTATGGACCAGGGTACCCAACACGCTCTTGTCGGCATGTTTGAAGTCGCGAGTCAGCTCTTCTTGTGAGAGGGCGACAGCCGCCTGAACCAGACGGCGGGAGGCCCAGGCCGTGAAGTCGAAATGCACCAGGGCCAGGTCAGTTGTGATCATTTATCCAGAATAGGGCCTTAGCCAGCGCGGAAGAGGGCGTTGCGGCGTTCGGCCCATACCTCGGTGGGGAACAGGCGGGCGCCTACCTCGATGAGGCGCGGCATGAGTTCGAAGACATCGCGGGCGGTCCAGGGGGCGCCCGCGCGGGTATGGAAGCCACGCAGATTCAGGGCAGCAGCGATGCGGCCCATGCCGTGATCCTGGACAACGCCTTCGATAATCTCGCGGACGATCTCCATCTCGCGGGGACTTTCTTCGAGCGAACAGCAATCGGCAGCCACCTGGAGGCCGTAGGGAATATCTTCGCGAGCGACCTCGTCTTCGGGAGCAGCGTCGATGTCACGCTCCCAAACGATAGCGACAGGCCGCCAGCCGGCAACGGCTCGTTGGCGAAAGTAATCGGAAGACGGCACCGCGGCCACGGCTTCACGGATGCGTTCGATGTTCCTCATGCTGCGGTTATACACCGAAACAGCAGGTTGCAGGTGTTAATTTGAGGGCACGACGGCGCCTTTGATCATGGTGAGCAGCATCACTGTTTCCGTTTGCGCCTTGATGGCGTGTTCCAGCTTGGGCGTCATATAAACGAAGGTGCCGGGTTGCGCCTGATGCCAGTCTTCGCCGAGTTTCAACTGTGCTTCTCCGGAAACGAATTGCAGGGTAGCGGGGAAAGGAGCAGCGTGGGCAGACAGTTCCTGGCCTGGAGCGAAGCGAAAGAGGATGACCTTGGAGTTGGCGTCGCTCTGCAGGGTCCGGCTGAGAATGCTGCCCTCGGGCACGGAGCCGTTTTCTCCCAGGTTAGCTATGAAGTTGTAGGAATCGTTCATGACTTCAGCATGGGGCCATGCGCGTCGGAATGCAGTGACGGCAGTCACATCTCGGTGGCGGCTTCGGTTTCGAGAGCGGAGCGGCTGAGGATCTCGACATCTTTGCGCTGTACCCGCAGCATGCCTTCCGATTGGAAACGGCTCAGGTTGCGGGAGACAACTTCGCGGACGGTGCCGAGGCGTGTGGCGAGTTCTTCGTGGGTTTCCGGGAGTTGAAAGTGGTCGGTGCCGGCCTGATCTGCGAACAGCAGCAGTTCCGTCGCGAGGCGCTGGCGAATGCTGCCGAAGGTGATGCGTTCCACGAGGGCGACGAGATGCCGGAGCCGGGAGCCGAAGACGTGCAGGAAACGGAGTGTGAGCTTCGGATTGCGCTGGCAGGCGGCAAGGAAGTCGGCGGTCAGGAGAAGCAGCGCGGTGGTAGATTCGAGGGCGGTGACAGTAGCTGGATAGGGGCCGCCGTCGAAGACGGGGACTTCGGCGATCGTGGATGGCGCCTGCTGCGTGGCCAGTACGAGTTGCCGGCCGGAGGGTGAAGCTTTGAGGATCTTGATGGCGCCTTCGGTAATGATCCAGAGCCCCTGGCAGGGGTCGCCCTCGTAGAAGAGGTGATCGCCGGACTCGAAACGCTTGGGGATGGCGACTTGAGCCAGCGATCGCATTTCGGCTTCGGGCAGTTCGGCGAAAGGGGCGATGACGGAGAAGTAGCGGTACGGCTCCACGCCTGCGATTCTCTCACGGAGTTCTCATTTAAGCGATATGAGGCTCTGGTATACTCCCTCCATGTTTGTACGGAAGCTTTCAGGGACCGTGTGTGTCTTTGTGTTCAGCCAGATGGCGTTCGCACAGATGGCGGCGCTACAAGGGGTGGTGAAGGATCAGACGGACGCGGCGGTGGTGAACGCGCAGGTCACGGTGACGAACCTGGAGACGGGACTGCGGCGGGAAACGGTGTCGAATGATTCGGGGTTGTACAGCGTGCCGAGTTTGCCCGTGGGCAGGTACAAGGTAAGCGCGACACTGGCGGGCTTTTCGGTGGCCGAAGTACCGGAAGTGAAATTAGACGTGAACCAGACGGCGCGTGTGGATTTCACGCTGAAGCCGGGGCAGGTTACTGAAAGTGTCAGCGTCAGCGCATCGGCGGCGCTGCTGGATTCCGAGACAGCCACGGTTGGACAGGTGATCGAAAACAAGCGCATCGTAGAGCTGCCGCTGAATGGGCGGAACTACCTGGAGTTGGCGCGGTTGACGGCCGGCACGGCGCCGGCACGCGGATCTCGGCCCGAGGGAGAGGGTGTGTTCTCGGCCGGCGGGCAGCATGGGTACCAGGTGCAGGTGAACATTGATGGCGTGGATAACTCGCTGACTTACTCCGGTGGACCGATTGGGTTTGAGGCGCAGGCCGTGAAGCCGAGTGTGGACGCGGTGGGTGAGTTCAAGGTGGTGACGAACAACCTGTCGGCGGAGTATGGGACACGCATGGGTGGGCAGGTCTTCGTGAACATCAAATCCGGCACGAATGATCTGCATGGAACGGCCTTCGAGTTTCTGCGAAACTCTGCGCTGGATGGAACAAATTTCTTCGCAAACCGGAACGGGTCGATCAAGCCGCCGTACCGTCAGAATCAGTTTGGCGGAACGGTGGGCGGGCCGATTCGGAAGGACAAGACGTTCTTCTTTGGCTCTTATGAAGGGACGCGAACGAGGATTGGCCGCAGTTTCACGACGACGGTGCCGGTCGCGGAGGTGCGCAATGGCGACTTCAATCGCATCCGGCCCATTTTCGATCCGGCGACGACGGTGGGTACGGCGGCGAGTTTCACGCGCCAGGCGTTTCCGGGCAACGTGATTCCGCGGAATCGTTGGGATCCGCTGTTTCCGAAGCTATTGGCGTTGTACCCCCTGCCGACGGATCCGAGCCGCATTGTGAACAACTACTTCTATGCGCCGTCGGAATCGAATGATGTAAACACGTACGACGTGAAGGGTGATCACAACATCAACGATAAGAGCCGGATCTCGGTGCGATACAGCCGCCGGGAGCGGGACCGGTTCGAGCCTGGTCCGCTGCCGCTGCCGGCCGACGGTGGGTTGGCGACGACGACGGTGATCAACAGCAACAGTCTGGCGGCGACGCACACGTACACGGTGGGGCCGAGTGCGGCGAACGAGTTCCGGTTTGGGATGACGGACATGCCGACGCGTTTCGATGTGCCTTACGATAAGCCGCTTTTTGACGAGTACGGGATCAAAGGCATCCCGAAGGTGAACCTGGCGTCTTCGAATGACCATGGCTTATCGCGATTCACGCCGGCCGGGTACGCCGAGTTGGGGACGCGTTCGTTCTGGCCGAACACGAACAACGTGCGCTTCTTCACTTTCGCCGACACATTCTTCAAGAACAAGGGTAAGCACAACATGCGGTTTGGGGGTGAGTTCCGGCATGAGCGGGTGTTCCGCAATGCGGCTCGTTTTGCGCGCGGGCAGTTTGCGTTCAACCGGGAGTTCACGGCGAATCCGGCGAATCGTGGCGCGACGGCGGATGGCATGGCGGAGTTCATGTTGGGAATGGCCGCGGGTGGCACGGTCGGAAACGAGAACGGGGAGTTGCTGACGCACCGCTCCTTCGCCATGTTCTTCCAGGATGATTGGAAGATCTCGAATAAGCTGACCTTGAATCTTGGCGTTCGCTATGACGTGTTTTATGCACCGGTGTTTCCCGAAGGCAGGGTATCGAACTTCGAGTTGGACTTCGCCAACACGGGCGCGACGGCGCGGTTGCCGATGCTGCGCTTCCAGCCGGGCGACTGCCATTGCGACAACGACATGAACAACATCGCGCCGCGCTTGGGCCTGGCCTACAAGATGACCGACAAGACGGTGATCCGTGCGGGAGCAGGCATCATCTACGCCCGTCCGGATTCGCTGCAGACGCAGTGGGCACGCGGGCAGAACCAGGCGCCGGATTTTCTGGAGTTCGGGTTCGGCACACTGGATCGCATCAATCCGAGGCTGACGCTAAGCGGTGGTTTCCCGGCGGTGAACTTCAACACAAATGAGGTTCCCGGGCCGAACGCGGTGGGTGTTGAGGCGTCGGCACGTTACCTGCCCACGCAGTATTCCATGCAGTGGTTCTTCGATATCCAGCGTGAGTTGCCGTTCAATACGATTCTGACGGTCGGCTATAACGGGAACGGGACGCGACAGATGTTGGGCGCGTTGAACTACGCGATTCCTTACAACATCGAGCCCTCCCCAGTGCCCCTGGCGCAGCGCAGGCTGTGGCCGTTCTACAACTCGGTGAACCGGCAGCAGCCGTTCGGGAGTTTGAGCTACAACGGACTGATCGTCAAGGCGGAGAAGCGCTTCTCGAAGGGCCTGACGTTCCTGATGTCGTACACCTGGGCGCATGCCATCGACAACCTGGATGAGGTAGGCAATGGCGAAGGGACCGGGGCATTGAAGCCGTGGGACCGGAATCTGAACCGGGGCAACGCGCTGACCGACATCCGGCATTCTTTTGTCTATAGCTCGACGTATGAACTGCCGTTCGGCAAAGGCAAGCAGTTCCTCAGCAATGCGGGTCGCGCGGTGGATCTGCTGATCGGCGGCTGGCAGGTGGGGGGCATCTTCAGCCGGATCAGCGGGGAGCCGTTCACGGTTTCGACGTCGGGCGGCATCACGAACGCGGGAGGCGCGGACCGTCCGAACCGGATTCGCGACGGAGCGCTGGCCGACGGTGAACGATCCATCGATCGCTGGTTCGACGTGGGGGCGTTCCAGGTGCAGCCGAACTTCACGTATGGCAATTCGGGCCGGAACATTCTGTTCGGGCCGGGGGTGACGAATCTGGATTTCTCGCTGGCGAAGTTTTTCCAATTGACGGAGAAGTTCCGGCTGCAGTTCCGGGCCGAATCCTTCAACGCCAGCAACACGCCGGCATTCGGGAACCCGGCGGCGAACATCAACACGCCGGGTGCAGGGACGATCAATTCGGCGGGTGAGCCGCGGCGCATCCAGTTCGGCATGAAGCTGATTTTCTAGCGGTTGGAGCCGAAGTTCTTCTTAAGGATCGCCACGACGATCAGACTGAACGCAAAGAAGCGGACGGTGTAGATGAGTGGCGATCCCTCATTGGGCCTGATCAGCAGGAGCGTAGCGACACGATTGAGTCCTTCGATGAAGAAGGACACCGCGAAAGCAAGAAAAAGGGTGTCCCGGGTATCGCGCCAGAAGCGAAGGAAGAAGAGGCCGGCGATGAACGAGGCCATCGCGATCATGCCGAGCAGGAAGTATTCCACCATAGGTATCAGCGCTCCCAAATCAGTCCGAACAGCAGAAGAGACATCGCCACCAACGCCGTTCCCAGACGGGCTGGATAGAGATCGACGCCAGGAAACAACACAAGGTCCGCGAACACCAGGAAGTTTGAGAGGGTCAGCCCGGCGAAACAAAGCGAACTCCACAGCAGTAGCCGCTTACGGCTTCGCTCGTAGCCGCGCGAGAGCAGTATGGCACACGCCAGCGTGACCAGAGCACCAAGCAGATACACCACGGTGGCCATAGGCTTAGCGATCTCCTTTCCGGAATCGAAAGGCTTTGGCGAACTCGCTCACGGAGCTGGACGCCTTGGAATGAATGAGCGCAGTAACACGCACCAGTTGATTACGATGCAGCAGAGAAACCGCCTCCATCATGAGCTTGAGTGTCTGATCAGGGTCGAAGAAGTAGCAGGACTCCTTGCGGTGAAGGAGCCGGCGCTCCACCAGGTCATCTAGAACGATTCTGGCGCGCTCGTCCGGAATATAGAGCCGGTCTGCAATTTCTGACGCGGACCATGAACGGGGATGGTCGGAGAGCAGAATCAGGGCTTCCAGATGGGGAATGGAATCGATCTGGTCCCGGATGAAGCGCAGCGCCTCTTCTTCTGTGATGGGTGCCGCCATTATGAGCCCGCACCATCGGGAAGGGCAAAGCGGAGTGTGGATCCGCGTCCGGGCTCGGATTCGGCCCAGATGCGCCCGCCGAGCCGCTCCACGGCAGCGCGGCAGATGGCGAGTCCCATGCCGGCACCGGAGTTGCCATCGATTCGCTTAAACACGCCGAAGATGTATTCGAGATATCGCGGTTCAATACCGATGCCATTGTCCTGCACGGAGAAAATCCATTCGCGATTGTTGTGACGGGCCGAGATAACAACTTGCGGTGGCCGATCCGACCGGTACTTGATCGCGTTTCCAAGCAGATTCTGGAAAACCTGCACCATCAGGACTTCCACCGAAGGGAGTGTGGGAAGCGGCTGAATCTCGATGTGGGCGCTGGTTTCGTCGATGATTCCTTTCAGATTCTCCACAACGAGGGAGACGACGGCGTGGCAATCGACAGGTTCAGGCGAGATGACAGCCGTGTCGTTCACCAGCAGGTACTGACGAAGTGCGTTGAGCAAACGCTCCATGCGGACGGCGTTGCCCTGGACGACATCCAGGAACTGGCATTCGTTGCCGGCGAGTTTTGGACCGGCGTTACGCATGAGCCATTGCGAGTAGATGATGATCATGCGAAGGGGTTCCTGCAGATCATGGCTGGCGGCCCAGGCGAACTGACGTAGCGCGTCGTTGGAACGGGTGAGTTCTTCCGTACGTGCGGCGACGATGTTCTCCAACTGCGCGTTGAGCTGTTCCAATTGACGCTGGGCACGCACCTGCTGGGTCATGTCGCGAATGGCGCTGGTGACCAGCACTGTGCCATTCGTGCAGAGAAGACTGGTGGTGACGTCGGCGGGGAAGGTGGATCCATCGCGCCGGCGGCCCGTGAGCCGCGACTCGACAGAGATGCCGGTGTCGTCGTCCTCAAGGTCGGACGGGAGTTCGGGACAGCGCCACTCGGGCACCAGCAGGTCGAAGCGGCGGCCATCCAGATCGCTCGTGGGATAACCAAAGAGCTCGTCGGCGCGGGAGTTCACCAGCAGCATCTCGCCGGAAGGGTTGGTGATGACCATCGCGTCCGGCGCGGCCTCCAACAGATGACGCATCTGCTTTTCGGCCTTCGCCAGACGGGCAGCCTGTTGGCGAAGCAGTTCCGCGTTTCGGGTAAGCTCGACGAAGACACTGACCTTGCTCTGGAGGATCTCCGGCAGGATGGGCTTGAAGAGGAAGTCGACAGCGCCGAGATCATAGCCGCGAAACAGGTGTTCATCGCTACGGTATGCGGTAAGAAACAGAATCGGGGTATGGCGGGAGCGCGGGCGGCCGCGGATGAGCTGGGCGGTCTCAAAGCCGTCCATGCCCGGCATGCGCACGTCCAGCAGTACGGCGGCGAAATCATGCTCCAGGCAAAGGCGGAGCGCCTCGGGTCCGGAGTTTGCCATGTGGACCTCCTGGCAAAGCGGAGTAAGAGCAGCCTCCAGCGCCGTGAGGTTCTCCTGGTTGTCGTCAACCAGAAGTAGCTTAACAACCTGTGACCGCGGTTGAGGCGGGGGCTCCGGAGTCATGCGCGTGAAGGCTGCCATTGCTATCTCCCTCACTCGGCGGCCGCCAGCAGGGCGGTGCGGTGGGCGCTTTCGGCCAGACAAACACGCATGGAAGAGAACAACTGGTCCATATCGACAGGCTTCGCGATATAGTCGGAGGCGCCCGCCTGCATGCACTTGTCACGATCACCTTTCATGGCCTTGGCGGTAAGGGCAATGATCGGAATGGCCTGCAAGGATGGCATGTTCCGAATAGCGCGGATGGTTTTATAGCCGTCCATTTCGGGCATCATGATGTCCATCAGCACCAGATCGATGCCGGGGTTCTGCTTGAGGATCTCGATACCGGCACGGCCGTTCTCGGCAGTGATCACGGCAATCTGGTGCTGGGTAAGGACGCTGCTGAGCGCGTAAATATTCCGGGCATCGTCATCCACCACCATGATCTGGCGGCCGGCGAGCATGGGGTCGACAGACCGTAGTTGGCGAAGCATAGCGCGCTGCCCGTCGCAGAGATGGGACTCATCGCGATGAAGGGCGATCATGGAAGCTTCCAGCAGCCGCTCGGGAGACCGCACAATCCAGACCGGACCCAGTGGCGCAGGTTGCTCCGCCAGACCATCGGCGACGTCATTCACCGGCGCCGCAACAATGAGTACGGGAATAGGACACCATGCCGATCGCTCCCGTACCCGGTGCACGAGATCGTTGGCGGAGACGGCTCCGGCATCAAGGATGACAGCATCCACGCGCTCGGATGCAAGAGCCGCGAGGAACTCATCGCGGTCATGCAGCGAGAGGAGTTCCAGGTCGGAAGCTTCAATGGCAGCGATGGACTGCGCCTGGCGCACGTCGTCGGAAATCCAGCAGAGCACGCGTTTCGGCCCTGGCCGCAACCGCTGTTCAATGCTGTTGAAGGCATCGTAGAGGGAATCGGTGGACATGGCTTTGGTGAGGCAGCTGGCGGCGCCCAGGGCGAAGGCCAAGCGGCCGTTATCATAGCCAGTGATGACATGGACTGGGATCGGGCGCGTCACCGGGTCGTGCTTCAGGCGATCGAGCAGACTCCAACCGCTCATGTCAGGCAACTGGATGTCGAGGGTGATGGCCTGGGGCCGGAACTCACGGGCCAGCGCGATGGCGGCAGTGCCGTTGAGGGCAACCAGAGCTTTCAGTCCGCGCTGGTGGCAGAGATCGACGAGGATCCGGGCAAAAGTGATGTTGTCCTCCACCAGCAGGATGACGGCGTCGCCGGGGGTGATGGCGGTGCGGTCGTCTTTGATAGCGAGGTCCGAATCAACCACGCGTACCGGCAGCGCCCTGCCCGAAGTAAGAATACGGTCTTCCTCGCGGGTAAGGCACACGCGGAGAACCGAGAGAAGATGGTCCAGATCGACTGGCTTGGTGACGTAGTCTGTGGCGCCGGCATGTAGGCACTTATCCCGATCACCCTTCATGGCCTTGGCGGTGAGGGCAATGATGGGGAGCGCCGCGAAGTGAGGGATATGCCGGATGGCCCGGGTGGTCTCGTAGCCGTCCATCTCCGGCATCATAATGTCGGTGAGGACCAGATCGATGTCTGGATTCTGTTTCAGAATCTCGATGCCGGCGCGGCCGTTCTCGGCGTGAAGCACCGAGAGATGGTACTGCTCCAGCACGCTGGTGAGCGCGAAGATATTGCGCAGGTCATCGTCGATGACAAGCACCTTACGACCAGCCAGCATCGGATCAGTCTGGCGTTCTTCGGCGATCATGCGCTGCTGTTCGGCGGAGAGTTGGGACGGTTTGAGATGCAGCAGGAGTAGCGTTTCATCCAAGGCACGGGCCAGGGAAGACGCGTGGCGGATGGGGCTGTCATGGGTGAGGGCCTGTATGCGTGGAGCGAGTTCATCGCTCAGCTTGCGGGCAAACAGGATAGCCGGCAGGACGCGGGGTGCTGCGTGACGCCGCAGTTCGGCGATGAGGTCGAAGGCTCCAGGAACGCGGATATCGACGAGAACGGCGTCGGGCGGCATCTGGCGCGCCACTTCGATCGCGTCGGAAGCCGAATTGGCTTCGACGAGGTCGAGGTCGGGATGGAGGATTGTCTCGCGCACGGCGGCACCAAGATGCGGGTCGAGGAAGACGGCCAGGAGACGCTTGGCCCGGCTTTGCATCGATGTCTGGATTTCGGTGAATGCCTCTTCAAGCGATTCTCCGGCCAGCACTTTCTGGTGGCAGGTAGCCGCCCCGAGTGCGTAACCGCGCTGGTTCATCTCGTGGCCGGAGATGATATGCACCGGAATGTGGCGGGTTTGCGGAGTGTGTTTCAGCCGGTCAATCAATGTCCATCCGGTCATGTCGGGAAGTCGGACGTCAAGGGTGATGGCGGCGGGTTGGTACTCGCGAGCCAGGCCCATAGCAGTGCTGCCACGAAGGGCGACAAGGGCTTTGAGGCCTCGCTCATGGGCCATTTCCAGGAGGATGCGGGCGAACGTAACGTCGTCTTCGACGATCAGGATCGCGGGATCGCCGGGGGAAAGGAGGTTGCGATCATCATCCACCACCATGTCTTCGACAAGTTCGGCCGCTACCTTGCCGACGATCTCGTGAGAGACTTCCACGGGCGTGGCCATTCTGGCCGGGGTGAACGAGGAAGGTTCCAGTTGCTCCACTTTTGGCGCCGGCGCGATGTAGGCCTGTGGGAGATAGAGCGTGAACACGCTGCCCGCGCCGAGGGTGCTCTGCAGGCGAATCTCGCCGCCCAGCAGGCGGGCCAGTTCGCGGCTGATGGAGAGGCCCAGGCCCGTACCGCCGTACTTGCGGCTGGTGGTTCCGTCGGCTTGCTGGAAGGCTTCGAATATGATCTTCTGCTTTTCCTGAGCGATGCCGATGCCGGTATCGAGAACAGAGAAGGCGATCACGCTCTTGGCTCGGGCAAGCACAGGGTGGCCGCCAGACCAGCCGCGCGCCACACGCTCGACGCGTAGAGCTACCGAGCCACGTTCGGTGAACTTCAGAGCGTTGGACAGCAGGTTCTTCAGCACCTGCTGCAGTCGTTTGGCGTCGGTACGGATGACTTCCGCGCCCAGGTTGCCATCGAGTTCGATACGGAACTCAAGACCCTTGCCGTCGGCAACGTGACGGAACGTCCGGGCGCAGTAGTCTTCGAGTTCGGTGAAGCGGATGTTGCCGACTTCGACATCCATCTTGCCGGATTCGATCTTGCTGAGGTCGAGGATGTCGTTGATGAGAGCGAGCAGGTCGGTGCCGGAGGAGTGGATGTTTTCGGCGTACTTGACCTGTTTGGGATTCAGATTGCCGTCGGCATTGTCGGCGAGCATTCTGGCGAGGATTAGAAGGTTGTTGAGCGGGGTGCGGAGTTCGTGGGACATGTTGGCCAGGAACTCGCTCTTGTATTTTGAGGTCAGCGCCAACTGCTCCGCCTTTTCTTCAAGGGCCTCCTTAGCCTGCTCGATTTCGCGGTTCTTGGCTTCGACTTCGGTGTTCTGGTCGGCGAGGAGTTGCGCCTTTTCCTGAAGCTCTTCGTTCGTCTTCTGCAACTCCTCGGCAAGGGCTTTGCTCTGCTTGAGAAGCTGTTCCGTATGCATGGTGGCGGCGATGGTATTGAGCACGATGCCCATGCTTTCGGTGAGTTGCTCCAGGAAGGCGAGGTGGATATCGCTCAGAGTCTGCAGGGAGGCAAACTCCACCACGGCCTTCACTTCACCTTCAAACAACACCGGGAGAACAATGAGAGTAGCTGGCGCAGAGGAACCAAGGCTGGAACGGATCTTGATGTAGTCTTGCGGCACCGACTTAACAACGATACTGACCTTCTCCTTTGCGCACTGGCCCACCAACCCCTGGCCGATGCGGAACTGGAGCGGAAGGCCTTCCACTTCGTCGTAAGCGTACCCGGAGAGGAACTTCAGGACGGGTTGGTTGTCGGCGGTGTCGGCAATGTAGAAGGTGCCGCGCTGCGCCCCAACCAGCGGGATGAGTTCGGAAAGGAGGAGGTGAGCTACGTTGAACAGGTCACGCTGGCCCTGCACCATGCGGGTGAACTTGGCGATGTTCGTCTTCAGCCAGTCCTGATCGGTATTCTTGCGTGTGGTTTCGGCAAGGTTAACGATCATCTCATTGATGTTGTCCTTGAGCGCGGCGACTTCGCCCTGCGCTTCGACGGTGATAGAGCGTGTGAGGTCGCCCTTGGTCACGGCCGTTGCCACTTCGGCGATCGCACGCACCTGATTGGTAAGCGTGGTGGTGAGCTGATTGACGTTGTTGGTGAGATCCAGCCAGATGCCGGCGGCACCGGGCACACGTGCCTGGCCGCCGAGCTTGCCTTCTGTACCCACCTCGCGGGCAACGGTTGACACCTGGTCAGCGAACGTTGCCAGGGTGTCGATCATGGCGTTGATGGTATCCGCCAGTTCCGCGATTTCGCCCTTGGTTTCGAGGACCAGCTTGCGTTTGAGGTCGCCGTTGGCAACTGCCGTAACCACCTTGGCAATGCCGCGCACCTGTGTGGTGAGATTGGCTGCCATCAGGTTGACGTTATCGGTGAGATCCTTCCACGTGCCGGCCACGCCACGCACTTCCGCCTGGCCGCCGAGTTTGCCTTCGGTGCCCACTTCGCGCGCCACGCGGGTGACCTCGCTGGCGAACGAGTTGAGCTGGTCCACCATGGTGTTGACGGTGTTTTTCAATTCCAGGATCTCGCCTCGCACGTCCACCGTGATCTTGCGCGAAAGGTCACCCATGGCGACGGCGGTGGTCACCTGCGCGATGTTGCGAACCTGGTTGGTAAGGTTCGATGCCATGGAGTTGACCGACTCGGTGAGGTCCTTCCATGTACCGGCCACGCCATAGACGTCCGCCTGACCGCCCAGACGGCCTTCGGTGCCCACCTCGCGCGCCACGCGCGTGACTTCGCTGGCGAAGGAACTCAACTGATCCACCATGGTGTTGATGGTGTCCTTAAGTGCGAGGATCTCGCCGCGCGCATCGACCGTGATCTTGCGCGAGAGGTCACCCTTGGCAACGGCCGTCGTTACGTCCGCGATGTTGCGGACCTGCGCCGTCAGGTTGGAAGCCATGGAGTTGACGGACTCCGTGAGGTCCTTCCAGGTGCCGGCCACGCCGCGGACATCGGCCTGGCCGCCGAGTTTCCCTTCGGTACCAACTTCGCGCGCCACGCGGGTAACCTCGCTGGCGAAGGCATTAAGCTGGTCCACCATGATGTTGATGGTGTTCTTCAGCTCCAGGATTTCGCCGCGGGCGTCGACGGTGATTTTGGTGGTGAGGTCGCCTTTCGCCACGGCCGTGGTGACCTGGGCGATGTTGCGAACCTGATTGGTGAGGTTCGACGCCATGGAGTTCACCGAGTCCGTGAGATCCTTCCATGTACCCGCGACCCCGCGGACGTCGGCCTGACCGCCGAGTTTGCCCTCCGTGCCAACCTCGCGCGCCACGCGAGTGACTTCCGATGCGAAGGAGCTGAGCTGATCCACCATCGTATTGATCGTGTTCTTCAGTTCGAGGATCTCGCCGCGCGCATCCACGGTGATCTTGGTAGTGAGATCGCCTTTGGCAACGGCGGTAGTCACTTGGGCAATGTTACGAACCTGGTTGGTCAGGTTGGACGCCATGGAGTTCACGGAGTCTGTAAGGTCACGCCAGGTGCCGGCGACGCCTCGTACGTCGGCCTGTCCACCTAGACGGCCATCGGTGCCGACCTCGCGTGCCACGCGGGTGACCTCGCTGGCGAAGGCGTTGAGCTGATCCACCATTGTGTTGATGGTGTTCTTCAGTTCCAGGATTTCGCCGCGCACTTCGACCGTGATCTTGCGGGAGAGGTCGCCACGGGCGACGGCGGTCGTCACTTCGGCGATGTTGCGCACTTGGTTGGTAAGGTTGGAGGCCATCGAATTGACGGACTCGGTGAGATCCCGCCAGGTGCCGGCCACCCCCTTCACGTCGGCCTGACCGCCAAGTTTGCCTTCGGTTCCGACTTCGCGCGCCACGCGGGTGACTTCGCTCGCAAACGAGCTCAACTGATCCACCATGGTATTGATGGTGTTCTTCAACTCCAGGATCTCGCCGCGCACTTCCACGGTGATCTTGCGGGAAAGGTCACCCTTTGCAACGGCGGTGGTGACCTCTGCAATGTTGCGGACCTGATTGGTCAGGTTGGAGGCCATCGAGTTGACGGATTCGGTCAGGTCGCGCCAGGTGCCGGCGACCCCTTTCACGTCGGCCTGCCCACCGAGTTTGCCCTCTGTGCCGACTTCGCGGGCCACGCGGGTGACCTCGGAAGCGAAGGAGCTGAGCTGGTCCACCATGACGTTGATGGTGTTTTTTAGTTCGAGAATTTCGCCGCGAACTTCCACTGTAATCTTGCGGGAGAGATCGCCCTTGGCGACGGCCGTGGTAACCTCGGCGATGTTGCGTACCTGATTCGTCAAGTTGGAGGCCATCGAGTTTACCGAGTCGGTAAGGTCCTTCCAGACACCGCCGACGCCCTTCACCACGGCCTGTCCGCCAAGTTTGCCCTCGGTGCTGACTTCGCGTGCTACGCGGGTGACTTCGGAGGCAAAGGAGCTGAGCTGATCCACCATGGTGTTGATGGTGTTCTTCAGCTCAAGAATTTCGCCGCGAACGTCCACCGTCATTTTTCGCGACAGGTCACCGTTTGCCACCGCGGTGGTGACCTCGGCAATGTTGCGGACCTGCGCCGTGAGGTTGCCTGCCATGGAGTTCACGGAGTCCGTGAGATCTTTCCAGACGCCGCCGACCCCCTTCACCTGAGCCTGGCCGCCGAGTTCGCCTTCCGTGCCGACTTCGCGGGCAACGCGGGTGACCTCGCTGGCGAACGCGTTCAGCTGGTCGACCATGGTGTTCATGACCTCCTTGATCTGGAGGATTTCCCCACGAACATCGACAGTGATCTTGCGGGTGAGGTCGCCGCTGGCAATGGCGGTGGCAACCTTCGACACGTCACGCAATTGGACCGTGAGGTTGCTGGCCATGAGGTTGACGTTGTCGGTGAGGTCCTTCCAGACGCCGCCGACACCGCGGACGTCGGCCTGCACGCCGAGTTTGCCTTCTGTGCCGACTTCGCGCGCAACGCGCGTGACTTCCGAGGCGAAAGAGCTAAGCTGATCCACCATCGTGTTGATGGTGTTCTTCAGTTCGAGGATCTCGCCCTGAACGTTGACGGTGATCTTGCGGGAGAGGTCGCCCTTGGCGACGGCTGTAGTCACTTCGGCGATGTTGCGGACTTGGCCGGTGAGGTTGCCGGCCATGAGGTTAACGGAGTCTGTGAGATCTTTCCAGGTGCCCGCGACGCCGCGCACATCGGCCTGCCCGCCGAGCTTGCCTTCGGTGCCGACTTCGCGGGCAACGCGGGTGACCTCGGATGCAAAGGAGCTGAGCTGATCCACCATCGTGTTGATGGTGTTCTTGAGTTCGAGAATTTCGCCGCGGACGTCGACGGTGATTTTGCGGGAAAGGTCGCCTGTGGCGACGGCGGTGGTGACTTCTGCGATGTTGCGGACCTGGTTGGTGAGGTTGCCGGCCATGGAATTGACGCTGTCGGTGAGGTCTTTCCAGACGCCAGCGACACCCTTGACTTCCGCCTGGCCGCCGAGCTTGCCTTCGGTGCCGACTTCCTTCGCGACGCGGGTGACCTCGGATGCAAAGGAGCTGAGCTGATCCACCATCGTGTTGATGGTGTTCTTGAGTTCGAGAATCTCGCCCTGGACGTTTACCGTGATCTTGCGGGAGAGGTCGCCATTGGCGACCGCGGTGGTCACCTCCGCGATGTTGCGGACCTGATTGGTGAGGTTGCCCGCCATGGAGTTGACACTGTCGGTAAGATCCTTCCATGTGCCGGCAACGCCGGTCACCACGGCCTGTCCGCCCAACTTTCCTTCGGTGCCGACTTCGCGCGCCACGCGAGTGACTTCGCTGGCGAAGGAGTTGAGCTGGTCCACCATGGTGTTGACCACGCGGGCCGTGCGCACGAACTCACCCCGCAGAGCGCGGCCTTCCACCTCAAGCGACATCTTCTGGGAGAGGTCGCCTTGCGCGACGGCGCCAATGACGCGGGCGATTTCGGTGGAGGGTTGCACCAGATCGCTCACCAGACTGTTGACGGATTCGATGGTAGCTGCCCAATGTCCAGTGCCCGCCGGAAGTGTGGCTCTCTGCGCCGTGTTACCTTCTTTCCCAACAACCCTGCTGATGCGTGCCAGCTCTTCGGCAAGCCCTTGGTTCAGGTCGAAGATCTCGTTCAAGGTATCGGCTATCTTGCCGGCAAGTCCAACCTGATTTACGGGAAGGCGGACGGAGAAGTCACCTTTTTTGAAGGCAACGAGAGTAGCCAGGAGCTGGTCGCCATCCAGCACCTTGGTCACGGCAGCAGCGGGCATAGCGTTCCTTTCCACGTGGACTTACGGCGGAGCAAAGAGCGATTGCCGTTTGTGAAGGAAGTCAGCGCCCCAGACGGCGAGAGTGTCTTGCTCCGTTGATGTTAGAGGTACGTCGCGGGATTGACACAGGGGCTGGCGGTATTGTTTCCGGTGATTGGCTATACATTTTCGTTTCCGCGGGCCTATGGTACGATGCAGGCGGATTGGAAGAGCGCATGTATCGAATTGTGCTTTTATGCACACTGTTTAGCCTTGCGTTGCTGAGCCAGCAACGCGCACCGCAACCGCAGCCGATTGAGGCGAGTCCGACCGAACGCAAGCTGATCGAGGACAAGGTGGGTGAGATCGAGCGAGTGGTAGGTGAGTTAAGGAAGGCTCGGATTGAAGAGCGGGTAATCGCGGATATTGCGGTCTACGCCAAGGCGGGGCGTTGGCTATTGGAGTTCCCAGGCTTCTACGAGCCCAGGGATATATCTAATGCGCTTGCGGTGCTGGATCAGGGTCTGCAACGGGCCAACCAAATGGAAGGCGGGTTCTCGCCGTGGGTGAGTGCGAAGGGGCGGAAGATCCACGGGTATGTTTCCCGGCTGGACGGTTCGGTGCAGCCATACGGGATTCGCATTCCGGACTCCTACGATGGATCGAAGCCGGTGCGTCTGTACGTGTGGCTGCATGGACGCAACAACCGGCTCACGGAGGCAAGTTTCATTCATGGCTTCGCGACGCCGCCGGCGCCGACATCAACGGCATGGTCGGCGGACGTCGGCCAGATCCAGTTGGACTGCTACGGGCGAGGGAACAACGCAAACCACTGGGCCGGCGAGGTGGACGTGTATGAAGCGATTGCCGACTTGCAGGCTCGCTACAAGATTGATCCGAAGCGAATCATCCTGCGAGGTTTCTCGCTAGGCGGAGCAGCAGCATGGCACATCGCGTTACAGAATCCGAGCCAGTGGGCAGCGGCGGAGATTGGGGCAGGCACGTGGCCTCGGCGGTATTTGATGGCGGATGCATTTCCGCCGCACCAGGCGCCGCTGTTGCGGATTTGGGAGAACATCACAGACCAGTGGGCGTTGAATGCGTTCAACGTGCCGATTGTGGCTCATGATGGCGACAATGACACGGGCACGCCATCAATTCCTCCGCCACCGCCCGGAACGAAGCATCGCGGGCAGTTGGAGTCGTCGATACGGGTGCGGGAACAACTGGCGCGGGAGGGCTATCCCTCCGAGGGCGACACCTATGAGATGGTTGCCAAGGGCACGCCGTCTATCTTTCTGATTTCGAAGAACACGGGGCATGCCACTAGTCCGGAGGTGCGGAAGAAGGTAGACGGGTTTCTGAAGGCGTGGGGCGATAAGGGTCTGCAATCGCCGGATCATGTCCGATTCGTGACGTTCACAACGCGCTATAACAGGGCACACTGGGTGTCGGTGGAGGCCATGGGCAAGCATTATGAGCGGGCCGAGGTGGACGCGGTTCGGAGTGCGGCCGGATCCAGGTTTACGATCAAGACGCAGAACGTGACGCGCCTAGCGCTGTCGGAGATGAGCGCGGCGAAGAGCATCGAGATCGATGGACAGAAAGTGAAAGTCAAGGGTGGTTTCGGCGTGACGCTGGACAAGGCCAGCGGACGTTGGAAGACAGCGACAGCGAAGTGGCCCGGGCTGCATAAGACACATGCGCTGCAGGGGCCGATCGACGACGCCTTTCTCGATCCGTTCCTGATTGTGAAGCCGACGGGGAAGCCTTGGAATGCGGCGGCGCATGAGCAGGCTATGCGCATCCTGGCGCGATTCGACCGCCTGTATGCCAGGAACTACCGGTCGCATCCGCGGGTGAAGGACGACCGCGATGTGACGGCGGCGGACTTTGCCAATTACAACGTGGTGCTGTTCGGGGATCCTGGCAGCAATGCCTGGATTGAGAAGGTGATGGGGAAGCTGCCGCTGACATGGTCGCAGACGGAGATCAGGATGGGCGGAGAGAGCTACGCCGCGGGTGATCATCTGCCGGCGCTGGTGTATCCGAGCCCGTTCAGCGCGACGCGGTATGTGGTGCTGAATTCCGGTCTGACGATTGACGAGCGGGAGTACAACGGCGACTACAGCCTGCCGCGGTGGGGAGACTTCGCTATCCTCAAGGTCAGCCGCGACGTGGAGTTCCCGGACGTGGCAAGGGCTGGGCTATTCGATGAATTCTGGCGGATCCCGCGTTGAACGGCTAGTCCTGGCAGGGTGTCTGGTCGCCGGCATCGCGGGGGCGTGGCAGTTAGGATTTGGTGGCCGGCGCTGGGAGCCGGCGCCACCGCAGGATCATACGCGCCGGGACGAATACCATTTCCTGCGCATGGAGTACAAGGACATGCGCTGGACGCGGCGCGGCGCGGGGTTTCCGGGCTGGTGGCGACAGGACTGGCCGGAAGCCGATGCGCACTTCACGCAGGGGATCCAGCGGCTGACGCGCATCCATGTGGGCGAGCCGCGGCACTTGCCGTTATTAGACGACCGGATCTTTGAGTACCCGTGGCTGTATGCAACACAGACCGGCTACTGGGATTTGACAGAGGCGGAGAAGAAGCGGCTGCGGGAGTATCTGCTGCGGGGCGGATTTCTGGTGACCGATGACTTCCATGGGCCGCAGGAGTGGGAGATCTTCGCGGAGACCATGCGCGGCGTGCTGCCGGAGGCGCCGATCCTGGAGATCGAAGAGGGCCACCCGTTGTTGCGTGTGATGTACGACATCGAAGAGAGGGTGCCGATTCCGGGGTTACGGCATCTGCGGGAGGGGCCGGGAGGGACGATCACTGTGCAGATGCAGTACGGGCCACCGCGATGGAGGGCGATGCACGATAGCAAGGGACACCTGGTGGTGGCGATCAACTACAACATGGATGTTGGGGATGCCTGGGAGCATGCGGACATGCCGGAGTATCCGGAAGCGATGACCGCATTGGCATACCGGTTCGGTTTGAACTACATCATCTACGCGATGACGCACTAATCTAAGCAGGGCAGCCGGAGTGGATGCGCGGACCAAGTTCCTGCTGGGCGAGGATCCGGGCCTCAGCATCCAATAGTGTGTTCCAGCGGTCGTCAGCGCGGCCTTTCGGGGCGATGGCATTAGCAAGCTTGAGGAAGACCTGGAAGTGGCCTTTCTCAGAAGCGAACAGGCGGCGGTAGAAGACGGCGAGTTCCTCGTCGGTACAATGCGCGGCAAGCACGGAGAACCGCTCACAGGAACGAAGCTCGATGATGGCGGAGATGAGGAGGCGGTCAAGCACTTCACCGGCGGTGCCTTTGCGGACGAGCAGGCGCAGCGCGTTGGCGTAGGGGTTCTTATGAACGCGCGCGAGACGACCTCCGCGGCGGAGCAGGATTCGCGTGACCTGGGCCAAGTGCGCGGCTTCATCGCGGGCGACGGCGGTCATGACCTGCGCCCATTCGGGGAAAAACTCCTCCGGCCACAGCGTTAGCAGGTCAAGAGCATTGGTGGCCGCTTTCTTCTCGAGGAAGGCATGGTCGATGAGCAAAGCGACGGGGTCCTGAAGGACGATTTCGGCCCAGGCGGGCGGGGTCAGCGCACGCAAGGGAAGGATGTCAGGAGCAACGGCAACGGCCATTCCTCTTCAGAGTACCTTAGGCAATCCTTCCGATTCGGTGCCGGGTGCGAGGCGCTCGGCGCGTTCTTCGAGATCAACCTTGAACATGCGGACTTTACGGCCATTCCAGCCGCACTCGATTTCTGTATCGGTGTCAGTTTGGCTATCGTTTCTGACCCGGAGCACCGTTCCAGCTTCGACTCGCAACAGGCCGGGCTTCCCTCCGTCCACAACGAGAACCAGAGTAGGTATACGAACCCTATACAAGGCAGACATAGTACAACCTCCGCAGAGACAACAAGCGGGCTGCCGTCCAGGGGAGAGAACCCCGGACATGAGGGGTGGGGAGAGTCCCCGTAGTATGAGACGTTACCTGAATCCTGGCGGGAATGCAAGAATTTGGACCCAATCCCCATCGGGGGTGTGTATCATGTACCACTCCGTCAGTAATAGCGGTTATCCTCATGGCTATGAAGGTGCCTCCGCGACCGAATGCTGAAGATCTCCTCCCGCTGGCTCTGGCGGTCATTGCATCGGACAGGTTTCCGATGCTCGCGAGTGTGGACGGAGATCAGGCGCGAGTAAGACCGGTATCGCCGGTGAGAACGGAAAGATTCACTGTGTATGTGGCATCGCTGCGCTCGTCGCACAAGACTGGGGAGATCGGAGCGGCGGGCAAGGTGGAGCTATGTTACCTCACGTCGGACCACGACCAGGTGAGGATTACGGGAGTGGCGCATGTGGTGGATGACCTGGAAGTGAAGCAGTCGATCTGGGCCGAGAATCCGCTGCTGCGGGCATACTTAAAATCCGTGGATAATCCGGAGTTCGTGCTGTACCGCATTGAACCGCGGCAGGTGCGGTACATGCGGGAGTGGGCACTGGAGTATTTCGAAGTGCCTCTCGCTTAGCTCTGGCGCTACTTAAGCGAGCGGATCTTGATGTTGCGGAACCAGGCGGGGTCGTTGTGATTCTGCAACACGATCGGGCCGCTTTTGCGGGGGCGGGAAGTCAGCAGTTTGTATACAGGCGAGGCGGTTCCCCAGCGCTTCTCGATCCCGGCGGTGACGGCAGGATCGGCGAGAGTGGCATCGATGACCTTGCGCCCGTTCAGCCAGTGCTGGACCTGGTCACCGCGGACGAGGATACGCGCAGTGTTCCATTGGCCCACGGGTTTGGCGGGATTCTCGGAAGGCTCCAGCATCTGGTAGAGCGCGCCTGCCCAGGACTTCCTGGAGGATTTGGCATCGGAGTGGGCGTCGTTATCAATGACTTGGTATTCGAAGGCGACCTGATAAATCTGACCCTTGCCGTCGACGGGCATTGTGGCGCGGGTGGCTTTGCGGCTGGAGAGGGCGTAGTCAGCCTGGCGCTCGAATTTGCGAATGTCGGGCGGGATCAGTGCAGGGTGAATGACCATGGCGTCCTGAACGCGGTACTTGACGCCGCTGTTGCCGCCCGGGGAGATCTTCCAGTCGAAGACGAGTTCGAAGTCGGCCCACTGGGAGGCGGTTTCGATGTCTTCGCGGAACTTGGGATCTTTGCGGGCGACGATGGCGCCATCTTCGATGAAGAAGGAATCGAGGGCGGGTTGGGAGGAAGGCGACGGAGTCCAGCCGGCGAAGCTGCGTCCGTCAAACAGGAGGGTCCAGCCGGCGGCTTTTTCCTGGGAGGTGAGGGTATTCGGCTGCTGTGCGCCGGCCAGGGCGGCGAAGGCGAGGAGGAGGCTGGGAAGGGAAGGTCGCATCCACGGGGCATTTTCTCATGGAACGGTACAATGAGGAATGAGTTTTTCCGCGCATGAGATGGGTGCGCGTTTCTGGTCTTTGATTGCCGCAACCTTTCTGGGCTTTCTTGGGATAGGAACCGTGTTGCCGAGGCTGGCGCCCCATGTCCGTTACGACCTGGGCGGGTCAGACCAAACGGTAGGGTTCGTCATCGGCAGTTTCTCGTTTGTCGCCTTGATCAGCCGGTTTGTATCCGGGCCTTTGGCGGACAACCGGGGAAGGAAGATCGCCCTGGTGACCGGACTGGCGAGTTGTTCGGCCGCCGGAGCGGCATACCTGTTACCGATCGGGATTGGCAGCGCGTTTCTGGGGCGAATGCTGCAGGGATTCGGGGAGGCATGCCTGTATACGGGCGCGGCCGCATGGGCGGTGGAACTGGCGGGGATCGACCGCAGCAGCCAAGCTCTTGGTTACGTGAGTACCGGCATCTGGGGAGGGATTTCGGCCGGTCCGGTAGTGGGGCACTGGCTGGGGACGTTTGAACGAGCGGCGTGGTCGCAGATGTTGTTGGGCGTTGCGGCGATTGTTCTGCTGATGCAGATTCCGGAGCATTATGTTCCGCATCCGAATCCGCGCCGGAGGATGGTGGCGTCGCGATTTTTGGCTCCGGGGATCGCGATCGGTTTCGTGAACGTGCATTATCCGGTGATTACGGGCTTCCTGGTGCTGCATCTGGCGCAATATGGCAATTCAGGGCCGGTGGCCTTTTCGGCGTATGCGGCGGTAATTCTTTTGTCGCGATTCTTTTTGGGCGGACTTCCTGACCGGCTGCCGCCGTGGCGGACTTTCTATCTTGGGCTGGCGTGCATGGCGATTGGGTTGGCGGCGATTGCGGCCGGTCCACGCCCGGTGTTGGCTGTAATCGCGACGGGAGTTCTGGGGTTCGGGTTTTCGTTCCCATGGGCATCGATAGCCTCCACGGTGCTGAAGAAGACGCCCCCGCAGGAGCGTGGAAGCGCGGTGGGGATTCTGAGCGCGTTCTATGACCTGTTCGTTGGGCTGAGCTCGTTCTCGGCCGGGGCGGTGGCGAAGCGGTTTGGGTATCCAGCGGCGTTCGGGATGGCGATTGTGGGGATAGGCGCGGCGGCGCTGGCCGGAAGATTTGTGTTCTTCCGCGGTGATACGGAAGAGCCGAAAGAAGCGTGGGAAGAAGAGGTAGTGGCTTGAACGTGAGCCGGGTAAACCAAACGAAGTTATAGTGAAAAGACGTGCGGATCACGATCTCCAAGGAGAACTACCTGAAGGCGATCGCCGAAGCCGAGAGTGAAGGGCAAACGGTGATTGCAGCCACGTTAGCGCGGTGGTTGAACGTGTCACCCCCAGCGGTGACGATGGCGATCAAGCGGCTGAAGAGGGACGGCATGCTGCTGGTGGCAGCGGACGGGCGGCTGACGTTAACGGACGCGGGCCGATCGATCGCGACGCGGCTGCTGAACCGGCATCACCTGATTGAGCGGATGCTCACTGAGATTTTCGGCATGGAGTGGTACAAGGTACACGAGGAAGCCGAGGCTTTGGAGCATGCGGTGTCGGAGGACTTTGAACGGAAGCTGATGGACCGGTTGGGCCCGGGCGGCGCCTGTCCGCATGGCAACGTGATTGGGCTGGACACGCCGCAACTGCGGCGGGACCGGGGGTGGCTGCCGCTTGCCGAGTTACCACAGGGGTACGCGGCGCAGGTGACGAGCGTGTACGAGCGGGACCGCAAGTTGCTGGAGTTCCTGGACGGGTTGGGCATCCGGCCGGAGGCGCAATTGCAGGTGGTGGCGGCGAACTATGATGAGACGCTGACGTTGGAGGTTGGCGGTCGCAAGGTGCAGTTGGGACGGGCGGCGGCGGAGAAGGTGTGGACCGAGCCGGTGAGATGAGGAAAGTTTAATCAAGGTCTTTCTTCCGCGGTTGGAAGGTGGGACGTAACCTGGATGAACCCGGCGAAAGCGACTGGGAAAGACAGAAACAGGAGACGAAAACCATGAACCGCATTCTGACGCTTACTACGGCATTGCTGCTGACCGGCAGCGTGATCTGGGCTGACGACCACAAGACGACCGTTCGAAAGGAACGAGCGCAGCGGCAGGAGAAGCGCATCGACCAGGGTGTGGAGGACGGGTCGCTGACGAAGCGGGAGGAGATCAAGCTGGAGTCCAAGGAGGCTGCGCTCCGGCGTGAGGCCCGGCAGGACAAGCGCGACGGCGGCGGCATGACGAAGGCGGAGAAGGTTAAGATCAACGCCAAGCAGAACAAGCTGAGCCGGGAGATCTACAAAGAGAAGCACGACGCGCAGGTGCAGAAGAAGTAACTGCCGCGCGGTAAGCTGGGGCCGTGGACAGCAAGAGACGGGTTGCCCTGATCACAGGCGCGAGTTCCGGACTAGGGGCGGAGTTCGCGCGGCAACTGGCGGCGCGAGGCTTCGAACTGATTCTGGTGGCGCGCCGGCGGGAGTTGCTTGAGAAGCTGACGGCCTCTCTGCCAGTGCGGGCCCGGGTGATGGTGGCGGATTTGTCGGATCGAGTGGCGCGTGCCGAGGTCCGGCGTTGTATTGAAGAAGAACCGGATTTGGAACTTCTGGTGAACAACGCCGGCTTTGGGACGCGCCGTCGCTTTTGGGAGGCTGACCTTGCGGGTCAACAGGCGATGCATGAAGTGCATGTGATGGCGACGGTCGAGCTCACGCATGCCGCGTTGGCAGGGATGGTGCCTCGCGGGCGGGGTGGGGTGATCAACGTTGCGTCGGTAGCGTCGTTCGCGCGGAGCGCTTCGAATGTGAGTTACTGTGCGACGAAGGGGTGGATGAAGGATTTCACGGAGGGGTTGGTTGTCGAGTTGTCGGCGATGGGCACGCCGGTGCGAGTCCAGGCGTTGTGTCCCGGTTTCACCTACACTGAGTTCCACGACGTGCTGGGAGTGGACCGGACGAAGGTAGCCGCATCGTGGCTGTGGCTGCAGGCGGCGGAAGTGGTACGAGAGTCATTAGAGGGTTTGGCGGGTGGGAAGGCGATCGTGGTGCCGGGGTGGCATTATCGCCTGTTCACGGCGTTGTTTCCACGATTGCCGTTTGGGGTGCGGGTGTGGCTGCAGAAGAGATCGCCGCATACGCGGGACCGGCTGTAGGTGCACGCGGCGCGCCTGTGGTAGGGTGGACGCGATGCAGATCGCGGTATTGTCCGACATACATGACAACGTGTGGAAGCTGGCGGTGGCGTTGGAAGCGGTGAAGGGGGCCGAGATCCTGGTATGTTGCGGCGATTTGTGTTCGCCGTTCGTGCTGGATCAACTGGCGCGAGGGTTCCAAGGGCCGATACACATCGTTTTCGGCAATAACGATGCGGATTTGTATCGGATCACGGCAAAGAACGCGAAGTACCCGCATGTGCAGTTGCGCGGCGAGTATTTCGAGGCTGATTGGGATGGCAGGAAGATCGCGGTGAATCACTTCAACTACATTGCGATGCCGATTGTCCGGTCCGGGGAGTATGATGCGGTGTTCTTCGGCCATAACCACGTTTACCAGAACCAGCGCGTGGGCAAGACGCTTGCGTTGAATCCGGGGTCCATCATGGGATGCCAGTTTGACGGAGAGGCCAATCGCACGGATGTGGACTCGACTTTCGCCATCTATGACACGGGAACGGGAGCGGCCACCGGCTTTCGTATTGTTGGGCAGGATGTGGCGGTGATGGCGTGAGGCGGGTGGCGTTCGTGCTGTTTCCTGGGTTGACGCAACTGGATCTGACCGGCCCGTGGGAGGTGCTGCGGCGATTGCCGGACGTTCGGTTGTACTTGGTATGGAAGACGCTGGACCCGGTGGTGAGTGATTCGGGGATGGCGATTGTGCCGACGGCGACGTTTGAGACCTGCCCACGTTGCGAGGTGCTGTTTGTACCGGGCGGGCCGGGGCAGGTGGAGTGTATGGAAGACGGGGAGGTGTTGGGCTGGCTGCAGCAACAGGGCGCGCAAGCGGAGTGGGTGGCTTCGGTGTGTACCGGGTCGCTGTTGCTGGCGGGTGCGGGTTTGCTGGGAGGGTATCAGGCGACCAGCCACTGGATGTCACGGGACCAGTTGGCGCGATTGGGCGCAACGGTGGTGAATCAGCGGATTGTGGTGGATCGGAACCGGATTACGGGTGGCGGCGTGACGGCAGGCATCGACATGGCCTTGGAGTTAGCAGCTTTGCTGAGCAGCGAAGAAGAGGCGCGACGCATCGGGCTGCAGATGGAGTATGATCCGGCACCGCCATTTGGACCGGGCTCGCCGGAATGTTCGGAGTTGGAGATGATTGTCGAGGTGCAGCGCCGCGCGAAGGCCCTGTTGACTCGTCGCAGGGAGGCAACGGAGAAGGCGAGGGTGCGGCTGGGTTTGACGGATTAGTAGTAACGCAAGGCGATCTGCGGGTCGATCTTGGTGGCGCGGCGGGCGGGCAGGTAGCCGGCTACGGCAGCAACGAAGACAATGCAGGCGACAGCACTGCCGATGACGAACGGGTCGTAGGTGGTGACGTTGAAGAGCATGGATGCAAGCATGCGGGCAATGCCCAGGCCACCAGCCAATCCGAGGGGGACACCAATGGCGGCGAACATAGCGACATCACGCATGACCAGGAAGCGTACGTCGCCGGCGCGCGCACCAAGGGCGATGCGGATGCCGATTTCGCGAGTGCGGCGGGCGACGGTGTAGGCAAGGACGCCGTAGAGGCCGATGGCGGCGAGGAGTGTGGCGAGAGCGCCGAAGGAGATGGAGGCGAAGGACATGATGCGCTCTCCAAACAGGTTCTGGTCGATCTGCGACTGCATGGTGCGGATTGGGGAAACCGGAATGGTGGGGTCCAGCGCAGCGATTTCGCGTCGCAGGATGGAGAGCATCTGCTCCGGCTGCAGCGTTGTGCGGACGTAGTAGTTCAGGCTTTCGGCACGGTCATTCTGGCGATAGGGGAGATAGAACACAGGCTTGGGCTTGTCCTGCACGCTGGCATATCCAGCGTCCTTGATGAGGCCGACGATTTCGATGTCAAGTTTGGCGGCGCGGCCGAGGGCAAAACGGGCACCCAGCGGGTTACGGCCTTCGAGGAAGCGCTTTACGAAAGTCTGGTTGACGATGGCGACCTTGGGAGCACCGATGGCGTCCTGCGGGGTGAACTCGCGTCCATTCAGGAGTGGAATGCCGAGCGTAGCAAGGGTGGTTGGGCCGATCTCGGCGAGGGAGGAATGGGTGTCGGTATCGGGGCCGGCGCGATAGCCCTCCACGCTGACGTTTGTCCCCCAGTTGTCGCCGGCGAGGAAGGACACGGTGGAGCCGCCCACCATTTGCACACCGGGAATGGCGGAGAGCCGGTTCTCGAGCTGTTCGAAGAATTGCAGGGTGCGTTGTGGCGTGTAGCCGGAAAGCGCAGGGTTGAGGGAGAAGGTGAGCAGACGGTCAGTCCTGATGCCGACGTCGATATTGGTGATGCGCCAGAGGCTCAACGTGAGCAGGCCGGAGGTGATCAGCAGCACCAGGGACATGGCGATCTGGCCGACTACCATGGCGCTGCGGAAGTACTTGGCCGCGCCGGAAACGGCGATGATCTCGCCCTGGTCTTTGAGCGATGGGGATACGTCGGTGCGAGTGGCTTGTAAAGCCGGGAAGATGCCAAAGGCGAGGCCCGTGAGGATGGAGGCGCAGAAGCTGTAGAGAAGCACGTGCGGGCTTAGGTCGGAGTTGAAGTATTGGGTTCCGGCAACGTCGGGTATTCCCGCGAGGAGCAAATCCAGGGTCCATTGGGAAACGAGGATGCCAAGCAGCCCGCCAGCCATCGAAAGGACACAGGCTTCCACGAGGAGTTGGCGGATCAACTGCCAGCGATTGGCGCCAATGGAGAGGCGGATGGCGATTTCCTTTCTGCGTACGGCGGAGCGGGCAAGCAGCAGGTTGGCCGCATTGGCACAGGCGATAAGGAGGACGAAGCCGGTGATGAGCAGGAGGATGAAGAGCGGCTGCTGGGCTTCGGAGATGAGCGACCCACGGCCGTACTCGCCGGGCTTGAGGACGATAGTCTTGTTCTTCCAGCCGCGAGTGAAGTTGGGCGATGGGTTCTGGACGAGTTTGAACTCTTCGTCGAGCATGGCGCGGTAAGGGACGTTGATTTGGTGCTGGGCCTGTTGGAGAGTGACCCCGGACTTGAGCCGGGCGCACAGGTACAGCCAGTAATCCTTGCGATCGTCGAGGCCGTTCCAGCGAGGCGTGACCTGTGCTTTCATCATGATGGGAACGTACACGTCAACGGTCTGGCCGATGGATTCGGTGTAGAAACGAGGCTGGGTGACACCGACAATGGTCATGGGGTGGCCATTTACGATCAGCGCTTTGTTTAGTACGTCGGCACGGGCGCCAAAGCTGTTCTGCCAGTAGGAATGGTTGAGGACGACGACGGCGTGGGCGCCGGGCGTACGGTCGTCTTCTTCGGTAAGCAAGCGGCCGAGCACCGGCCTTACGCCCAGCACATCGAAGTAGTTGCCGCTAACGAGGGCGATTTCGCCACGCTTGGACTGGCCCTGGTAGGAGAGGCTGCCGTCGACGGAGCGATGGGCCGCGATACCGAGGAACGAAGACTGTTGCTTCCGCAAGTCGCGGAACATGGGATGGGTGAAGACAGCGCCGCCATCTTCGTTGGACGAGACGCGGCCCTGGGCCGGGCCTGGCTGGTAGAGGTTGACGATTTCGGCCGAGTTCCGGATGCCCAGATCGCGATAGAGGATCTGACGCATTAGGGAATAGATGGCAGTATTGGCACCGATGCCAAGCGCGAGGGAGGCAATCACCACGCCACTGAGAACCGGAGTGCGGAGGAGCATGCGGACGGCGTATCGCAACGTAGACATCGCGGGAGGAGGAGCATGCAAGATGCCATGGAGCGGATGGCGAAGATCAATGAGTTGCGGGCGGGCAGTGTTCGATTTTGGGAATGAGGCGTGCGCGGCGGAACAGCCTGCGGGCCTGATATGATCGGATGCTTATGAGATATCGCGTACGGGTGCTGATCCTGCTGTTCCTGCTATCGATCATTACGTACATCGACCGGGTGTGCATATCGGTGGCGGGGCCGCGGATGCAGGCGGAATTGGGGTTGACGCCGGACAAGTGGGGCTGGGTGGTGGGAGCGTTCACGTTATCGTACGCGTTGTTTGAGATTCCGTCGGGGGCGATGGCGGATAGGATTGGCGCAAGGGCGGTGCTGACGCGCATTGTGCTGTGGTGGTCCTTATTCACGTCGCTGACCGGAGCGGTGTCGAACTTCTTCATGTTGTTGCTGGTGCGGTTCTGCTTTGGAGCGGGTGAGGCGGGTGCGTACCCGGGCAGTGCGTCGGCGGTTTCGCGGTGGTTCCCTGCGCCGGAGCGTGCGAGGGCGACCGGAATCGTCTGGATGGCAAGCCGGCTAGGGGGCGCGATTTCACCGATCCTGGTGGTGGCGATCCAACAGGCGTACGGTTGGCGGATGTCGTTTTACGTGTTTGGAATCCTGGGAGTGATCTGGTGTGCGCTCTGGTACTGGTGGTATCGCAATCATCCGACGGAGAAGCCCGGGGTTACGGCGCAGGAGCTACAGGAGATCGGCGGCGGTTCACCGAAGCAGCATCACGGGATGCCGTGGCGCGAGGCACTAGGCAAGTGGCGGTTCTGGAATATTCTGCTGATGTACCACACCTATTGCTGGGGGAGCTATTTTTACCTTTCGTGGCTGCACACGTATCTGCAGAAGGGGCGCGGGTTCAGCGAAAACGAGATGGCGATTTTCGCGACGGCGCCGTTCCTGTGTGGTGCATGCGGAAACCTGCTGGGAGGTACGTTGAGTGACATCCTGGTGCGGAAGAAAGGGCTGAAGTTCGGGCGTCGGATAGTGGGGGCGTTGGGCCTGGCGATGTCGGGGACGTTTATGTTGCTGACGTCACAGACGCCGGACAAGTACATGGCGGTGCTGTTTTTAGCACTGGGTTATGGAAGCATGGACTGCATGTTGCCGGTGGCGTGGGCGGTTTGCCTGGACGTAGGCGGGCGTTATGCGGGCGCAGTGAGCGGATCGATGAACATGGCCGGACAGATGGGGTCGTTCCTGACGTCGCTGACGTTTGGGTATATTGTGACGGCAACGCAGAGCTACAATGCGCCTCTGATTCCGATGGGGACGATGTTGTTGATCAGTGCGTTCCTGTTCTCCCGAATTGATCCGACGCAACCGTTGATCGCGGATGAGGACAGCCACGGGACGAAGACACTGCCGAAGGCGGCTTGAGGTTTTGGCCGGAGGCGAGTCAGGGATGAGATTACTCGCGAGTTTCTTGGTTGCGGCTTGTCTTGGACTTGCGGCGGATGGGCGCGACGTGGACGTCGCGCGCAGACCGAGAGGTCTGCCCCACAAGGCGCGAATTCAGGCGCTGTTGCGAAGTGAGGCTGGGCAGAGTGCACGGTGGGGGATTCTGGTTCGTAGTTTGAAGACGGGGCGGACGGTGTTCGCGCTGAATGCCGATGAGCATATGACGCCGGCTTCGAACACGAAGCTGTTTTCCACATCGTTGGCACTGGAGCGATTGGGGCCGGATTACCGGTTTGTCACGACGGTCCGGGCGGACCGGGCAATTGATGGTGAGGGCGTGTTGGTGGGGGATCTGCGGCTGGTGGGAGGTGGCGATCCGACGCTTTCCGGGCGGGCGTATCCGTATCAGAAAGAGAATGAGGGTGGGGATCCGATTGAGCCGATTGTGGCGTTGGCGGAGCAGCTAACGGCGCGGGGTTTGCGGGAGATACGTGGAAGTGTGATTGGGGACGACCGGCGGTATGTGTACCAGCCGTTTCCTGAGGGTTGGACGGTGGACGATGCGCTGTGGGAGTACGGGGCGCCGGTAAGTGCTCTGCCATTTAACGACAACGCCTTCACTGTGCGTGTAGAGCCGGGTGAAGTTGGGGATTTGGCGCGGGTGTTCTTGAATCCGCCGTCGCTGCCGTTTGTGATTGATAACCGGGTGATGACGGTGGCGGAGAGGCGAGGGAAGTTGGAGGTAGACCGGACGCCTGGGAGCCGGCAGTTGCGGCTGAATGGGACCGTGGGGAATGCCGGGGCGCGGCAGTTGCTGGCAGTGGATGATCCCGCCCTATACGCGGCGGCGGTGTTTCAGGATGTACTGACGCGACGGGGTGTGCGGATTTCGGGAGAGCCGGGTGCGATGCATCGGTATCGGGCCGATGAGCCGTTCGATGCGGGATATGGAGTCGAACTGGCGCGGCGGGAGTCATTGCCGTTGACGGAAGTGGCGCGGGTGGTGAATAAGGTGAGCCAGAACCTGCATGCGGAGTTACTGCTGCGAGAGGTGGGTCGGGTGCGGCAGAACGAGGGGACGCGGGAGGCAGGGTTGAAGGAGTTGGGAGCGTTTCTGAAAGAGGTAGGGGTGGAGGAGAAGGAGTATCACTTCGAGGATGGGTCGGGGTTGTCGCGGCGAGGGATCGTTTCGCCCACGGCCATCGTGAAGTTGCTGACCTATATGCACTCGCGGTCCTACGGAGCGGATTGGGATTCGATGCTGCCGTTCGGGGGCGAGGATGGGACGCTGCGGTCGCGGTTTGATAAGGCGGAGGCGGCGCGGGTGATCCATGCGAAGACGGGGACGCTGGGCACGGTAAGTGCGCTTTCGGGATATCTGACAACGAAGCGAGGGGCGCGGCTGGTGTTTTCGGTGATCGCGAATAACTACACGGCGCCGGGGCCGGAGGTGCGGAAAGTGATCGATCGGATCGGGTTGGCGTTGACGGCGTGGGAGGGGCAGTAGAATAGAGCTATGCCGATCTTTGAATATAGCTGCGAGGATTGCGGGACGCATTTTGAGAAGCTGGTTCGCCGGGTGACGGACGACGTGACGTGCCCGAGTTGCGAATCGGGGCATTTGAAGCAGGAACTGTCGACGTTTGCGGCGCATGCCGGAACGGCTTCGAAGGGGGCGCCGGCACAGATGCCGTCGTGTCCGGGCGGGATGTGCCAAAACCCGGGAATGTGCGGCCGGAACTAAATGGACGAACGCGACTATTACGTCGAGAGCCGAACGACGAAGCCGATCGAACTGGTATGCAGCTTCTGCAAGACCAAGGACACGTACGAACTGCCCTGGGTGGTGCGTAAGAAGAAGGGCACGCTGCCGCGCGGGGCGGATGAGCGGGACCGGGCGAAGTTCGCGAAAGCGCAAAGCTACATGGTGCTAGCGCAGGATAAAGTGAACTGCAAGAACATGCGCTGCCGGCGGCCGTTTGAGGTGTCGGGAACCAAGACACTGGCCTTTCTGACGGATTGAGGTTTGATAGGCTAGTGCCATGCCAAAGTTCAACCGCCGCGACCTGACGAAGGCCGCGTTAACCGCTATGGCGGCTCCTTCCGCGCTACAGGCGCAGGCCGGTGGTATCACGCATGGACCGATGCTGGGTCATGTGACAGCGAACGAGATTCGGATTTGGGGACGGACGCAGCGTCCGGGCGAGTTTCGGGTGCGGTACGGGACCAGCGAGCAGAACCTAGAACAAGTTTCCGACGCGGCGAAGACAACGCTCGATCACGATAATGCGGCGTGGGTGCAGCTAAGGGGATTGAAGCCGGGGACAAAGTATTACTTCCGGTTGGTGGCGGGAGCTAGTAATGAGGGCCGGCCGGAGCACAGCGGGACTTTCTTGACGCTGCCGGATCCGAATGATTACCGGCATCTGGAGACGAATCCGCGCGGGCTGTTCAACTTCCGGTTTGAGTTTGGGTCGTGCAATAACCAGAAGCCGAACAACGGCACAGGGCCGGGTCTGCCTGCGTTCAAGACGATGCGGGAGAAGTTGACGGACAAGGTACTGTTTTCGATAACGAACGGGGACTGGCTGTATGAGGACAAGCGCGACTTCCCGGTTGAGGAGTGGTGTAAGCAGACGGGTTGCGCGGCAGACGCAGTGCCGGGGATTGTGAAGTTAGCGCCGAGCATCACGGGTGTGTGGGAGAACTATAAGTTCTTTCTGGAACGCGGCGTCAACATGGCGGAGTGGCACAAGAAGGTGCCCTCTTACTTCACGCCGGATGATCACGAGATTCTGAATGATGTGTATGGGACGGCAGCGGCAGGGAATCGGAGCCGGCGGGCGGTTTTTCGCGATATTGCGATGCGGGGGTGGTTCGATTACGTAGCCGGGGCAAATCCGCTGGCGACTTCGACCAACACGCACTTCAGCCACGGGACGTTCAAGGCGGGCAGTGATGTGATGGAAGACGCCTCAACGGACTTTACGAAGGTGAAACTTAGCGAGTTGAGTAATCTGCATGTGCACTGGGGCGGGCAGATGGCCGGAGTGGATATTACGAAGCAGGAAGAGCCTGCTGGGAGTGCGAATGCGGGAGTTTACGACGTGGTGGAGGTTCTAGGGCCGAATAAGCTCAGGATCAAGCCGGCGGCGCAGGAGAGCGGGACCAGCGCGTACTCCATTGGGCGGCACTCTTACGGGAAATTCCGGGTAGGGAATGTTGAAGTCTACCTGCTGGATACGCGGAGCTTGCGGGACCAGCACGATCCGAAGAACCCGAAGCGGAAGGGCCTGTCGATGATTGGGCAGGCGCAGCGGAAGTGGTTAATGGCGAGTATGCGGGCGAGCGATGCCGACTTCTTCTTTTTGGCTTCGAGCGTGAACCTGATGATTCCGCACGTTGGGTCTCCTGGGTCGACCGGCCCAATTGATGGGAAGGACGATGCATGGACGGCATTCCTGGAAGAGCGGGAGATGTTACTCAAGTTCTGGGATGGGCTAGGGAAGCCAGTTATCGTGATGACCGGCGACTTACATAATTCATTCGCGATTAAGGTGACGGATCGAGTTTGGGAGTTTTGTTCGGGGCCGCGCGGGTCACAGAATCATCCGATGAAGAGCGAGGGTGGACGTATGCCGAATGGGCAGTTCGACTCGCACGGGACGCCGTGTGACATTCGGTGGTCCAGCTATTTCCGTAACGATGTGCCTACGCAGAAGCGGAAACAGCCGATTTACGCGGTGGCGCAAGTGAACAACGCATTTATGAATCCGGACGATAAGGGTCGTGAGCGGTGGGTGGCTTATCCGAAGCCCCACGTGGTGATTCAGTATTATGACGGGTTCACGGGCGATTTGATGTATGCGGAGTCGATCCACGCCTCGGGAGATCGGGTCTAGCGTTTTAGGATTACCGGTTGGCCGTGGGGCGTGTGGCGATAGGCATCGGCCCAGGCTTCCTTGCGGTCGTTGAGGGCTTGCTGATTCGTGAGGCCTTTGGCTTGAGCGAGGCGTTCCAGGGTATTGAGCCAGTGCTGGTAGTATTTGGAACCATCGTCTGGTTCCCCCCGGCCGGCGGCGGCTTTGAGTTCCGCGGCTAACTCCGCCGCCCATTCTGTCCATGTGAAATAACCGGCGTGAGATAACTTCACGGCCATGGCGAAGGCTTGCGCCTGCCAAGGTTCGGCGAAGATGGGGCCGCCTTCGTCTTTGGGGAGGCCGGGCAGTTGGGTAAGGTCGGGCTGGTTAGGCTGGTTCAAGGTAGCTCTCCCACAGGTCGATGTAAACGGCGTCTTTCGCGGAGGCTTGGGGGCCCCAGAGTTCCTGGAATGAGAATCGGACGGAGTAGAGGTGTTGGCGGACATCTTCGCCTTCGGCGGAGGCGTCGGGTAGCGGATGAACGCCTTGGTCTCTGTGAATGGTACCGAGTTTGCCTCGGGCGTAGCGGGGCAGGCGGGTGTGGCCGGTGGGGTTGATGATCTTTGCTTGGACGGACTGCCCTACGTGGTAGTGGGGTGGGATGGTGGGATCGTCGGTGGGGGGCAGACCGCGGCTGATGAAGGCCTGGTCCATGTTGGGGGTGAGGGCGGGTTGGCCCTTTGGCTGGGTGGGGTCTGGCCGGTGGTTGGCGAACTCTTCGGGAGTGATAAAGCCGTAGTCGATGGCTTGCTTTTCGAGCCGGGTGAACCAGCGCTCGTAGTAGGACATGCGGAGGTATTCGGCCGGGGGGAGGAGTTCGAGGGCGTAGCGGTCCTGGTCGAGATTCCAACGCTTGAAGGCACGGAGGGCCCGGCAGAGGGCGAAGGCGTGCCCTTCCCACGGGGCGTGGAAGACGGGTTCGTTGGTTTCGGGGTTGACGGGTCCCATGCCGTGCATACCGCCCATGTCATGGACGCCGTTCATAACTTAGTGACTCCTACCATGGAGTCTCTGGTTACTAAGTCGGCTAATTGTTCTTCGGTGAGGCTTTCCGTGTTAGACGGGCGTTCGGGGAGGACCAAGTAGCGGACTTCGGCAGTGCTGTCCCAGACCCGTATTTCGGTGTCTTCCGGGAGAGCGGTGCCGAATTCTTTGAGGATGCCCCTGGGGTCGATGACGGCTCGGGAGCGGTAGGCATTGGATTTGTACCAGACCGGCGGGAGGCCGAGGACGGGCCAGGGGTAACAGGAGCAGAGGGTGCAGACGACCAGGTTGTGGACTTGCGGGGTGTTTTCGAGGACAACCATGGATTCGCCTTCGGCGCTGAGGAAGCCGAGTTCGGCTATGGCTTTGGGGGCGTCAGTGAGCAGGCGGGCTTTGTACTCGGGATCGAGCCAGGCTTTGGCTACCACTTTGGCGCCGTTTCGAGGGCCTATTTTGTTCTCCATGGTGTCGATGAGGGCGTCGAGCGCGGCGGGATCGACGTAGCCCTTTTCGATTAGGAGGGATTCGAGGGCTTTGACGCGGAGGGTCAGGTCGTGAGGGACGGCTTGGTGTTCGTGGTCGTGGTGATAGTGTTGGTCGTGACCGGACATGAAGGAAGTATAGCTTCCGGAAGGGTGGGGCGACCTGGGGGTCGCCCGCGGGTCTGGGGACCCGCCCTCCACCTGATCAAGTTAGACGCCCCAGCAGTAGTCTTCTACGGCGCGTTCGATGGCTTCGTCTTTCTCGACGAGGCGCATGAGTTCGAGGCGGATGGCGTCGAGGAGGGCGTGCCAACTGGCGCTGATTACGTTGTCACTTACTCCGACGGTGGCCCAAGAGCGGCGATTGTCGGACCATTCGACTAAGACGCGGACTTTCGCGGCGGTGCCTTTTTTGGTGTCAAGGACTCGGACTTTGTAATCGGTGAGGCGGACGTTAGAGATGGCGGGATAGAGCTGGGCGAGGCACTGGCGGAGGCAGAGGTCGAGGGCATTCATGGGGCCGTGGCCGTTGGCGGTGGCGGAGTGGATGCCGTCCTGTGCCTTGAGGGTGACGGTGGCCGTGGTCTGGACGTCCTTGCCGTTACTCTTCATGGCCACTTCGTAGTTCACGACTTCGAAGAGGTTGAGGTTGGGGTGGAGGGCTTCGCGCACGAGCAATTCGAAGGTGCCTTCGGCGGCTTCGAGTTCGTAGCCCATGAACTCCATCTGCTTGATGCGTTCGAGGAGTTCGCGGTGGGAGGCATCGCTAAGACGGTCGACAAGACCGTGCTGCTTGAGCTTGTAGAGGATGTTGCTGCGTCCGCTGAGATCGGAAAGCAGGACACGCTGGCGGTTGCCTACGGTGTCGGGACGGACGTGTTCGTAGGTGGCGGAATCCTTGAGGACCGCGCTGACGTGGACACCGCCCTTGTGGGCAAAGGCGCTGCGTCCGACATACGGCTGGTCATTGCGGACGGAGAGGTTCGCCAGTTCGGCGATGAAGCGGGCGACGCTGGTGAGGTGAGTGAGCTTTTCGGGGCCGATGGTGGTGTGACCGAGTTTGAGTTCAAGGTTGGCGAGGAGAGACGCCATGTTGGCGTTTCCGCAGCGCTCGCCGTAGCCGTTGAAGCAGCCTTGGACGTGAGTGGCACCGGCTTCGACGGCGGCCAAGGTATTGGCAACGGCTACGTCGGAGTCGTTATGGCAGTGGATGCCGATGATGCCATCGAAGCGTTTGCGAACGTCGGCGAAGATCTCGACGAGACGACCGGGGAGGGTGCCGCCGTTGGTGTCGCAGAGGCAGAGAACGGAGGCGCCGGCTTTTTGGGCGGCTTCGAGAGTGCGGAGGGCGAAGGAAGGGTTGGAGATGTAGCCGTCGAAGAAGTGCTCGGCGTCGTAGACAACTTCTTTGCCGTGTTGGATGAGGTAGCTGACGGTCTCACTGATGAGGGCGATGTTTTCGTCTTCGGTGATGCCGAGCGCGCGCTGGGTATGAAGGTCCCAACTTTTTCCGAAGATGGAGACTACGGGCGTGCCGGCTTCGAGGAGATTGCGGACGTTGGAGTCCTGGTGGACGGGATTGCGGGCGAAGCGGGTGGAGCCGAAGGCGGTGAGCTTGGAGTGCTTGAGTTGGAGGTCGCGGGCACGGGAGAAGAACTCCTTGTCGCGAGGGTTGGAGCCGGGCCATCCACCTTCGATGTAGTCAATACCGAGTTCGTCCAGCTTTTGGGCGATGACGAGTTTGTCATCGACGGAGAAGGAGACGGCCTCGCCTTGGGTGCCGTCGCGGAGGGTGGTATCGAAGGTGAAGATTTTCATGACTAACTCTTTTCGAACTTGGAAGGGGCGGCTTGGAAGCCGCCCCGCAGACGTGGACGTCTGCCCCACAACGGACTAGGCAGAGGTGGGTACGCCGACTTCTTTTTTGCGCTTGAGGAAGGTCATCATCTCGCGCAGGGGTGCGCCGGTCTTTTCGATGAGCAGGTTGCTGCCGCTCTCGCGCATGGCGAGGAAGTTGTGGCGACCGGAGCGATTCTCTTCGATCCAGGTCTTGGCGAATTCGCCGTTCTGGATTTCGCTGAGGATCTTCTTCATTTCGGCCTTGGTTTCGGCGTTGATGATACGCGGACCGCGGGTGTAGTCGCCGTATTCGGCGGTATCGGAGACCGAGTAGCGCATGTAGCCGAGGCCGCCTTCGTAGATGAGGTCGACGATCAGCTTCAGTTCATGGAGGCACTCGAAGTAGGCGATTTCCGGAGCGTAGCCAGCTTCGACGAGGGTTTCAAAGCCCGCGTTGATGAGGGCGCTGACACCACCGCAGAGGACAACCTGTTCGCCGAAGAGGTCGCTCTCGGTCTCTTCCTTGAAGTTGGTTTCGATGACACCGGCCTTGAGGCAGCCGAGCGCGAGGGCATAGGCCAGTGAGCGTTCGAGGGCCTTGCCGGAGGGGTTCTGGTGAATGGCGACGAGGGCGGGAACGCCGACGCCTTCGGTGTACAGTTCGCGGACGCGGTGGCCAGGAGCCTTGGGGGCGACCATGGTGACGTCAACATCGGCAGGCGGCTTGATGAAGCCGAAATGAATGTTGAAGCCATGGGCAAACATGAGGGTCTTGCCGGCCTTCATCGAGGGTGCGATCTCGTTGTTGTAGAGGTCGGCCTGGATGTGGTCGGAGACCAGGATCATGATCATGGTGGCTTCGGCTGCGGCCTGAGCGACAGGCAGGACGCGGAGGCCAGCAGCTTCGGCCTTGGCGGTGCTCTTGCTGCCGGGGTAGAGGCCGACGATGACGTTGACGCCCGAGTCCCGGAGGTTCAGCGCGTGGGCATGTCCCTGGCTCCCGTAGCCGATGATGGCAACAGTCTGGTCCTTGAGCGCGTCAAGGTTGCCATCTTTCTCGTAATAGCGATTAGGCATTCAGAACTCCAATACGGTCTTTGGATTTGGCCTCGGCGCCGGTGGGGATGGGCGGGGAGAGGCGAAGCTTCTTGGCTTCGAGCGAGACGGCGACGACGCCGGAACGGGTGACTTCAATCTCGCCGTAGCTACGCATGACATCGATGAACTCGTCCATCTTTTCGGTGTCGCCGGTGGCTTCGATGGCGAAGCCCTCGGTGGAAGAGTCGACAACGCGAGCCGAGAAGATTTCGGCTTCCTTAAGGATGGCGGTACGGTGCTCCATAGCGGCACGGACGCGAAGGAGAACCATTTCGCGAGTGACGGAGGGGCCGTCGGTGAGGTCGACGGCCTGGAGCACGTTGATGAGTTTGTTCATCTGTTTGATGACCTGGCGACGGAGGTGGGGCTCAACGTCGACGCCGATGGTCATGCGGGAGAGAGTAGGATCGAGTGTACGGGCAACGGTGAGGCACTCGATGTTGTAACCGCGAGCGGTGAGGAGGCCGGTAACTCGCATGAGCGCGCCGGGCTTGTTTTCGAGTAAGACGGAGATAACCTGGATCATGGTGGAGTTACCTAACTTTACTTAGTACCGACAGCGACGGGTTGCGGCGCGGAGAGCACCATTTCGTTAATGGCGCCGCCGGCGGGAACCATGGGGAACACGTTGTCGAACGGGGTGACCTTGACGTTCAGCAAATAGGGTCCAGGCTCATTGACGGCTTCCTGAAGGGCGGCGGTGAGGTCCGCGGGCTGGTCAATGGTGCGACCTTTAAATCCATAGGAGCGGGCTAGCAGTTCGGCGTCGGGGAAGCAATCGAGCTGCACCGAGCACATGCGGTTGTTGTAGAACAATTCCTGCCACTGACGGACCATGCCGAGGTAGCCATTGTTCATGATGATGATTTTGATGGGCAGGCCCTGGCTGGCGATGGTGGCGAGTTCGGGGATGGCCATCTGGAAGCCGCCGTCACCGGAGATGGAGAACACGAGTTTGTCGGGGCAGGCCATCTGGGCGCCGATGGCGGAGGGCAGGCCGAAGCCCATAGCGCCGAGGCCGCCGGAGTTGATCCAGAGACGGGGGTGATGGAAGCGAATGAACTGAGCGGCCCACATCTGGTGCTGGCCGACGTCGGAAGTGACGATGGCCTCGCCGCCGGAGATGCGGTCGATTTCGTGCATGAGGTGCTGGGGGCGGATTTCGGAGGTGGAGAAAGAGGGGACGAGCGGGTGCTCTTCCTGCCAGCCACGCACCTGTTTCCACCAGGCTTTCCGATGAGCGCTGTTCTGCTCGCTCATAGAGGGCTGCAGTTCTTCGAGGGCCTTGACGAGTTTCGGCAGGACTTTCTTGGCGTCGCCAACGATGGGGAGGTCGGGGTTGCGGATCTTGCCGATTTCGGCGGCATCGATGTCGAGGTGAATGACTTTGGCGTGGGGGGCGAAGGCGTTGAGGCGGCCGGTGACACGGTCGTCGAAGCGAACGCCGAGAGCGATGATAAGGTCCGTGTGGGTCATGCCCATGTTGGCGGCATAGCTGCCGTGCATGCCGGGCATGGAGATGAAGTTCGGATGCGAGGACGAGAGCGAGCCGAGGCCCATCAAGGTACAGACGGCCGGGGCATCGAGAATCTCGACGAGTTGCTTCAGTTCTTCACTGGCGCCGGCGGCGATGATGCCGCCACCTGCATAAATGAAGGGGCGTTGCGCTTCCCACATCATTTGGGCAGCGCGACGGATCTGGCCGGAGTGGCCTTCTGTGACGAGTTTGTAGCCGGGGAGGTGGATGGAACTGACGGGCACGTAGTGACCTTGCGCCTGGAAGACGTCCTTGGGGATGTCGACGAGGACGGGGCCGGGGCGGCCGGTGCTGGCGACGTAGAAGGCTTCGTGGATGATAGCGGGGAGGTCGGCGAGGCTCTTAACAAGATAGTTGTGCTTGGTGCAAGAGCGGGTGATGCCGAAGGTGTCGGCTTCCTGGAACGCGTCGCTACCGATGAGTTTGGATGTGACCTGGCCGGTTAGGGCGACGACGGGGATGGAGTCCATCATGGAGTCGACGAGGCCGGTGACGAGGTTGGTGGCGCCGGGGCCGGAGGTGGCGCAGCAGACACCGACTTTGCCAGTGGCACGAGCGTAGCCCGAAGCGGCGAAGCACGCATTTTCTTCGTGACGAACGAGGACGTGACGGATGGGGTGCTCATACATGGCGTCGTAGAAGGGCAGGGTGACGCCACCGGGGTAGCCGAACATTACGTCTACGCCTTCCCTCCCTAGGCATTCGAGAAGCATCCTAGCGCCACTCATCAGGTTCGACATCGGGGAAGATCCTTTCCTTACTTACAGTTCCCTTGGCCAGGGAGAGTTGGTTAACAACGAAAAAGGCCACCGGCTGGTTATTTTAACCCCGCCGATGGCCTTAAGAGCTTAGTTGGTCTCAGGCTACGCGGGGCCGGGTACGATGACCCCAATAATCCCTACTACGGGTGGAAGCACGACGTTGGCGACTACACGGATGGTGTTGGCGATGGATACGGCATAGGGGTGGCCAACAGTCGTGGGCATAGAAGGTGGTGGTTGAGACCTAGGACTAGGGTAGAGCAGGTGGGGAGGTAAATGCAAGGGGTGCTTTTCATAAATTCGGCTAATGTGTGCATTTGAGAAGGGCGCGCGATGCGGGTAGAAAAAGTGCAAGTTGTTGATTACAGGCCGGATAGGGATGGGTGCAAAGTCGGCCAAAAGCTCGTTCACAGGAGTTGCAGAGAAATCGACGTTTTCTTTTCAACAACTTAGCAAAAGAGCGGCAAAGTTGGTCCGGAGGGGACTGGTAGCTTCGAGTCAGAGAAAGGGAGTTGCACCGAGGAGCCAGCCGGAATGAAGAGAAGCAGCAAGCCGGAGGGTACAGAAGAAGTTGCATCGGAGAAGGCGCCGCAGAGCGGGCCGGGTGTGGTGCAAAGCGACAGCGAATTACTGGAAGAACTGCTGCAGCGAGTAAAGGAAAAGATCTTATCGGATCGGACGAACTTCTCGGTCGGAGATCTAATACGGCTGCTAGAAGCCCGACAGGAGTTACGGACCGATGAAGTACGGGAGATCGTGGTGCGATGGGTAGGCGATTCGAAAGAGGAGTCTGCCGGTTAGACATAGCTTACACACCGCTGCCGTCGCAGAGGGCTTTTCACGAGTCGCGAGCGCGGTTCAAGGGGTTCTCGGGGCCGGTGGGGAGCGGAAAGAGCGCGGCGTTGTGTCAGGAAGCGCTGCGGATGGCGTTCGTGAATGCGGGACGGACGGGGCTGCTTGGAGCGCCGACGTATCCGATGCTGCGGGACACGACACAGGCGGCGTTTCTGGAGTTGCTGGAGAGCAACGAAGTTCCGTACGACCTAAACCGGTCGGAGAACATCCTGGTTCTGAAGGACGTGGGATCCAGGATTCTGTTCCGCTCGCTGGAAGAGTACGAGCGGCTACGAGGGACGAACCTTGCATGGTTCGGGGTGGATGAGTTGACGTATACGCACGAGGAGGCGTGGCTTCGGCTGGAAAGCCGGTTGCGAGATCCGAAGGCGAAGGAGTTAGGCGGTTTCGCGGTATGGACGCCCAAGGGGTTTGACTGGGTGTACCGCCGGTTCGTCAACCCGGGGACTACCGGGTACAGCACGGTGATGGCCCGCCCCATGGAGAACAAGTACGTGCTCAGGGCGGCGCCAGATTTTTACGAGCGGCTGAAAGCGAGTTACGACGAGAGCTTCTATAAGCAGGAAGTGCTTGGAGAGTATGTGGAGAAGGATCGAGACCAGGTGTACTCGAACTTCGACCAGAGGCGGCACTTGCGGCGGATGGAGTTTGACCCGTCGTTACCGTTGTTGTGGTCGCTGGACTTCAATGTTGACCCGTTGTGTTCGGTGATTGCGCAGCGTGCGCGGGACGGGATCCGTGTGCTGGATGAGATTGTGCTAAAGCGGGCCACGACGAAAGATGCGTGCCAGGAACTGCTAACGCGGTACGCACGGCGGCTACAGGCGGTGATCATCTACGGCGATGCCAGTGGCTGGCACATGCACACGTCGGGATCGAACGACTACACGGTCATAAAAGAGATGTTTCAGCGGGCGGGGTTCCGCACGGTGGATATCCGTGCGCCGAGGAGCAATCCGGCGGTAGCGGACCGTGTGGCGGTGGTGAACGCCAAGCTGCTGAACGCATATGGAGACACGGAGTTGTGGGTGGATCCGAGGTGCCGGGCGTTGATCCAGGACTTTGCGGAGGTTATGTACAAGCCGCGGAGCACGGTCGTGGACAAGGAGCGGGATCTGAACCGGACACATTCGAGCGATGCGCTTGGGTATCTGATCTGGCAGGAGTACGGAGAGCGGCAGAAGGTTGGAGAGCAAACACGGAGGCTGTTGTAGCAGAGGGAGGAGAAGGGAGGCGGAAAGGAAGCGATGGACATAACGAGAGAACACCCGGAATACCGGGGCTCGCGACGGCTGATGAAGCGCTACTCGGACCTATATGCCGGGGGCGAGCAGCTGAAGAACAGCGCGCGGGACTACCTGGAGATGCGGCAGAAGGAGCCGTATGACGTCTACACGGAGCGTTTGGCGAGGGTTTACTACGAGAACTACATCGGGTCGATCATCGACTGGTACTCGGCGACGTTATTTAAGCGGGAGCCGGTGATCGAGTTCGAGGGAAAGGGGGAGGCCGGGCGGAAGTACTTCGCGGAGTTTCTGGAGGACTGCGACCAGCGGGGGACGTCGCTGGCGGCGATGCTGCAGCAGCAGTTCGTATCGGCGCTGGTGAAGGGGAAGAGCTATCTTCTGGTGGACTTTCCGAAGCCGACGCGGCCGGCATCGACGTGGGCGGAAGAAGAGGAAGCTGGACTGTCGCACGCGTACCTTGTGGATTTCAGCGAGGAGGAACTGATCAACTGGAGCCGCGACGAACGGGGGCGATTCGACTGGGTAGTGCTGCGGCAGGTCAACCGGAACCGCAGCGCTGTGGAGGAAGAAGGGCCGCGCACGGAGACGACGTACCTGTACTTTGACCGGACGAGCTACAAGACGTTCGTTCAGGTGGGTGACAAAGGTCCGGCGCTGCTGGTAGATGAAGGCGTGCACGGGCTGGCCGATCTGCAGATGGTGCCGTTGTTCGAGTTCAAGGTCAATGAAGGTTTATGGCTGATGAACAAGGCGGCGCTGATTCAGTTGGAGCACTTCAACAAGTCGAACGCGCTGTCGTGGGCTTTGTCGATGGGGTTGTTCGCGATGCCGGTGGTGTATACAGACCGGCAATGGGAACAGATCGTCGGGGAGAGCTACTACATCCAACTGGCGCCGAATGACCGCTTCGGGTGGACGGAGCCGGAGGGGAAGGTTTTTCAGATTGCTTCGGAGAATCTGGCGCGGCTGCAGGAGGAGATCTACCGGGTCTGCTATCTGCTGCACCAAGCGCGAGGGGTTCACAGTAGTGCGCTGAGCCAATCGGGGATGAGTAAGGCACGCGACTTCGCGGTGACGCAGGAAGTACTGCGGTCCTACGGAGACCAGGTGAAGGACTTCACGAAGCGGCTGCTGCGAGCGATCGCGGGAGCGCGGAAGGACGATCTACTGATCAACGTCTCGGGGATGGACGATTTCGACATTGCCGAGTTCACGTCGGATCTGGAGGACGCCGAGCGGTTGCTGGGGATGGGGATGGCGTCGCCAACGCTGCGGGCACACATATATAAGCGGCTGGCATCGAAGTATCTGTGCGATGTGAGGCAGGAGATCAAGGATCGCATACACAGTGAGATCGACGGCGAATTGTTAGGGAGAAGGGACTGATGGAGACAAATACTGATTTGCACACAGAGCCAACGGAAGGAGGCGGGATGGAGGAGATCCGAACGCTGATCAAGCAGGTCATTCGTGAGTATGACTCTGTGGAGAAAGACAAGCGGGAGCCGGCCCATCGGGCGGAACTAGCCGAGGAACGGCGGCGTAGAGAGAGTCTGGAGAAGCGGGTGAATGAGCTGGTGGAAGAGAACCAGCGGAGCCGTGCGATAGCAGAGGAGGCGGAGCGCACCACTGCGATCCGGTCAGAACTGCAGCGGCATGGTGTGACGAAGCTCGACCTTGCGTTCCGGGCCGTGCGGGACGACGTAAAGCGGACCACGGACGGGAAGCTGATTGCGAGCACGCCGACAGGCGATGTTGTGCAGTTGAGTGAGTTCATCGAAAGTTTCGTGCAGGAGAACCCTGAGTTTCTACCGGCACGGCTGTCGGGCGGAGCCGGCGCGACAGGAGGGGCCAAGAGTGGACCGGGAGGCGGCGGTTTTACGGTGGACATTGAAAAGATCAAGCCGGGGATGGACCGCGCGGAGTTGGAGAAGATCCGGGACGAAGTTGCCCGGGTGGCCCTTCACACATTGGGCGGCGGGAAACGCTAGCCAAGGCAAAGCAAGCAAGTAACTAAGTAAGCAAGTAGATCCAAGAACGAGGAGACCAACATCAAATGGGAGTCATTACTTCCGCGAATGTAGCGAATGCGATTGTGAAGCTGGTGGCCGTGGATGCACTGCCGTCGCTGATGGGGAACCTGGTAATGGGGAACCTAGTCAATCGAGACTTTGAACCGACGCTGGCGCAGGCGGGCGACACTGTCAATGTGCCGATTCCGCCGACGCTGACGGCCAACAACATCGCTGAAGGCGGTTCGGTTCTGGCGCAGAGCCCGAACCTGGGTAATGCGCAGATCGTGCTGAACACGCACGCTGAAGCCACGTTCCAGATTCCGGACGTGACGAAGGTTCTGGCGGCGCCGGACCTGCTGAGCCTGTACATGCAACCGGCCGTGGTTGCTTTGGCGGAGAAGATCGAGTCGGATCTGCTGGCGCTGTACTCGCAGTTCACGGCGAACACGCCGGTGGGCACGGCGGGCACGGCGATCACGGAAGCCGTGGTGGACTCGGCGGAGACGGCCCTGTTCCAAGCGAAGGTGCCGGCGAGCGCGCCGAAGTACCTGGTAGTGGATGGCAACGCGTACTCGTCGCTGCGTCAGATTCCGCGGTTCAGCGAATACAGCAGCGCGGGCGACGCTGGTTTGCGGGCGCTGGTGGACGGGTCCGTGGGCAAGATCAAGGACTTCTACGTGTTCCGTTCGCAGTTTGTGCCCAAGACCGGTAGTTCGCCGGTATCGACGCACAACCTGGCGTTCACGAAGAATGCGATTGGGCTGGTGGTTCGCCGCCTGCCGCAGCCGCTGCCGGGTACGGGCGCCGTTGCCGAGTACGCGGAGTTGGGCAACTTTGGCATGCGCGTGCTGATGACCTATCAGCCGAACACGCTGTCGCAGCAGTTCACGGTGGACGTGCTCTACGGCTGCGCGGTGTTGCGCAACAACCACGCTGTGCGAGTGACCAGCTAACCAGCGGGTGTGGACTGAGGCGGTGGGTCGCCTCAGGCCCAGGCTGTCCGGAAGGGCAGCCGAGAACGCTAGACGGGCCTTCGGGGGCGGACCCTGGAGGCCCTTTTCATTTGGAGAGAAGAAGGATGGAACTGAGGCTGTACTACCAGAAGGTACGGGAAGTGATGGAGTCAATTCCTGGCGAGTTTGCCGTGGTCATCAGCAACGACACGGGCGATGGCGGGCGAGCGGGCATGCCGGAGGAGGTATCCCGCGCGCTGGCTGGGCGATTGGTTGTGGATGGCAAGGCCCGACTGGCGACGGCGGAGGAGACGCTGGCGTTCCACAAGGAGAACGAAGACCGGCGTATCGCGCTGGCGCGGGAGAACGCAGCGCATCGCTTGCAGGTGGCGCTGGTTTCGGAGGAAAGCATCGCGGCGCTGGCGCGGGAACGGGCGAAAGAGAAGAAAACGGAGTAACTACATATGGCGCTGTGGAAAGACGGGAGCAGTCCGACGATCGCAGATTTGCAGAGGTACGAATCGGACATATTGCAGGTAGCGACGGTGGAGGATATCGATCTCAGCAGGAAGCTGGAGATCGCACGCGGGATCGTGAGTTCGGATCTGCGGGACTTCCTACGGCGCCAAACGGGAGCAGAGGGCTCGGCACTGGAGGACGTAGTCGTGACCGAGCCCCTGCATCGGTGGGCCGTGATGATGACGCTGCAACTGATTTATCGGGACGCGCACTACCAGCAACTGGCGGAGCGATACAAGGGCAAGTGGATGGAGTACAGCGAGCAGGCGAGGTTAACGCGCCGGGAGTACTACGAACACGGGGTTGGGCGCGTGAGGCGAGTGCTGCCAAGGCCAGCGGCGCCCCTGATTGTGGTTTCCAACGGTGGGCAGATCGCGGCCGGAACCTACTATTACCGTGCTTCTCGGGTGGCGGGAGGTGTTGAGAGCGAGGCAAGTGAGATAGCCGCGGTGACGGTGACAACGGGGTCCGCGATCCAGGTGCAGTTCGCAGACGAGAATCTGGCCGGCGACGGGTGGCACGTTTACGCGGGGCTGTTCGAGGATGAACTGGCGAAACAAAGCGTGCAGGCACTGGCATTTGGGAGTAGCTGGGGACAGACGCAGATACAGCCCGGGGCGAGGCCTGGCGACGGGCAGCAGCCTGACTTCTATATTCGCCAGCGGAATGTGCTTTGGCGGGGGTGACATATGTCGCAAGTAGCAACGTTGGTGAGTAATGCGCTGTTGGGCGCTCTGGATGGAGAGAACGGACTGCGAACGTGGCTGGGGGATGCGAGCCGGCTGGGTGAGTTGGCGCGGAATGTGACGGTGGTCGGGCAGCACATAGACATGGATCTGGCTGACCGGAGTCCGCAGGGTTATCCAGCGGTGTACGTGCATTGTGACCGGGTGACGAATTCGTTACGGGAGAAATTCCGGTCGTTCGCGGGAACCGCCGAACTTGGAGTGGACGTACGGGCGACGGCGGAGCGCGCTGAGGAGACGACAGATTTACTTCACTACACCGTGGATGGGCTGATTCGCGTATTGGAGTCCGTTCGTGGTGACTGGGGAGCGGGGATGTACTACGGAGGTGGTTACGAGGTGACGTATCAGGCTTTGAAGAAGGGCGGGCGGAACTTCGTGAAGACAGCCAAGGTGAAGCTGACGGTGGAAGTGAGCAAGAGCTAAGGACGGAGGGCGGGAAGCGATTATGGCTTGTTACATAGCGTCACGGGAGAACAGATTCTACGTGAATGTGGAGGAGAGCTTTGGGGCAGTGGCCGCGGTGACGGCATCGCACCGGTTTACGGCAAGCGCGATGGAGGTGAAAGAGGAAGCGCTGTATCCCCAGAGGCGGGACAAGACGGGCACGCGAACGCGAGGACCGGTGATGGGTCCGCTGCGCCGGAAGGTGCAGTTCGCGGTGAAGAGCTACTTAGTGGGGACGGAGGCGGGGACAGCGCCGAACTACGGCCCGCTGGTTCACTCGGCGATGGGCAAGGAGCCGCTCGTGTCGGCAGGCGGGATTGTGGAGTCGGTGCCGGCTTCGAACCGGATCCGGTTTACGACGCCGCACGAGATGGTGGCGGGACAGGGTGTGAGCTTTGGAGGTGAAGTCCGCTTTGTGGCAGCGGTAGTGGACGAATTCACCGTGGAATTGAATATTCCGTTCACACTCGTGCCAGGACCAGGCGCATTAACCGGACCGACGGTCAGCTACGCGTTGGGCAATGATCTGAAGAGTCTGAGCCTGTTCGACTACTGGAGCCCGGAGAGCGCCGTGCAGAGAATCGTGAGCGGCGGCGTGGTGAACCGGATGACGATTTCGGTGAACGGGGATGTTCATGACTTGGAGTTTGCCGGACCCGCGCGAGACGTGATCGACAGTTCGAGTTTCGAAAACGGCGTTGGGGAACTGATGGCCTTCCCCCTGGAACCTGCGGTGGCGGCGACCTATGAGGCTGTGCCGGTGAGCGGGCACTTAGGGCAGGCGTGGATCGGTGCGGTGCCGTCGCAATTTCTGACTCTGACGAAGGCGTCTGTGGAATTGGACAACGGCGTGGAGATGAGGAGTTCGGAGTTTGGCAGTTCGCTGCCGCGTTGCGTGGTGCCGGGTGCGCGCGAAGTAACGTTCGACTGCATGCTGTACGGCCGTGACGACGGTGCAACGAAGGAGATCTATCAGGCGGCCCGGACCCGTTCACCGCTGCAGGTAATGCTGCAACTTGGACAACAGGGCGGCCAGATGATGGGTGTTTATGTGAAAAGCCTGGTGCCGGAGGTGCCGGAGTTCGTCGACAAGGAGACGCGACTGCAGTGGAAGCTGAGCGGATGCCTTGCGGAAGGGAGTAGCGATGACGAACTTTACATCGCCTTCGCCTAAGCACTACAGCAGCAGTATCAGGAAAGAGTCGGTGGTGTTGCCGGGTGTTGCGTACACCATCCGCAGGATGTCGTTTCAAGGCCGGCTGGAATTACTGCGTGAGTTGCGCGACTTGATGACCAAGGCGGAGTTTGCGGCTGCGGGAAGCAGCGCAACGGATCGTGTGGAGGCGGCACTGCTGGAGGGCGCGATCCGGAAGCGGCAGCTGGAATGGGGCCTGGTGGCAATCGAGGGCCTGGAGATCGACGGAGAGCCGGCGACGACAGCGAGGTTGCTGGCAATGGGTCCGGAAGAGTTGACGACGGAGATCCAGGCGAGCATCCAAGGGCAGATGGGTCTAAGCGAAGAAGAACGAAAAAACTGATAGTCGCCTTTCACTTTACCCAAGGGAGCCAAGCCGGGTGGAAGTGCGACGAATGCAGGAAGGCAAAGCTAGAGGCTGGGCGCGCGTGTGGGTTGTTGACGCCGATGCCGGCTGAGAGTGAGCGTCCGGTGTGGGTGAGGAAGGGAGTGATGACGACCCGCTGCCCTAAATCCATTATCCGGGCGGAGAGTACAGGGTGGCTCGATCTGTACGCGGCGAATCAGGCGGCGGGAGTGCGGTTGCATGCGATGGAACTGGACGCCCGGGCGGTTGAAGCGCTGCTGGTGTTGGAGGGCGAGCATCGAAAGGAACGCGAGGAGGGCGTAGCCAATGCTTGAGTTGTTGATCTCAGAACTGCTGCGGGGACAGGGTGCCGCCACGTCTCGTGATGCACAGAGCCTGTTGCGTTTGCTTGGTCCTCTGGCAAGCGCCCTGCTGCCGACGGGGGAACCAGGGTTGAGCACGGGGCTTTCGTCGAGCGGGCGGCCAGCGAGCGTATTGCAGATGGTGAGCGGGGCCGGAGGTTTTCTGGGGCTGCCGAGCCTGGTGCAGGCGCTATTTGGCCGACGGCAGCAAGTGCCGGTGGCCGCACCACCGCTGCGACTACCTCGATACGAGGCTCCGGCAGCCTACAACGAGGAGTACGGCGTGGCATCCCGAACGGGTACTCAGGTGGTCGCGCGGCAGGACGAGTTTGGGCGTAGCGAGGTGCGGAGGCGACAAGAGGGAGGCTCGGAAGTGAGCGTGACCACGACGGCCAGTCAGACGCTGGATGGCCGGGTGTTGCTGCAGTACAGCGACGAGATCGCGCAGGCGGTTCGACAGGCGCTGCTGTATTCGCATCCGTTAAGCGAGTTGATCTCGGAGTGAGCGATGGCACTATTTCCGAAGTTGAAGACGGGAGCCGCGACGCAGTATCCGGCAACTGCGTCGCTGGAAAGCAGTACGCATGTGACGCGATTTGTGGACGGGACGCAACAGAGGTTTCGGCGAAGGGGCGAGATGGTTAGGCGATGGGATCTTGATCTGTCGCTACTGGATGAAGCCGAAACGAGAGCGCTGGAACAGTTTTTCGTAAGTCAGCGAGGGGCGGCCGGCACATTCTCGTTTGCGGATCCGCTGACCGGAGAGATTTACGAGAGCTGCAGGTTCGAACAGGACACGGCGGAGTTCGAAGCGAGTGAACTTTTTCAAAACAACGGAAGACTGCGGATAAGGACGGTGTAGGGCAATGCTAGCGTTTCCACAGTTTGGGGATAAGGCGGTGATCCAGTATCCGTACCGCTGGCGTCAGAAGTTTCGGACACGACTGGCAGATAACGACTGGGGCAGTTTGCCCCGGCAGACGGATGGCGGATTTGAGGAGCGACGATTCAGTTGTGTACTGCGGGGGCTCAGCGATGGGGAGCGGGTCTCGATTCAGAATCTGTTCGTAGCAACAGCAGGGGGATACCGTGCGTTCACGTTTCTGAGTCCGCACGAGAACCTGCTGGCCGATAGCGAGGCGCTGGCTACGGGCTCGTGGATTAAGGATCCGGGGCTTGTACTGGTGAGTGGTTTTGCTGATCCGCTTGGTGGGTTGGGGGCGACGAGGGTGTCGAATCCCGCGGGTATGGCACGACGATTTCGGCAGGTAATTGAGGCGCCGAGTGAGTACCGCTACTGCGCTTCCTTCTGGGGCCGTTCCGCGAGCTCCAGCAACATCACCTTTCAGGGTGGAGCGGCAACCGCACCGAGCGAGCGAGTCTTGCGCTTCGACGGCACATGGAGACGGTTTGTTGTGACCGTTCAAAGCAGTGAGGTGGTGGGACAGACCGCTTTTGGCCTGGTTCTTCCGGCGGTGACAGAGGTGGAAGTGTTTGGGTGGCAAGTGGAGGCGAGCGGCGCGGCAACGGAATACAAGAAGACGGTGGGCCCAGGGGGAGTGATTGCAAATTGCAGGTTCGCGGATGACCGGCTGGAGTGGACGTCGGAGTTTCCGGGCCAGCACACGGTGAGGATTAATCTAGCGGCGACGTAAGGATGCTATGGCGACGATCAATGTACTGAAAGAACAAGAGGCAACGGACACTCCGATTGCCCTTTTTGAGATCGGGCTGGCCGGAGGCGGGGTTCTCCGGCTGAGCACTCATGCGCTAACGCATGAAGGAGTGTCGTATTCGGCGCGTATCGTGCGTCATGAACCGTTCGAGCTTAAGATCGGCGGGGACGGCAGCGACAGCAACGGCCGGCTGAGCCTGACGCTTGCGAATCCGGATTCGTACTTTTCGGGCATTGATCCAGTGGACTGGCGGGGCGCATCGGTTACGGCGCGGTTCTGTTTTTTCGACCTGACAAGCGGAGTGGCGACCAGCGAGACTCGTGTTGTGTTTCGCGGGGTTTGCGGCGGCGCTGAGGAGATTACGGAGGAGGCGATCCGCCTGATTTTTCACAACCGCCTGGGGCTGCAGCGGGTATGGCTGCCGACGGTTCGGTTGCAAAGAACCTGTCCATGGCTTTTCCCGGCTGACAATGACCAACGCCAGGAGGCAGTTGCCGGTGGTAGCGAGGGGACTTACTCCGCGTTTTATCGGTGTGGCTACTCGGCAGGTGAGGTGAACGGAGCAGGGAATCTGAATGGGGGGCAGCCATATACCAGTTGCGGCTACACGAAGGAGGATTGCGCTGCCCGGGGCATGCTTGATTCCGATAGCAGCAGTAGCCCGACTGCGCGGTTCGGAGGATTCCCGATTCTGCCTGAGCCGGGAGCGGGGCGTGTAGAATTGGCGCCGCTCATCTATGGGACAGGCTGGTGTGATGCACCCGTGGTGAATGTCTGGCGTGAGAGCGATCGAGTTCGCGCCGAGGCCATCGTCGCAATGGGCCGGATTGAGGGCGTGTTGAAGGTTCTGGCGAACGGATATGAGCTTCGTGAAGCGGCAGCGGGAGGGCTGGAGCCCGGAACCTACCGTGTGATGAGCCTGGGAGACCGGATCGGGACCGGCAACACGGACATGCCAACGGAGGGTGGCCCGTACGGGAGCTTTGCGTACGTGGTGGTCTGCCTGCCGCAGAATGCGGCGCCTGCCAGCACCCAACTACGGATCAGCGTGCTTGCCCAGGGTCTGCGGCTGCCTTGGTTTAACACTGAAGGGGGCGAGCAACCTGCGTTCTATACGAATAACCCGATATGGGTGCTGCTGGACATTGTGCGACGCGCGGGTTGGAGGAAGAGCGACGTCAACCTGGGGAGTTTCGCCACTGCAGCCGCAGTCTGTGACGAACTCGTGGAGGCGCGGGACCGGCAAGGTAGCGCAGTTTGGATTCCGCGTTACCGCTGCAATCTGGTGCTGCAAAGCAAGCGAAGCCTTGCGGATGTGATTCGCGGACTGCGCGCTTCGACAGGGCTCATTCTGGGTTATGACGAAGCGGGGAAACTGCAGGTGAGCCTGGAAGGCAGCCTGGCAACCCAACAGCCGGATCCGCCTGCCGGCACTAATGCGGAGATGGCACTTGACGGCGGTTGGCCTTGCTACGAGTTTGGGGACGGGACAGCCGGACGGTCGGGGATTGCTAGGACATCGCAAGGAGCGTCGTCCCTTCGGCTGTGGACTAGGGCCGCGGCGGATGTGCCGAACCGGTTCAGCTTGGAGTATACCGACGAATTCAACCAGTATCGGCGCGACTCGCTTTCGCTGGTGGATGTCACGGACGTGAGCCGTGGGGGACAGGAACTGAATGGGACTGTGGGTGCCATGGGCGTTCCGAACCAGAGCCAGGCATTGCGAACGTTGCACAGGCACTTGCGGCGATCAACCGAAGGCAACCTGTATGTGGAGTTTGAGACGAGTGTGAAAGGCGTGATGGTTGCGCCTGGCGGCTTGATCACGATCACATACCTGCGCGAGGGTCTGAACCGCGTTCCTTTCCGCGTACTGACGGTAGGCTATGGGACCAATCTGGGGCGGATCCGAATTGTCGCGCAGAAGCACGCCGACAGTTGGTATCAGGCGGAGGTGCGTTCGATTGACGGGGGCATGAGTACGGGAGAACAAGGCGGAGTGCCCCGGCCGCTGCTGGGGTCTGATCGCGTTGGCAGTGGGACTGCGTTCGCGTTGGCGGAATCGGCCGTCATTGGCGGGGACGGACGGATGCTGATCGTGGTGAGTGCCGGATTCGCGGAACCGGGGCAGGCCGGCGTTACGCCGCCGCGAGTCTCGCCAGAGGCGGAGGTAACCAGCGGCGCGGGTACAATCAGCGGTCCAGCGACCCTCTACTACGCGATCACGGCGCTGGGTACCAACGGAATGGAGAGCGCGATTTCGTCGACGGTGCGGGCGGTGGTGCCTGCCGGGACTGGGTTTGGTGTGCAGCTAAACGGCATCGATATCGGGGACGCCGCGGCAATGAACGTGTATCGGGGAGCGGATCCCCAGAGATTGGAACGCATTGCAAGCGCGGCGTCGCCGTCGGTTATGTTCGTGGACACGGGGTTGAGCCTGGCTCAAGTGTTGGTGCCGCCTGACGCGAACTATGATCAGGCGCGGTTCTACTGGCGTTGGGAGTTGCAGCCGCCGTTGGTCGCAACCAGTTGGAGCACTGCGAGTATCGGCAACGCTACGCTCTCGATGGGCGTGAACGCGTTTGCGGGCAAGACAGTGCGCATTGTTGCTGGGAGTGGCGCCGGTCAAGAGCGACGGATTCTCAGCAATACGATCGGCACTTTGACGGTAACGCCGTCATGGTCGGTTCAGCCAGATGCAACGAGCCAGTTTGCAATCGCCGAATCGGGGTGGAACTTCGCTACGAGCGGGAAGGCTTCACCGGTGAGTTTCGAGGTGAGCAACCGGCCTGGAGCCACGATTCAAGTGATGGCACGGGCGGCGAGCGCAAGTGGTGTCGAGTCCGATGCTTCGTTGAGTCCCGTCAGCCGCTGGCAGATCGAGGGAGACGCAGGATCAAGTCTTGACACGAGTGTGCCGCCGATTCCGCTGTTCAGTTTGAGTCCGACAGGCAGGGGAACGGTGGAGTTGACAGGGATTGGATTCTCCACGTTGGAAAACACCCGCAGCATCAGTTCGGGGACGTTGATGGTTCACTACTGGAACGAGGTGGGTGGAGTCAACGCTTACTCGCTTGCCGGTGCTGTCGGTATCGGAGATACGGTGGCGAGTCTCAATGTGGCGGGACCAGGACAGATTGGGACTCTCCTGCAGATCGGGACTGAACTACTGGAGATTACCGGCGTGAACGGAACGGAGTACCAGCTGGCCCGTGGCAGGTTTGGGACGGCAACTTTGTCGCATTCGGTGGGTGCGCCGGTGATGCATCTGGCGAGGCGGGTGGAGGTGGTAGCCTTTCCGGACGAGTTCTTCGGCAGCCCGGCGAGCGGAAGTTATGCGTACAACCTTGACCTGCCGAATGTGCGAATCGCGGCGGCGGAGCTGTTTGTGAGTAACTCGAGGGGGATTAGCCTGACTCGCCAACTGGCGTACACGGGTCTGATGGACTCTGGACTGCGCACTTTGTCTGGGGGGCAGTACTCCATTCAAGTTGAGGGGTTGCTGGCGATCCAGGAGAGCGCTGCGCCTGCGTTAATTGTGGAGGACTCACACTCGGTTCGGGACATCTACGCGCGGGTGAAGCAAGCGCCGACGGGGAGTCCGGTGCAGATGGTCTTGCGCCAGAACGGCAACGTGTATTGCAGCCTGACAATCGCTACGGGGGCAACAGTTTCGAATGTGGTCAGCGGAGTGGTGGCCGGGCCGCTTTGGTCACAGTCAGCATTGACGCTGGATATTACGAGCATAGGGACGGGAGGGCTCGACTTCCCAGGACAGGATCTGACAGTTACGATTCGGTTGTGAACCATGGCGGAACATTTATATAAACTTAGCCCCGACCGGGACCTGCAATGTTACTTTGAGCGTCCGTCGGCGAGCGCGGCGTTGAGCGGCGCGAGTGGATCTGGGTTTACGGTATCGGGAACGTGGCGCCAGCAGTTTGACTGGGCGGTTCTGGAATGGAATAGGGACAATGTGTTCGAGCACCCCGCCTTTCGGAACCTGCCCGACGGGGACCTGAGCGGGCTCACGCTGACTTACGACGAGGAGCGAACGAACTGCATTCCACTGGACTCGACTTTGTTCCCGACCGTGGACTGGCCTTATCTGCGCATCTGGACGAATGATGGTTCGGGTGATGCGTTCTACAAGGTGTCGCTCAAGGGCCGGGCAGTTGCGGTAGCCGGCTCGTACATCCCGGCGACAGCTGATTTCGAACTGGGCGGCACGCTTACCGTGGGTGACTACGTCGGCTTGGCGTGGGAGGGCGAGCAGTACAACCACTTGGTGACGGCCGGCGACAGCCTTGAGACGGTACTGGATGATCTGGTCGGAAGCGTCAACAGCCTTTCGCCGACGGTGGAGGCCGCTCGTATTACGGGCGGACTTCGACTGACTTACGTGGGCACCGGACAGACGGCTGCGACCAGCACGCTGGGGCATAACGGGAATCGGATCGGCGTTTACGGCTATGTTTCCGGGGCGCGGTCGGAGGTTTGGACGCCGCAGAGCCAGACGTTCTCGGGCGGGCAATCGCCTTCGAAATGGCGCGTGACCATCGATTTCGGGAACCTGACCGACATCACAGGAGCGACTGTTCCGACGAACGCAGTCCGCAAGATGCGTTGGACTTACTCCGCGGCGATGCAGTCCGGAGCATATCAAAGGTCCGAGTTTGCCGTTACGGTGACGAACTGGACCGTGAGCGGCAGCAACCGGCAACTCTCGATAGCGGGCAAGGGCAGCGTTCGAAAAGAAGACGCCGACCCAAGTGTTGTCTATGGCGGGACGTGGCAGACAGGACTCGGGAACTTCTCTGGCGGGTCGATTCGCTATTCGAGTACGCCGGCATCCGCGGTAACGGTGAGTTACCACTGCGGGCAGAGTCACACGCTGTACCTCGGTACCCGATATGCGGCAGTGGGATCTACCGTCAGTGTTCAGATTGACGGCGGGCCCGCAACGCAGTATCAGTTGCAGATTCCCGGCGAGGATGTTTTGGCGCGCGTAAAGCTGGGTGCGGTGAACGCGGGGACGCACGCGGTAGTGTTGACCCATACCGGCGATAGCGGAGAGTACTTCTACTTCGATTTCCTGGAAGCGGCCGTGCTGTCAACAGATCTGCCGGAGGTGGCGGAGCGCACGCGAACGACTTTGGCCACCGACTGGGATACCGACCATTCCCTGGCAATCGCGGCGGAGCGCACCGCCTGGATGATGAAGAGCATGGGATTCATGGGGCGCGCGAATCACTACGTAGGCGCGCTTTGGTTTTACGAACTGGCGCTGGAAGGGCACAGCTACGCTTCGGCCACGGTTACGTTCACGGGCACGCCCGTGTTCAGTGAGATCACAACGGTCACGATCGGGCGAGTTGGGCAGAGTGTGCAGACCGAATTGGCGCACCTGAACCTGATGGGAGAAACGGCGGCAGATATCGCCAAGGCCTTCGAACTGGTGGTCAACAGCGGCTACACGGCAGTGCGGGCCACCAGTTCCGGGAACGTGCTGACGATTTATTCGCGATCACTGGGAGCCGATGGCAACGAGATTACGCTATCGGCGACGCCGGGTTCGGGAGCGTTCACGGCGGTTGCCAGCGGGACACAGTTGAGCGGCGGCGTGAACGGAACCTGGTACACCGATCTGAATGCGACCCCCCGCGTCAATCGCGCGTGCCGGGATTGGAGCCGGGGGTACTACGCGGCGCTGCATAGCTACGGGATTGATGTAGCGGGTGCTTTCAGTATGGAGTTGCAGCACGGCAATCCATCGCCGACGGCGGGCATCGCTCAACGGTATCCCAGTGGGCAAGCCGTTGTGTTAAACACTCCGGCGATTCAGACCAACTTCTCGCCGGTGAGCCTGAACTACTGGCGGCAGGTGTACTTGGAGATGGCAACGGAGATGGCGGCAGCCGGCGTCACTCCGTATCTGCAGTTCGGCGAGGTGCAATGGTGGTACTTCCCGTACGATGGGTCGGGATTGCCGTTCCACGATGATTACACGAAGGCGCAGTTTCAAAGCACTTTCGGCTTTCCACTGCGGGCTGTGCCGGATGGCAGTGTCGACCCGGCGTTGTATCCGGAAGAGGCAGGTTTCCTGCCCGAGTTGATCGGCGCATTTACGAATGGAGTAATCAGCTTCGTGAAGGCGACGTTCCCGAACGCGCGATTCGAGGTTCTGTATCCGACTGACGTGAATGAAGGTGCGTTCAATCGCGTGGTGAACTATCCGTCGGCCTGGAACCCGACAACGCTAACGTGTCTGAAGAGCGAGAGCTTTCTTTACACGTACGCCCGGAACCTGAACCAGTGCATCTTCTCAATGCGCTTTGCCGAGTCCAAGGGTTTCGGACGCGACAAACGCAGCCACCTGGTTGGAATCAGCGACGCCTTGTCGCCCTGGCGCAAAGAGGTGATGCTGGCGGAGGCGGAGCATCTGGAATCGGTGGTGCTGTTCGCATTGGATCAGTACTGCCTGATCGGCCATCCGCTACCGATGGGCAACCTTTCGCGGCGAAGCGCCAGGATGGCAACTCCCGGCTAAGACGGTTTCTGGCAGCGCGGGCACAGATGAGTCCCGCGCTGGGCCAGGACAATCCGCACGATGGGGGAGCCGCACCGCGGACAGGGTTGCCCCGCCTTGCCATAGACGCGATGAGATAGCTGGAAGGAGCCGCGTCGATTGGACGCATCGACATAGTCGGAAATCGAGGAACCGCGAGCGTCAATGGCCTCCGCCAGGGTCGCTCGCATCGTCTCGTAGAGTTGCACGGCACGCCCCCGGCGAAGCTCCGATGCTACAGCACAAGGATGCAAGCCTGCTCGGAACAGGATCTCATCGACATAAATATTCCCCAAGCCCGCCACGAAACCCTGATCCAACAACAATGGCTTTAACTGCCTGTGCCGAGCCTTCAGCCCAGCCAGGAAATTCTGTGCTTCTACAGCCAACGCATCCGGCCCAAGACACGCCACGCGTGGATGGACGTCGACACTCCAGAACATCTTTCCGAACATCCGGATATCGTCGTAGAGGAGCATGCCGCCGCGATCCAGGAAGAACTCCACCCGTGTATGAGGCCCCCGCTCGCCCTGTAACAGCAACTTACCCGTCATCCCCAGATGAATCGTCAGGGATCCTGAGTCACAATCCAGCAGAATGTACTTGCCGTGCCGCCGAACCGCGCGAACGCTACCGGAGACTTCCTCAAGATCCCGTCCAGCAACCAGTGCCGAGTGCACCCGAATTGCCTCAATCCGGCGCCCGGGCAGCACCGGTCGCAGATCACGCACCACCGTCTCGACTTCCGGCAACTCCGGCAATGTTACAACTCCACAAGTATATCGTCGCCTTCCACCTTTACGGCGAAGGTCTGCAATCGAATTGATGGGTTATAGTCGTGCTCGCCGTTACGGCAGTCGAATTCCCAGGCATGCCACGGACACACCACCTTGGTTCCGTGTAACGCCCCTTGCCCTAGTGGCGCGTTGCGGTGCGGACAGATGCCATCCATCGCATACACCTGCCCTTCCACGTTCGCAATCGCCAGCGACCGGCCCTCAATGACAACCTCCGTCAAATCACCCGGACTCAACTGGCCAACCGTACAAACAGGCCGAAAAGGCATATAAAATTACGGTACCATGCGACCTGTTCTCATCCTCCTCGCCGCGACGCTGCTGACCACCTCCTGCAAACAGAGCGGTAAGCCGGTCATCGGTGTCGTGCCGAAAGGCGCCAGCCACATCTTCTGGCAGACGGTGCATGCAGGCGCCATCAAAGCGGCCCAGGAAGACGGCTACGCGGTGGAGTGGAATGCCCCAACGAAAGAGGTGGACGCCAGCCGTCAAATAGAGATTGTCGAATCCATGGTGAATCGCAAACTCGCCGGTATTGTCCTGGCGCCGGTGGATCGCAAGGCGTTGGTGAGCGTCATCGACCGTGCCGCTGCGGCCGGGATCCCCGTTTCCATCTTCGACTCCGCCATCGATTCTCCCAAGCGCATCACCTATGTCGCCACGAACAATGAGGAAGGCGGACGCATGGCTGCTCGGCGCATGGGGGAGATCCTCCAGGGCAAAGGGAAAGTCGGCGTGATCGGCTTTATGCCGGGCAGTGCCTCCACCATGGAACGGGAGCACGGTTTCCAGGACGAGATCCGCTCGAAGTTCCCGGACATCAATCTGATCGGCCTACAGTTCGCCATGTCCGATCGCGCCAAGGCTATGGCGCAAACGGAGAACATGCTTGTCGCTCACCCGGATCTCGCCGGCGTCTTCGCCGATAACGAGTCCAGTTCCGCGGGTGCCGTGCAAGCCTTGAAAGGACGTAACGCCAAGTCGGTGAAACTCGTCGCCTTCGATGCCAGCGACCAACTCATCGCCGATCTTAAGGCCGGCTGGATCGATTCTATCGTCGTGCAGAACCCCTTTCGCATGGGCTACGAAGCTACAAAAGCCATCGCGCAACATCTAAAGAAGCAGCCTCCGCCCGCGCTCATCGACTCCGGCGCCAGGCTCATTCTTCCCGTCGATCTCGAACAGCCCGAGGTAAAGCAACTACTGGCTCCGGACATCAGCAAATACCTCAAACCTGACCGCCACTAAGCCTGAGAGGGCCCGTTTCCCTCAAACCGTACACTTGTGCTGGACAAAACAACTTGCGTACACCCTGTTTCCGTGTAGAATGGTGGTGGGTCGTCACTGACCAGGGGATGCGGATTCCCTGACCCGGCATCGAATCGAACAGAACAGATGCTTCCAGCCTTCCGTACTCTCCGTAAAGAGCCGTTGAACGCACGCGGATCTTAATCCAGTTCGTCATCGAATCTCTGGTCTCCTGCCGGGCGATCCGTCCTTTCGCAGGTCTTTCTCGCTCATCGCGCAGACAAAGGAGGCCTCTCAGGCCATGGATAGTGACCGCAAGTATAGGCAAAACGGCTACATGGACCCTTCGGACCGTGACCGCCAGCCGCGCGAACACCAGAAACCCAAAGGTCCCCGTCCCCCTATCGACATTACGGGACCGAGACTCCCGCGGCTTGTCCAGGCGGTGACGGCGGCGCGCTGTTGGAATTGCGCGACCACTCTTCCCGGAGACATGGACTTCAAGGGCGCCAATTGTCCCAAGTGCCAGTCCGCGCTGCATGTTTGTAAGCAATGCGCCCACTTTGAGCCGTCCACCCGGTTCCAGTGTCTGAAGCCAGTGCCCGTTCGGATCGCCTATAAAGACCAGTTGAACGAATGCGAATTGTTCAAGCCGCGCGTCACGGTTGCCCGCGATTCGGCCGGCGCCCCCGCCAACGGCATGAATGGCAGCAACGGCACCGGCTCGAAGTCCTATGAACCCCGCACGCCGAACGATGCTCGCGCGGCGTTTGATAATCTCTTCAAGAAGTAACTCCCTTTCTCATCATGCTCGTTGCCCAACTCGCCGGACTCCGTGAGTTCCGCCTTGTCGATGCCCCTGTCCCCGACCCTGGACCGGGCGAGATTCAAGTACGGGTCCGCAGCGTCGGCATCTGCGGCTCGGATCTCCATTACTATTTCGAGGGCGGCATTGGCGATACCCCCTGCGTGTATCCCATGGTGCTCGGCCATGAGCCTTCCGGCGAAGTCATCCGCACGGGACCCGGCGTATCCGGCTGGAGCCCCGGCGACAAGGCGGTTCTGGAGCCCGCGCTCTACTGCTATCACTGCGAGTTCTGCATGACCGGCAAGCACAATGTCTGTGCCAACCTCCGGTTCCTGAGTACTCCCAGCGATCCCGGCTTCTTTCGCGAGATCGTCAATCTGCCCGTTCCCAACGTTCTGCCCTTGCCGAAAAATCTGAGTTTCGCCGAGGGCTCCCTCATTGAACCACTGGCCGTCGCGCTGCACTCGCTGAAGTTCGCCGATCCGAAGATGGGCGAAACATGCGTTGTCTTCGGCGCCGGCCCCATCGGTCTACTTACCTTAAGCGCGCTGAAACTCAGCGGCGTCGGCCGCACCTGGGTGATCGAGCCCGAGGCCCATCGCCGCGCCCTGGCGCTGCAATTCGGGGCGGACGTTGTTCTCGACCCCAGGTCCGTCAACATCGTCGAAGAAATCCGCCGCGACACCGGCAAACGTGGCGTCGATCTGGTGCTGGACTGCGCGGCGAAGGACAACACGATGAACGAGTCGCTACGAGTGGCGCGGAATGCGGCCAGAGTCGTCTACACCGGCATCCCC
>JAEUQF010000291.1 GCA_016789745.1 Bryobacterales bacterium
GTGAATGGCGACGGCGGCATGGTCATGCCACCCACCGGCGCCCTCTCGGACGAAGAGATCGGTATCCTGCGCGCCTGGATTGACCAGGGCGTCGACTGGTCCATCGAAGTGCGCGAGCCCGCCTCGCCGCCGCCACCCCCGCTCCATCCCAAAGCCGAGGCATTCCTCTCTTCCATCCGCACCAACGCCCTCGACGCCATTCGCCGCGACCTGGCAGCCGATCCATCGCTCGCCAAACTGGCCGATGCGTCCGGAACTACGGCCCTGCACTACGCCGCCGCCTACGGGTCGGTGGAAGCCATGGAGTTGCTTCTGGCCAACGGAGCCGACGCCCGCGCCACCAATCGCCGCAAGACCACGCCGCTGCACTGGGCCGTGCACGATCCCGCCAAAACCGCCCTCCTGCTGAAGCACGGCGCGCCCATCGACGCCAAGCAGGTGGAAGGCCGCACGCCGCTCTACCAGGCTGCCTCCCTCGGCAACGCACTGCCCGTGGTGCGCCTGCTCTTGGATCGTGGCGCTAACCCCAACCTCCCCATGGTCACCGGCACCACGCCCCTCATCGCCGCCGCCATTCGCGGCAAAGTCGACATCATGGAGGCGCTGCTGGCCAAAGGGGCAAACGTCAACGCCGCTGCCGGTACCGGCGGCACCGCGCTGATGGCTGCGGCCACCAGCGGGAATCCGGTCGCCGTCCGCCTGCTGCTCGACAAGGGCGCGAATGCCAAGGCGGTCACCAAGCGCAAGGAGACAGCGTTGCACGATGCCGCCACCGCTGGTGTGACCGAATCCGTACGCTTGTTGCTGGCCGCCGGGGCCGACGTAAACGCCGTCGACCTGCGGGGCTACACCCCCCTACTGTACGCCGCCGCCTCCGATCGCCTCCCGGTAGAAGTAGTAAATATTCTATTGGCTAAGGGTGCTAATCCTAAAGTGATTGGTGAAGGAGAAACGGCCAGGCAAGTAGCGCTGAAGCGGGGCCTCACGCCGGTGGCCCAGCTGCTGGGTGCCACGGACCAGGATGCGGCCCCACACCTGGCAACGGTAGCCACCAAGTCACACGTTCCCCCAACTGAGGCGGTCAGCAAAGCACTCGCCCTACTCGAAAAGCAGAGCCACAACTTTATCCGCATCGGCGGCTGCAACTCCTGCCATGGACAGGATCTGCCCTCGGCTGCCGTCGGCTTCGCCCGTAGTCGCGGCATCGCGGCCAAGCCCATCCCGCAGCTGCCTCCCGCCATGACCCTGGGCTCCCCGGATCGCATTCTCGACCTCAACGCGATCGGCGTCGGCAGCGTTGCCTGGGAAATGCTCGACCTCGGAATGAACGGAGCCAAGCCCAATGCCTACACCGATTCCGTAGCCCAGTATATCCGCGTGATGCAGACGCCGGCGGGCAACTGGTTCGCCCCCGAAAGCCGTCGGCCGCCCATGTCCGCCGGCTCCTTCCAGACCACGGCGCTGGCCATCTACACCTTGAAGGTCTACGGCCAACCCGTTGATCAGAAAGGCGCTATTGCGCGTGCCGCCGCCTGGCTCGCGACGGCGCAACCCTACGACAACCAGGACCGGGCGTTCCAGTTGATGGGGCTCGTCTGGGCTGGCGGCGATCCGAAGGCCATCGCGGCGGTCTCCAAAGCCCTCCTCGCCACCCAGCGCCCCGATGGCAGTTGGAACCAACTCCCCGCCATGGCTGCGGACGCCTATGCCGCCGGCCAGTCGCTCTATGCGCTGCACCTGGCCGGACTGGCCGCCTCCCATCCCGCCTACCAGAAGGGCGTCGCCTGGCTCCGACAAACGCAGTCGGCCGACGGCTCCTGGCACGTCAAATCGCGCTCTCTCTGGTTCCAGCCCTACTTTGAGAGCGGCTTCCCCCACGGCCATGACCAGTGGATCTCCGCTGCCGGCACTGCCTGGGCTTCCCTGGCGTTGACGGCAGCAGTGGAACCGCAGGTCAGCCAATTAAACGCCGGGACCCGGTAGCAGCCGGTACACTCCGTTCCCCCAAACCGTATGGCGGCCTACGCCGGTCCAACTCCCTGCCTGCAGGTAGGGCAGAAACGGCCGTAGGTCGCCTGCATACTCCACCTCTCCGACAAAGCCCCCCACCGAATGGGTCTGCCCGGTGCGGCTGCTTCGCCGGATCACGTCCTGGCTCCGCAAGTTGCTACGAATCATGGAGATAGCATGCGCTTTTTCAGAAAGTTCGCGAAAGTCGACGTCCAGTGGGCCCTCATCGTACAAGGCCCGCAGCGTGCTGATGCGATCCCGCAGGCGCGCCACCAATACTCCAAACGGCAGCGACGACTGAATCTGGCCACCGCTCTTGAGTTCGGTGGGCGTAGTAAATTCCAGGCAAAGACGGTCGATTGGCGGGCCTTCGTCCGCCGTCATCGCGATTCCCTGCGCTGGCGGCAACGCCGGCAGTACGAAGCCGCTGCCATCGAACGCGCGCGCCGCTGGCTGGCGGTGTGCATCCAATACGTCCACGGCACCCAGCGTGACGCGCCCGCGCCCAGGCCCCAGGCCAGTCCGGCAAAACTGTAGGAAACTGAGCGTAAAGTACTGTAGAAATGGCTCTTCCGGCGCAAACACGTGAACGTCGATGGCAAAGGATGCCCCGGGCGCCAGCGTCTGCCCATCCAGATGCGCCGCCCGCAGCACGAAGGGCCGGGGAGGGTCCGCCAAGCCGCTCGGACCCTCCGTCTGGCGCGGCTCAAACATCTGTGCATAAGGACAAGTGTCACGCGCAGGGCACGCGGCCACCGCCTCGCAGCCCGGGTCGCATGCGATCTGCCGGAAAATGTGTCCAAACGCGCCGCGAAACACGTTTCCCGCTTTCCCTTCAGGGAAATGCACGGAATCCTTCGCGTGAAAGTAGAAGCGAAATGCGTGAAAGCGAAACGTCACGGTTGGGTGCCCACAACTTCCAGAAAGGCGCGCGCTGCATGACTCAGCGCCCGTTTTGCCGGATACACCAGCCGGATATGCCGCTCCATCTTCAATTCCGTCACCGCCACCTCGGCCAGCAACCCCTTCCCCACATCCTGCTCCACACACATGCGCGGTAGAAACGCCACGCCCTCATTCCGTTGCACCATCAGGCGAATGGTCTCCACCGTCGGCATCTCGACATCCATGTGGAGGGGCACCTTGTGGCGCTGGAATTCACGGATAACCACCTCGCGATAAGGAGAGACGACGTTGTGGGCGACAAAGGTTTCCATGCCGAGCTCGGTAATCGATACCGCTTCCCGTCGCGCAAACCGGTGCTCCGGCGACACCACGAACGCCAAGTGATCCGTGAAGATGGTCACCGTCGTAAGGCGCTCATCATTCGGGTCGTAGCTCAGTACCCCCAGCTCCAGGTCTCCGTCAATCAGCTGCGCCGGAATCCGGCTCGACAGCGTACGTCTTACTTGAACTTTCACTTTCGGATATAACCTGCGATATCGTTCGATATGTTGCAGTAAATAAAGAGAGGTAGACTCATTCGCTCCGACGATCAGCCGCCCCGCGGAATGATCCCGTAATTCCGTCAACGCTGTGGCCAACTCCTGCTCTAGATTCTCAAAACGCCGGGCATACTCAGCCACTACCTTCCCGGCGTCCGTCAGAATCAGGTCCTTCCCCGACCGGTCAATCAGCTTTTCGCCCAGCTGCGTCTCCAGCCTTTGTACGGCCAGGGAAATCGCCGGCTGCGTCCGCAGCAACTTCTCCCCTGCGCGCGAGAAGCTCTTCTCATTGGCTACGGTCAGGAAGACCTTGAGAGGGTAAAGTTCCATGGCTTGGGGATAAATCAAGTTTATGATGAATCCGGCCAGGATAAGCAGAAATTTTCTTCAGCAAGCGTGACCGATTTCCGATCGGCGCGGCACAGTAGTTCAGCGGAGGCACACCAAGCACCATGAATCCGCAAAAGATCGACGCGTTTTTTTCCGAAGAGGGCTGGGGCTACGTAGACGTTCGCGCCACCGAGAAGTGGTGGGAAGAGCAGCGCGACAGCTACCGGTTTTACCAGGCGCAAATTGGGAAGGGGAACACATCCTTCTACAACCCGCGTGTCGACGCCGATTACGCTCGAGCCCGCCGTTACATGGAGCACCTGCGTCAGGGAATGCAGCGGATCTCGGCCGGCCAGCCCACCGACATGTCCACCGCCTTCCTTTACTGGGAACTGGCCGAGTGCAGCATCGCCGTCCTGGAGTATGAGAACGAGGTGCTGACCGGCATGTTCGGTTCCGGCCTCGTGACGTTGTTGAAGATTCTCCCTACTTCCAAGTTCACGGGGGCTCTCAATCGGCTCACCCAGCAGATTCCCGTGCTGCAGGCGGAGCTGAAGGATCTGGAAAAGGACGCCAAGGAAGCGGGCTATCAGCTGCTGTGCTCTGGACTACTCACCGCCGTGACGAATCTGCTGCCGCCAGCGCGGATGGCCAGCGTTGCCGTGAAGGCCCTGGCGGCGGTGGCCGCCCCCGTTATCGATAACGCCTTGGGCGGTGACAAATCCTCCGAGGGCATGGAGAACCTGGATGCCGTCCTCGATTACGGGGTTGGTCCGGCACTGGTGGCCATCGAGGGCTTCGACACCAAGTTCAAGGACTCGAAAACCGTCGCTGCCGCGCGGCTCCAAAAGGCCGGTAAGATGGCCGGATCCGCGTCTCCCATTGCCGACCTGATGGGCATCTGGTGTGACCTGGACGAAGCCTGGGCGACCAAGAAGCGCGCCGCCAACAAGCAGGCACAGTTGAGGAAGGCCATGGCCGACTTGCGCAAAACATTGGTCGACCTCGAGGACGCCCTCGCGGCGACCCTGCCGTACCGCATCGGCGCCCAAGCCAAACTCGACGAGGCTCGCGTCAAGATGGCCGAAAGCTATGATACGGCTGAGGAACTGCGGGACTACATCTGGGAACTGGAAGCCGAGTGGATGGTAACCGAGTACGACACGCCGGTCTGGTATTGAACTCCCTGACGTTGTAGAGTAGTCTCTACTTCCGTGATCGGCACCACCATCGGCCAGTACCAGGTCTTAGAGAAGCTCGGTGAGGGCGGCATGGGTGTCGTCTATAAAGCCCGCGACACCAAACTTGGCCGCTTCGTTGCCCTGAAGCTTCTCCCTCCAGGCACGGGCGAACGCCGCGAAAGCCGCGAGCGGTTCCTCAACGAGGCCCGCACCGCCTCCTCGCTCGGCCACCCCAACATCGTCACTATCCACGACATCCTCGATTACGACAGCGCCGACGTCCTGGTGATGGAATATATTCCAGGCCACACCCTGGAGCAGATCCTAGCATCCGGCGGCCCGTTGAAAGTACCCGAAGTCATCGACTACGGCGGGCAGATTGCCGATGCACTCGCCGCCGCCCACCGCGCCGGGCTCATCCATCGCGACCTGAAACCCGGCAACATCATGATCACCCCGGAGGGCCGCGTGAAGGTCGTCGACTTCGGCCTC
>JAEUQF010000292.1 GCA_016789745.1 Bryobacterales bacterium
TGGCATTGCGGCCGCGGTCGTACTCCACGCGTACCAGGCCTTCCATGGGCAGCTTGCCACCGGCAGGCGTGAGGGAGACGGCGGCCTTGACGTTCGTGTCGGCGGCGCCGGTGAAAGTTCCCTGGACTTCGACGGGCCCGGTGACGGCGGCCGACCAAGCCATCTCGCGGTGGCCCTTTTCGACATTCCAGAGTTGTTCGAGGGAGGCGTCGTTCAAAGTGCCGTTGACGTGATAGCGATTCCAGTTGCGAATCTCGCCGGAGCCGCGGTAGGTGCCGCCGAGCGCGCGGGCATTGAGGCTGGTAAAGGTGACCAGGTCGGGGACGAGGTGGAACTGGGTGTCGGCATCGATGGGAGCGACGGTCCAGGCGCCCTGGCGGACGGCGAGGCGGCGGCCGTTGACGGTGCCCTTCAGGTCATAGATGCTGTTGGCGTACGTGAAGACCGCTTTGGCCGACGCAGTGCCTTCGGGGCTGAGCGGAAGCTTCGTCTCTTTCACCCATTCGGCCATGGCGAAGTTGCCGCTGACATCCATGGCGAAGCGCGGGGAGCGGTAATCGTACATGCGTCCGGAGGCCTGGATTTCCGACTTGCCGCGGGTGGCGACAACGCGGTCAAAGCGGAGGCCTTCCTTTTCCATGGCAAGATCAACGTCGACGTCGAAATCGAGCGGCGCGATTTTCGGCCAGTTGAAGTGGAACGGGCGGGCGGCGACTTTGCCGACGTAGCGCGGGCCTTCCCGTTGCCAGGCGAACTGCACTAACAGGTCACGGGCGCGGAGTTCTAACGGCCACTTACGATGGTCGTAGGCGAAGGTGCCATGCTCCACGATGACTTCGCGGATGGCGAGGTCAATGAAGCGCTCGAAGACCGACTTGCCTTCGCGTCTGATCTTCGGCCCCGGGATATTGGTGGTGCCGTCGGGGTAGGTGATGATGCGGATGCGCGGGTTCTCCACCTTGAGCGAGCGAAGGTAGGCGCGGCGGGCGGCAAGGGATTCGACGGTGACGCCGACGACGATGTGGCTGATGGCGACCATCGGGTCTTCGTTGGCGGGCTCTTTGCCGCGCAGGACAAAGTCATGCACTTCAAACCGCAGGGCGTTCGGATCGAAGTGGAAGCGGCCGATGCTGACCTTGCCGCCGGTGGCCTTCTCGGCTTCGGTGACGATACGCGCCCGCACCTCTTCGCGCAGCCAGTTGCTGCGGAGGACGAAGAAGAGGGCGATACCGATGCCGATGGCCAGCAGGAGGGAGACCATCGCCATCCGCCGGAGCCAGACTTTGAGCTTCGTCATTGGAACACCTCATCGCGGAAGCGGATCTCGGAACGCTGGCGGGCCTGGGCGACCCACTCTTCGAGCGCCTTGTCGGTTTTGCGGCCGACAATGACTTCTTCGATCTCTTCGGTTACATCTTCAAGCGCGGGAATGGGCTTGCCGGCGTTCTTCTTCATCCAGACCTGACGGAATTCACCCTCGTAGTATTGGCGGATCTCATCGGTGGTAACGGTCTGGCCGCGGCGGAAACGGAGATCGATGAAGCTGAGTGAGCGCATCATGCGTTGGACGAAGCGCTGCAGTTCCTCTTCGGTGACGCGGCGGGCACGCAGGGCGTTCGGGAAGCCGGCCTCGCCTTCGTAGAGCGGGACGACGTCATTGCGGAGTTCGTCGATGACGTCCTTCATGGCCGGCTCGGGATAGCGGGTGTCGTCCATTTCCTGCAGCAGCAGGGTTTGGGCGATGAGCGTCTCAGCGGCGGCGCGTTTGGATGCGGGGGAGAAGTCGGGTTCCCGGCCGTCGTAGAGGGCCGATAGGCGGATCTGCTCGATGAGCATGCTTTCGGTGAGAACACGGTTGCCGATAGTGACGGCGATGCGGTCGATGATCTCGGCATGGCCCAGCAGGCCGAAGAGCGCGGCGAGGGTGAAGAGGCGCGTCCTCATCAGAAGGCCTGTCCTAACGAGAAGTGGAACTGGAAGGCCCGGACCTTCTGGGTGACGCGTTGGCCTAGATTGTTGACCAGGTCATTAATGGAGCCGCGATAGCCGTCAAAGCGCGGGGTGTTCATGGCGTAGGCAAGGTCAATACGCACCGGGCCGATGGGCGTGCGATAGCGAAGGCCGAAGCCCACGGCGTGCACCATGTAGTCGAAGTCGGTCAGGTTGCGCTGGGCGTAGCGCAGGGAGATGTTATCCAGACGCGAATAGACGTTGCCGGAGTCGTGGAAGAGTACGCCGCCGAGTTTGTCGCCGAGCAGCGGGAAGCGCAATTCAGTCTGGTTGAAGAGAAGGGCGCGGCCGCCGACGGGGAAGCCGGTGAGAAGGTCGCGAGGGCCTGCCTGGTTTTCGGGGAAGCCGCGGTGGCTGACGGCGCCGCCCGCGAAGAAGCGCTCAGGGAGGGGGATTTCGGCATCGCCGCGGCGGCCAATCCAGCCGAAGGTGGTGTTGCGCGAGAGCACCAGATCCCGGGAGACACGGTGGAAGCTGGAGTTGCGGGCAAGGGTACGGAAGAAGTCGGTCTGGGAGCCGACGTAGCCGCTGGCGAGCGCCATGTCGATGGAGGTGTAGTAGCCCCGTGTGGCGTTCAGCGGATCGTCGCGGCGGTCATTGATGAGGGTGGTAGAGATGAGGCCGACGCGCACGGGTTGAGAGAACAGCGGGATGAGGCCTGGCTCAATCTTCACGTCGCGGGCCGAGACCTGGCGGGTGACGAAGCGGTACTGGGCGGCGAAGGCGCGGGAGAAGCGCTGGCCCAGTTGAACGGCACCTTCAAAGCGGCGGGACGAGAAGGTGCGGACGTTGCGGGAATCGTCAAACAAGGCCGTAACGGTAAGATTGAGGTTCTCCCGGCCCTGGAACTGCGGTGCCAGATAGGTGACGATGCCACGTCGTTGCAGCGTAGAAACGCGGGTCTGCACGCCCACCGTGTGCCCGATGCCGAGAAAGTTCAAGCGGCTGACACCGAGCGAAACGCGCGGAGCGAACGCGTTGGCACCCGCGGGCGAGGAGAGGCTGGTGACCGAGCCGCCGATCTGGCCGAACTCGGCGCCAAGCCCGGCGTTGAAGGACCAGCGGCTGGCTTCTTCAAACTGGTAGAGCACACGCTTTTCGCGCACGCTGCCGTCGGGGTTTTCGAGCGCCATGTCGACTTTGGCGAAGATACCGAGGTCATAGAGGCGGCGCTGGCTGTAGACCATCCGGCTGAGCGAAAGGGGTTCGCCCTGTTGCAAGCTGATGCGGCTAAAGACAAGATTGGGGCGGGTTGCCGTGAGACCATTGACCACGACATCACCGACAAAGAGGCGGCGGCCTTCGGTGACCACCAGGCGGACCTCCATGCGCTGCGGGTTGTCGGAAGGCTGCGAGCTGATATCGAGCGAGGCGTCGGGGTAGCCGTTGTTGTAGTAGAAGTTGAGGACGTTGTCGCGGTCGAGCGCGAGGTTGAAGGCGCTGTAGGGCTGGCCTTCGGTGGAGGTGAGCAGTTCCTGGATGTAAGGGTAAATGCGGAGGTCGACACCCGAGACTTCGAGCGAGTTGACGAAGTACTGCGGCCCCTCTTCGATGTTGACGACTACGGCGACGTCGCGATCCTTGCCTGCCGGGCGGCGCTGCACCTCCGAGGTGACGGTGACGTCGCGGAAGCCATTGCTGCGGTAGAGTTCGGCGATGGCGTTGCGGTCGCGGGCGAGCAAGTCTTCACTGAAGCGGCCGGCGCGGTTGAAGAAACGGCCGGCGGGGAAGATGCTCATGCGTTCGCGGATGGTGAGGGTGTCGAAGTACTGGTTGCCACGGATCTCGACGCTGGTGAGCTTGTGGCGCTGGCCGCGATCGATGAAGTATTCGATCTGCTGCTCGTCGGGAGAAGGCTGCGAGGTCTCGTAGCTGACGTCGGCATCGAAGAAGCCACGGGCCTGGAAATATTCGGTGATCTTGCGGGATCCCTCTTCGAGCAGGTCCTGGTCCACCGACTGTTCCTGGTAGATGGGCACGAGGTCGCGCAGGCGGCCCTTGGAGAGGCGGGTGCCGGTGGTGTTGACCGAGACGAGCGGGCCGGCGTTGATGAGCAATTGCGGGGAGACGGTGTTGGCGACGGGGTTGCGGTCAAGCGATTGCAATTCCACCTTCGCGAGGAGAAAGTCTTTCTTGATATAACTGCGGCGGATGCGTTCGATGCCCTGGGTGACGCGGCCTTCGGTAATCGCCTTCCAGCCGAGCAGACCCCACCAGCGCTCCCAGTTCGAGGCTCCAATGATGTCGCTTGGAGACATCTTGAGGTCGCCGGTGATGTTGGGGCGGGCGAAGTAGGCCCGCTCGCCTGGGTTGACCAGGAACTGGATGTGCAATTCGTCATAGGCGGGATAGCGTTCCACCAGGGGTTGGATGCGCGGGGTGTAGAAACCGTTGGCCTGGAGGTTGGCGCGGAGGCCTTCAATGGCATCGGCCAGCTTGGCTTCGGTGTACTTGCTGCCTAATTCGAGCTTCGTGGCGCCGACAAGTTGTTCGCGGTTGGGGGGATCGGCCGCGCCTTCGACAGAAATGCGGCTGATGAACCAGTTCTGCTTGGTGAAAAACGTTACGGTGACGCGGTCCTCGCGGAGGATGGCATCTACCTGGAGTTCATCGTAGCGACCGGTGGCGTAGAGGCGCTGGATGGCGCGGCGGACGTTGGTGGCGGTGAGGGGATCGCCGGGCTGCATGTCGACGATAAGCGATAGCTGCGCGGCGGAGAGCGGTTGCAGAGGTGGGTCGAAACGAAGGGCGCCGATGAGCTTGCCTTCATAGTCCCAGGGCGCTGCCCGCAGGCAGGTCGCCAGGACAAACACACTGAGACCTAGCCGGGACACAAGATGCAAAGCTCTCGAAGCCACCCGTTAACATCATAACCGCCTGAGGTGTATCACTGTTATGTCGTCAGTCTGTCCCCAGGCGCGGGCGGCTTCGGCGATCTGCTTGGGCGGATGGGAGCTGCTGTCGCGGGTACGTTCGAATCCGAACAGTTCGCCCGATGCGTTGGCCGCCTCCAGGACACCGTCGGAAACCAGGGTGAGAAGGCGCGGCCGCGGGACTTGGACCTCGTTGTAAATCACGCCAGACGCCACCCCGAGCGGCAACCCTGCCTCCAGGGCCAGCTCCACGCCGTCCAGATAAGGCGATGGATGCCCGGCACTCGCGATCCGCAACTCGCCGGGAGTGGCCAACACGCAGCAGCAGGTGATGAACCCGCCTTGCTGCTGCATGGCCTCATTCAAGGCGGCGAGTAACTCGCCCGGCATAAGATCGCGCGACCGGCGCACTGCCCCGACCACGGTGGCGACGGTTAGTGCCGCCTGGAGTCCTTTGCCAGCCACGTCGCCGATCACCAGCATGGTGCCGTTCCGGTTTTGCCAGACTTGGTAGAAGTCGCCGCCCACCTCACTCGCAGGCACGTAGACCGCTTCAACCTCTGCCGGTAGCGACTGGCCCAGTAGCAGGGACTGTACGCTGCGCGCCGCCGCCAGCTCGCTCTTCATGCGCGATTCTTCGGTGCGGCGGTCGCGTGCCCGACGTACCAGGAAGACGGCGGCCAGAATGCCGAATACCACGTTAGACAGGCGGTCCCAAGCCAGCACAGCGCCAAATTGAGAGATGCCCCCAGCGGTGATGACTGAACCGATCGCCACCCGCGCCAGCAGACTCAGCACCAACGTTGCCAGCCCGGCTAGGATCAGGACCCGCCGCGCCCAATCCTTCCCCTCCACTTTCCAAAGGCACCAGAGGCCGGCTCCAATTGCCCAAACGACAGGCGCCAAGTAAAGGTACGACGCCCACGGTGTCCAAACGGGAGGCCTTGCTGCCCAGGAGCCGGCCATCCATAGCGCACGAGGAACCACAACTACTGCAAGATACGGGCCCCACCACCACGCACGCAGCGGGACATTGCCGAGGTTCGCCATCACGGCCAGGACAATCGCCGGCAAGGGCGCCGCCGCCACGATCGCCAGAAAGGCTCGAACGGTAGTCCCTTCCCGGCCCCAGTCCATATATAAGAGGGAAGTGAGCCCGCTGAGGATGAGGTAAGCACAGATTAGCCTGGAAAGCTGATCGAAGCGTTGGCCCCATAAACCTGCCAGCAAGGCCGTCAGCACCAAGGACAGCAGGAAAGCCGTCTCCTGGAACCACAATCGTGACGCGCCCTCCAAAGCGGCCGGCACATCCCGCGACCGCACCAGTTGCGGATGGCCATAGCGCCAAAGCGCAGCAACCACCTCGTACCCGGGCGGTAGATAGTGGCGGATGGCCAGAACCCGCGGGCCAGGCTCCACGTCGCGCGGTAGCCACAACACCGCGACCCGCGACACATTAAGAGGTCTCGGCTGACTGAGGTCGCCGAGTGCCCCCACCAGCACCCCATTCAGATAGACCTCGCAGAGGCAGAACCGCACCACCAGCGCCAACTGATCGGCACTCTCCGGGATCACGATCCGCGAGCGGATCCATAGCCGGTTCTCCAGCCATTCCTGCCAGCGCGTCAGGCCTTTCTTAGCGATGAGATCCCAGTGGCTGTCGTCATGTTTGGGATCCGCCCACCGCACATCATCCCCACGCATCATGCGGGCATCCGGTGGCGGAGCCTGCGCGTACAGAACGGCGTTTAGTGCCAGCACCGCGATACAGAAGCGAGTCATGAGCGCCGCAACCTTACTACGGTGATGTCATCCGTCTGCCCCCAAACGCGAGCCGCTTCCGCCACTTCCTTCGCGGGCTTGCCCATCAACGCCTGTGCCCGTTCGAATCCCAGCAATTCGCCCGATGCATTCGCCGCCTCGATCACGCCATCAGAGACCAGCGTCAAAATCGCGGGGCGCACCGCGCTTGCCTCGGCATACGCTGTATCGGCCACAATACCCAGCGGCAATCCTGGCTCCACAGCGAACTCCTCACCATCCAGATAGGGCGCTGGCTGCCCGGCATTGGCGATCCGCAACCCGTCCGCCGAGGCCAGCACGCAACAGCAAGTTACGAATCCGCCGTGCCCCACCAACATCTGGTTCAAGGCCGCGAGCAACTCGGCCGGAGGCAGATTCCGAAATGCTCGCAGAGCGCCTATGATGGTCGACACCGTCATCGCCGCCGGCATCCCTTTGCCCGACACGTCCCCCACCACCAACATGGTACCCGCCGCCGTACCCCAGCACTGATAGAAATCGCCCCCCACCTCGCTTGCCGGTAAGTAGACCGCCTCAATACCCGCGGGAAGCGACTGCCCAAGTAACAGCGACTGCACACTCCGCGCGGCCTCTAACTCCCCTCTCATGCGAGCCTCTTCGGCCTTCCGTTCCCGCGACCGGCGGATCAGAAAAACGACAGCGAGAACCGCGAAAGCCTGGGACGCGATGGCATCCCACGAGGCTGTCCCGCGCAATTCCCGAACTCCCCCTGGGATCACAAGCGAGCCGATGGTGACGCGCCCCAGCAGGCTGGAGAGCACCGTCAGGAGCGCAATACTAATCAGCAAACGGCGTTCCCAGTCGAGCCTTCTTGCTTTGTACAAAAAACAGATTCCCAGCCCGAGTTCAACCACCGCCGGGAACTGGTACAGGTAAATGGCCAAGGGCGTCCAACCCGGTGGAGATTCGGACAGGAGTACCGTGACATACATCCCACGCGATACTGCGACCAGTGCGAGAAACGGCCCAAACCACCGGGCGCGCAACGGTACCCCCACCAGCAGAGCCAACACGGCCAAAACGATCGCACGTAGAGGAGCGGCAAAGATCGGGGCCCACGCAAAGCGGGCCAGGAGGTTCAATCCCCAGTCCTGCTGCGAGGGAAGGATAACCGGTCCGGCGAGCCCCAGATAGGCACAAATCCATTTCGCCAGCGGGTCAAACCGCTGTCCCCACAGGCTCGCCAGCATCGCCAGCAGCACCAGGCAAACCAGATAAGCGGAATAGCTCCGACGCGTTAGCTGCTCTAGGGTGGGCACTAAGCTTTCCCTCGGAACTAAAGTGAAATTGCCACTGCGCCATTGCGCCGCTATCAACTCGTGCCCCGGGAACAACCGATAGCGTACGGCCAGCAAAGCCGGACCGGCCCGTGTGTCAGGCGGCAGCCACAACAAAACGGGTCGCGACGAGGTGTCGTCCTTCGGCGTTCCATGCCCGAGACTCTTTCCATTCAGATAGACCTCGCATTGGCACCGCACCACCAGGGTCCAGCGTTCCGGATCTCTCGGAATTTCCAGCCGCGACCGGATCCACAGCCGGTTCTCCCGCCACTCCTCCCACCGCGTAAATCGCTTCGCCGGAATCCGCTCCCAATGGCTGTCGTCATAGTTGGGGTCCGCCCAGCGCACATCGTCCCCGCGCATCATGCGGGCATCCGGTGGCGGGGCCTGCGCAACCAGCGTCGCGGCCAGCCCCAGCACTGCGATGAGCGCACGCTTTGCGTTTCCCAAGGTTTTGAGCACTGTACCACAGCACCCAGGCACAATAGGAGGTAGAGATGGAGCACTCTAGCCCGACGCCCGCGCCCGGATTTCTTGCCACGATTCGCAATGTCGATATACACACACTTGGCCTGCTGCAGCGGATTCTGCTAATCAGCGACGGCACACTCACCGATATAGTGGAAGCCGCGTTTGAGGAGCCGATCCGGCTGGTGAAGCTGGCACTGGCCACGGCACCGGCAGAAGCGGCGGTGGAGGAACTCGGCGTCGTGCCGGGGCAGTTGTTGATGCGGCGCGAGATTCTGCTGCAGGGAGTCAACAGCGGCCGCAACTACGTCTATGCCGAATCGCAGATCGCCCTGGACGCCTTGCCGGCGGGGTTGCGCGAAGACTTGGTGACGACGAACCGGCCGCTGGGCCGCCTGTGGGTGGAACACAAGCTGGAGACGCGGAAGGAGATTCTGCGGGTCTGGCGGGTGCCGGCGGGCGGGGCGAACGCGCACTTCGGGGATCCGCCGCGGGGGCTGATCGCGCGGGCATACCGGGTGATCTCCGGCGGCCGGCCGATCATGCTCATCGCGGAATACTTCCCGGCGGGGTGAGTCCGGTACGCCGCTATACTTTCGGTATGGTTGCTGCTCTCGCGCTTGCTGCTGCTTTTCTGATTCCGCTTCAGGCGAAATCGCCGATCACCCATGAGACGTTGTGGATGATGAAGCGCGTCACCAGCCCCGTGGTTTCACCGGATGGGAGGTGGGTGGCGTTCACGCTGATTGAGCCGAACTACGATCCGGCGAATCAATCGAGTGATTTGTGGCTGGTGCCCGCCGATGGCAGTGCGGCGGCGCGGCGGCTTACGTCGTCGAAGGGCGGCGAGGGCGGGGCGGCATGGAGTCCGGACAGCCGGCGCATCGCATTCTCGGCCAAGCGCGAGGGCGATGAGGTGAACCAGATTTACGTGATCGACGTGGTGACCGGCGGTGAGGCGCAGCGCGTGACGGCGATTTCGACAGGCGCAGGTGGGCCGCAATGGAGCCCGGACGGCAAGTCGCTGTTGTTCCCGAGTCGGGTGTATCCCGGCACGCGCAATGAGGAAGAGAACAAGAAGGCGGCGGCGGAACGGAAGGGGCGCAAATATCGCGCCCGTGTCTACGATGCATTTCCCATTCGCAATTGGGATACGTGGATGGACGACCTGCAGACGCACCTGATGGTGCAGGCCGTGAATGAGCCGGGCAAGCATCGCGACCTGCTGGCGGGCAGCGCTCTGGTGAACGAGAAGGGCTTCGCGGGCGCGACGACGCCGGGGAGCGATGAGTTGCAGGCCGTGTGGGCGCCGGACGGACAGTCGGTGGTGTTCACGGCCATGACGAATCGCCATGAGGCGGCACGGGCGGAGACGGTGCTGCGGTTATACACTGTGCCGGTGGGCGGGGGCGAGCCTAAGGTGCTGACGCCGGGTGCCGAAAACAGCTACTCCCATGCGCAGTTTTCTCCCGATCGGAAGTGGCTGTACGTGCAGCAAGAACCCAATAATCGTAAGATTTACAACCTGACACGGCTGACCCGGTTTGCTTGGCCGGCGATGGGGGCGCCGCAGGTGGTTAGTGGGAGGGCGGATCTGAGCGTGAACTCCGTGGCTCTGTCGGCGGACTCGCGCACGGTGTACATGACGGCCGAAGACAAAGGCAACGAACGGGTGTTCTCCATTCCCGCGGCGGGTGGCGAGCCGAAGGTGGTGGTGCAGGAGAAGAACGGCACGTTCACGGCGTTGCAGGCCCCGGAGCAGGGGGCGTTTCTGATCGGGTTGTGGGGCAGCGCGGTGCAGCCGGCAGAGGTGGTGCGGATCGATCCGGCCACCGGTGCGCACCGGTTTCTGACGAGCGTGAATCGGGAGAAGGCCGCGGAGATCGACTGGCAGCCGCTGCGGCATTTCACCTTCTCCGCGAAGAACGGGCGCACGATTCACAACATGATGGCGCTGCCGCCAGGGTTCGACGAGAGCCGCAAGTATCCGCTGCTGGTGCTGATCCACGGCGGTCCGCACACGATGTGGCGCGATGAGATCACGCTGCGTTGGAACTATCATCTGCTGGCGGCGAACGGCTACGTGGTGCTGCTGACGAACTATACGGGGTCGACGGGGTTCGGCGAGAAGTTCGCGCAGGTGATGCTGGGCGATCCGCTGCGCGGGCCGGGTGAGGAGTTGAACGAAGCGGCGGATGAGGCGATCAAGCGCTATGCGTTCATCGACGGCAGCCGGCAGTGCGCGGGCGGGGCGAGCTATGGCGGCCACCTGGCGAACTGGCTGCAGGCCACCACCACACGCTATCGCTGCCTGATCAGCCATGCGGGGCTCATCAATATGGAATCGCAATGGGGCACCAGCGACTCCATCTATCACCGCGAGATCATGGCCGGCGGTCCGGTGTGGGAACAGGGCAAGGTGTGGAAGGAACAGAATCCGATCCGCTTTGCGGCGAACTTCAAGACACCGATTCTGCTGACCGTTGGCGAGAACGACTTCCGGGTGCCGTTGAACCAGACGCTGGAGAACTGGTCCGTGCTGCAGCGGTTGGGCATCACCAGCCGGCTGATTGTGTTTCCGGACGCCAATCATTGGATTCTGAAACCGGAAGATAGCCGCTTCTTCTATGACGAGGTGAGCAAATGGCTAAACACGTATTTGAAGTAGTGCCGCCGGAGTTGACGGCGATGGGGCCGGCTGAGGGTGCGTGGCATGCGTGGCTGGGGGAATTGGCCGCCGCGTATGGCGCGAACCTAACCGAATGGAAGGCCTATTCTAAGAAGGTGCCGCCCAGCCTGCGGGTGATGAAGGGCAAGCGCACTATTGTCTGGATGAGCGTGAGGGAAGGCTGTTTCTGGGCTTCGTATATTTTAGGCGAAAAGGCCGTGACGGCGGCACCGGCGGAACTGGCACCGCTGCTGGATGAGGCACCGCGGTATCCCGAAGGCCGCGGCGTGCGCGTCGAAGTGCGGTCTGAGGCGGAGTTGCCGCTGCTACGGCAACTCACGGCACTAAAGCTGGCGCACTAAGGAATGCGCACGCGCTTTTCGTCGTAGAGCTTGCCCCACTTGGCCGACAGCGCCGGATCGGACTTCACGCCCGCGCCGCCGCGATAGACCATCGACACATGGAAGGCCGCCTGCAGGTGTCCGGCTTCGGCGGCTTTCATCCAC
>JAEUQF010000310.1 GCA_016789745.1 Bryobacterales bacterium
TTTACGTCGAGGATGAGGTGAGTGGCGTCGGTGGCATACGCGGCGATGGCTCCGTTGGTGCCCGCGGGAACGATGGCGGCGTTGGCTTTGATGCGGCCATCGAAGGAATTCAGAGTGGAGACCAGCGGGCGGGGTTGGCCAGTGGGCCAGAGGGTGAGATAGGAGAGCGGGCCGCTGGGCACGACAGTGACGTTAACGGAGTAGGCAGCGGCGTCGGCTGGGATGGCGCAACGGCCGGAAGGGATGGGGAAGTCGCGCGATGTGGCGGCGGCGAGGAGGGGCGGGCCGAACGGGCCGGTTTCGCCGGTGGCGCCGCGAGTGTCGGCGACACGGCAGGGAGTGACGGGAACGAAGCGCATCCCACTGAGCAGGGTGCCGGAGGCTTGGGTGACGGTGACGGTGCGGGTGCCGACGGTGATGGTGCCGGTGCGGGGTTCGCCGCCGTTCGGGTCGACACGAATGCCGACGATTCCAGAGCCGGTGGAGAAGTTGCCGCCACTGAGGATGGTGATCCAGGGGACATTGGACACGGCGTTCCAGGCGGCGCCGGTGGAGGCCACCAGGATGCCGGCGTTGGTGCCGGTGGCCGGCGAGGAGATGGACAGGGGCGAGACGTTGATGGGGGTGGGAGGGGATTGGGTGAGCGTCAGGGAGATGCCGGCAACGGTGAAGTTGGCGGTGCGGGCGACGTTGCCGGCATAGGTTTCAGCAACCACGTTGAGAGAGCCGGGGCCAGAGCCGGAATAGAAGCGGACAGGCGCATTATTCACCGTGAAACTGAGCCAATCCTGAGTGAGCACGGCGGTCCAGGGGCAGGCGGGCTGCGTTTGCACAACGATGGTGGAGGTGGTTTGGCCAGCGAGAGCAGAGAGGTTCGTGGGGTTGATGGAGTAAGTGCAGGGATTGAGGCTGAGAACAGGGACGGTTTCGATGGCGAACTCGGCAAGTGGGGTGGACGCCGGCAGAGTGATGCGGGCGATGTCGAGTTGGGTGATGGCGTAGAGTTTGTCGGCGGCCTGGTTCCAGAAGAGCCAGCGGCCGCGGGTGGCGAGCGGCGTGTCGCCGGGGCGAGGGGTGAGCGGGATGCGGTGGAGCAGGGGCAATAGGTCGTCGCCGTAGAGTTGGATTTCGGGATCGGCGGCGGCAGGGACGAGAGCGGCGGTGAGTTGTCGCACGGTGGAGTGGGTGATCCAGGCGGCGGGCTTGCCACCACTGAGGCCGGAAAGGGTGCCGCTTAGCAGCGTGCCATCCTCATTGGGGTTGGATGAGGAGCGCAGGACGGCGCCGCAGGCGTTGAACAGGCGAGTGGCATCCTGGCTGGACCAGAAGGCCGGGCAGGGCGTGCTGATGCCGATGGGAGTGACGGCCGGGTCTGTGCCATCAATGTTCAGGCGATAGAGGGGCGGATAGCCGGTGTAGGCGAAGTTGGGCGAGGCATGCGGGCGGAAGAAGGTATCGGCGGCATTGACGGAGAAGGCCGGGAGGGAACGGGCGGCGTGGGTAAAGGTATTGAGGAGCCGGCCACCACGGGTGGACATGGTGTAGAGCCAGGGTTCGGCGGGGAGCAAGACGGCATGTGAATCGAGGGAGGAAGGGACAACGCGATCGAGGGCCCGGCCCTGGAGGTGGACAAGGGAGACGAAGCCGGCGTGTCCGACGGCGGCTTTCAGGCCATCGGGAGACAGGCCGACGGACTGCGGGGGATAAGGGAGGTTAACGAACTGATCAGAGCCGGTGACAGGGTCGAGCAGGTGCAGTTCATCGGGGGAGGAAGTGACGAGGATGATGCGGTCGAGAGGCCTGCTGTAGGCAGCGTCGATGACGTCGTAGCTGAGGGAGAACTGGGCAGGAATGGTGGCAGGGGCGGCGGCTTGGGTAATCGTGAGAGATTGGGGGCCGAGGGTGACGGTGGCGGTGCGCGCCTGCGAGGCGGTGTTGGCCTGAATGTGGAGGCGCAGGGCGGAGTTGCCGGAGCCTGTGCCGCCACTGACGATCTGGACCCAACTGGCGGAGGATGCGGCGGAGTAGACGCACTCCGGCGCGGCCTGTACGTTGACGGTGCGGAGTGCACCCTCGCTGGGGATGCTGAGGGCGGCGGCGGAGAAGGTGGCCGTGCAAATGGCAGGAGGGGAGAGCGCATAGGTGTGGATGGCGAAGTCGTTGAGAATACCGGAAGCCGGGTCGGCCTGGTAGATGGCGGTGAGGGAGGTGGCGCCGTTCGCATCCAGTTGGAAGAAGAGGTGGCGGCCCTGTCCCTGGAAGGTGCGGCCACCGGTGGTGAAGGTGGGGAGTGCAAGGCGGCCGATTTCGGCGTAGTTGGTGCTGTTGAGCAGGAGGATCTGATTGGCGCTGTCGGCGGTGGCAGGGACAAAGGCGATGCGTTGGGTGAGGGATTCGGCGAAGGCCTGGACGGGGGTGGGCGAGAACCTGCCGGCGAAGGAGAGCGGTTCCTGCGGCGCGGGTGGGAAGGTGGCCGTCGATCCGCAACGGCTGTAAAGCCGGGCGCCATTGGGCGAGTACCAGACCTGTCCGCAGAAGTCGCCGGCAGCGGGGGTCACGGTCTGCGGTGGTTGGAGGATGCCGGGCGGTTCCGTTGCAAGGCGGAGGACGTTGCCGGGCCTTTCCGATTCCGACATGGCGAAGATGGCACTGCCGTTGGGATGGAGGCTGGCGCCGCTTGCGGTGTAGTAGCCGGGGGTGGTGTCGCTGCCGGTGTCGAGACGGATGGCGTAGGGGTAGGCGGAACCGGCCTTCGGCAAGACATAGAGAGTATCGGCGCCGAGGATGACTTCCGCAGGCGGGAAGGGGGATGTGGGATAGGTATAGGTGCGGGTGACCAGGCGGGTGGTGAGGTTCACATAAGAGGCGGAACCGGCGTGACCAACGGCGGCGAAAAGGCCGTTGGGACTGATGGAGAGCGAGACAGGCGCGGCGTTCAGGGCGATGCTTTCGGTGGTGTGGGTGGCGGGGTCGAACAGATGGAGTTGGTTCGGGCCGGTGGACACCATGACAATGCGGTTCAGTGCCCATTGGGCAGCGATGGGGCGGTAGGGGAGGCGGGTGTTTTGGGGGAATGCGAAGGGAGCGAGGAGAAAGAAGAGAACAAGCGCAGACAGGGGCCGGACCGGGCCGGGAGACATTTGCCCGGATCGTAGCACAGAGGTGCAGTATCGTTGCGGCATTAGGGTGCGTAGATGAGTGCGAAGTAACCGTTGACGTCCAGGATCAGGTGAGTCTGAGCCGAAGCGTAAGCGGTGATGGCAAGATAAAGTCCTGGCAGTGAGGTCACCAGGGCGGCATTGGAGGTGACGACGCCATCCGGAGCGTGCAACGTGGTGGTCTGGCTCGGGGTGAAGGCCTGCTGTAGGTACGGGAGCAGGGTGAGGGAGTTCAACTGGCCGGGCGGCACGACGGTGGCATTCAAGGAAAGGCCGTGCGCTCTATCAGGGATGCCGCAGGCGTTCTCCGCCGGCAGCAAGATGTTACGCGGCAGGTTGCCGGTAAGCGCGGGCCCACCGAAGGGACCGTCCGCCGTACGGGTGTCGAGCAGGCGGCATGGGGCTAGCGGAAAGAAGGATGCCCCGATGGTGGACGAGTCGCTAAAGTAGCCAACCACATCGATCGCGATATCGGCGCGATCGGTGACGTACACGCTGATGGAAGTATTGGCGCCGGTGGCGACGATGGCGGCATTGGAGGTTCTGACGCCAGTGAAGGAATTGAGCGTCGAGACGGTGGGCCGGGGCTGCCCGGTAGGCCAGACGGTGAGATAGGCGAGTCCGCCGGAGCGCGGCGTGGCGGTGACGTTCAAGGCCAGGGCCTTGGCGAGACTGGACACGGAGCCGGAGCAGGCGAATGCGAGATTGAAGGTGCGTGTCTCGCCGGCCGCCAGCGTTGCGCCGGAGGATGAAGTGTCGATGGGCCGGCAGGGGGTGACCCTTACGTACCCCAGGGCGTCGGCATTGACGGTGGAGGAGACGAAGTAGCCGTTGATGTCGAGGATGACGTCCGCACGGTTGGTGACGAAAGCGCTAATGGCTCCGGAGGCGCCCGCGGGAACGATGGCGGCATTGGCTTTGATGCGGCCGTCGAAGGAGTTGAGCGTGGAGACAAAAGGACGGGGCTGCCCGGCGGGCCAGAGCGTGAGATAGCCAAGCGGCTCATGGGGCACGACGGTGACGTTGAGGGAATAGGCGCGCGCGGTGGCGGGAATCCCGCAGGAACTGCTGGGAACCGGAAAGTCACGCTGTGTGCCGGGCTGCATGACGGGTTGTCCGAAAGCACCGCCGGCAAGACGCGTATCGGCAATGCGGCAGGGCGTGACGGGCACGAATCGGAACCCGTCGGAGAGGCTGGCAGCGGCCTGGTTTATGGTAACGGTCCGGCCGGCCACCGTCATTGTGCCGGTGCGCGGCGGGCCGGAATTGCCGGCGACGCGGTAGGAGATGGCGCTGGTCCCGAAGCGATTCGGGCTGTCGAGGATCGTGATCCACGGGACGTTGGAGAAGGCGGTCCAGGGGAGTCCTGGGCCCGTGGCGGTTACCTGCACGGTGGCGGTGTGGGTGAAGGCGAGGGCAGAGACAGACGTGACGGCGACCACGAGAGGATCCGGGACGGGTTGCGTCACCGTGATGCTGGTGTCGGCGATGGTAACCGTGGCCGAACGGGGCGCGCCGGTGTTGTTGCGTTCGGCACGGAGGATGAGCGTTGCCGGGCCGGCGCTGGAATAGAACAAGTCGGGGGACCCGCTCGGCGTGGTGATCGTCAGCCAGGTCGCGGTAGTGACGGCGGCGGTCCAGGAGCATGCGGGCGCGGTTTGGACACTGACCTCGACGGTACCGCCGGCGCCTGACAGGGTGGGCGACTGTGGGGTAACGGAGATGGTGCAGCCCAGAACATCGGCGACTGGAACTGTTTCGACGCTGAACTGGGACAGCGGTGGAGAGGCCTGCTGTTCGGCCGTCAAACCGGAGAGGTTGATCTGTGCAACGGCGAACAGGTGTGTTGCGCCCTGGTTCCAGAAGAGCCACTTGCCGGCGAGGGGGTAGGTGATGCCGGCCTCGATCCTGGGGCTCAGACGCAGACGGCCCAAGAGCGGTAAGCCATCGTCGCCATAGATCTGTACGTCGGGTGGCGGGGGAGTGGCGGTTCCGTCCGGGCGTACCAGGGCCGCGAACTGCTGCCGGTTGGCGGCGTGCGTTACCCAAAGGACGCCGTATGTCGCGGCGGATAGCTTGCCGTTGGGGGCTAGGTCCTGCTCCAGAACCTCCGACGTGCGGAATACATCGCCGCAGGCGCTGTACACGCGGCGGTCATCGTCGCTGGTCCAAAGGCCATTGCAGATACCGGATGAGAGGGAAAAGTAGTGCGCCGAAGTTCCGCCTGCGCTGACGTCGATTCGGGCGGGATTGCCATAGCCGGCAAGACCGAAGTATGCAAGGTTGCCGGAAGCCGTCAGCCGGCTGAAGGTAGCGCCGGGGTCCAGCGTTGCCGGAACCCCGGTTGAAATGCGCGCAACCTGGCCGCCACGAGCAGAGAATGCGTAAACCCAATCGCCGGCCAGCACCAGAGTGGCGGGTATGATGCTGGTCGGGATTACTTTCTCCACGGTCCGCGACTGCAGATCGACGATGGAGACGGCGTTGGCGTGACCGACGGCGGCCCTCTGGCCATTGGCGGAGAGGGCAAGAGCGGTAGGTGCACTTGTCAGTGGAACGAAGTCATCGGTACGCGTCAGGGGGTTGACGAGATGCAGTTCATTGGGG
>JAEUQF010000393.1 GCA_016789745.1 Bryobacterales bacterium
GCGCCGTCATATCCACACGCACCACCGGCCACGGCAGCGGCTCCCAACTCGCGGCGATGCGCTCCACCAAGGCCCGGTTGCGATTCGCCGCCAAATGCCTGGGCTCGGCTTCCACCCGTGCAATCGCCACATCCACCGGGCATTCACACTCGACGATCAACAGCTTCACGCCGCGCTCCACGCAGAACCGCCGCACGCGTTCCACTTGAGCCACGCGTCCGTGCGTACGCCCATCCAGGATCAGGCTGCGTTTCGGCAAATGCCACTCAGCGGCCAGCAGCATCGCGTCGATGACCAGGTCATCCTGCTCGCTCGAGTACTCAATGGTCCCTGCGGGAAACAGCGCCGCACGGACCACGTCCTTATCCAAAACAACCGCGTCCAACACAGGTGCCAGGGCTCGGGCGAGCGTGCTCTTGCCGCTGCCCGGCAGCCCTCGCAGAAGCACCAGCATGGTCAGGCCAGGATCTCGCGGATCACGTGGCCATGCACATCGGTCAACCGGCGATTCAGGCCATTGTGATAGAACGTCAGCCGCGTATGATCAATGCCCATCAGGTGCAGCAGCGTGGCATGCAGATCGTACACCGTGATCGGCCGCTCCGCCTTATAGCCAAGCTCATCCGTAGAACCGAACGCAATACCCGGCTTCAGTCCGGCGCCCACCATGAAGCTCGTATAGCCTTCGGGGTTGTGGTCGCGGCCGCCTTCACCCAAGCCTTCACTGATCGGCAACCGGCCGAACTCAGTCGTGAACACAACCAGCGTCTTCGACAGCAGTCCGCGCTGTTTCAAGTCCGCCAGCAGGGCCGCTACCGGCTGATCGAGCACGCGCGCATTCTTACTGTGATTCGCCACCAGGTCCTCATGCGCGTCCCAGTTTACTCGCGGCGCACCGAAGTGGCCGCCATTGAACAACTGCACACAGCGCACGCCCTTCTCCACCAGGCGCCGGGCCAGCAGGCAGTTATAACCGAACGGCCGCGTGACCGGATCATTGAGGCCATAGCTGGCTTTCGTGGCTTCGGTCTCGCCGGCAATGCTGGTCACCTCCGGCGCGGTCACCTGCATGCGCGCCGCAAGCTGATAGGCCTTGATGCGGGCAACCAGGGCATCCTCGCCAGGGTTCTGCTTCAGATGCTCTTCGTTCAATTCGGTCAGCAGATCGTAAGTCGCGGCCTGCTCCGCTTCGCTGATGGAAGCGGGCGGGCGCAGGTCGGCGATCGGCGTCTTCTCTTCCCCGAAGATCACGCCCTGATGCGCCGCGGGCAGGAAGCCGTTGCCCCAGTTGGCGACCCCGCAGGGCGGCAGTCCACGCGCATCGGGCAGCACCACGAACGACGGCAGATTCTCGTTCCCTGGACCCAGCCCATAGCTGATCCATGAGCCAACCGAAGGGAAGCCCTGGAAGATGAAGCCGGTGGACATCTGGAAGATCGCGGGCCCATGCGCGTTACTGCGCGACACCATGCCGTGCAGGAAGGTGATGTCATCCACGCGTTTGGCAAGGTGTGGCAGCATGTCCGATACCCACTGCCCGCTCTGCCCGTACTGCTTGAACTCCCAGGGGCTCTTCATCACCGTGCCGCGCTTGCCGAAGAAGGGCTTGATGGTATTGGCGCCTTGCGTCTCCTTGCCGTGGTTCCTGGCCAGTTCCGGCTTATAGTCGAACGTGTCGATGTGGCTGATGCCGCCGGGCAGCGAGATCATGATCAGGTGCTCGGCCTTGGGCGTGTGATGCGTGCCCTTTGGCGCGGCCTTAGCTTCCATCTGCGCCAACGCGAGGCCGGCCAGGCCGCCGCCGATCTCCCACAGCAGTTCGCGTCGTGTTGGTTTGCGAAGAGTCTTACGGCACATAGAGGAACTCATTGGAATTGAATAGGGCTCGGCAGAGGGCGGTCAGGCTTTGCTTGCTAAGGAAACGATTGGCGCGGGCGACTTCGCTGGCCGTGGCTTCGCGGCCGAACAGCAAGGCATAGGCACGCTGCACCCGGGCGTCCCCCGTTGCGGCTCCGCTCTCCAGCCGTTTTGCCAGCAGCCCCGCCTGCTTGATGACGAACTCGTGGTTCATCATCGTCAACGCCTGCACGGGCGTGTTCGAAACCGCCCTCTGCGGCGTGGCGACGGAAGGATCGGGACAGTCGAAGCTGTCCATCATGATACGCTCGCCGCCGCGCACGACAAAGCGGTACACAGCGCGCCGCCAGACTTCGGGACCATCGTTGTTGAGCGCCGCATAGATATACGATCCGCCGCCGCCCTTCTTCTGCAGCAGGTAGCTGGGGCCGCCGCCTTGCAGGCTCAAGTTGCCAGTGACAGCCAGCATGGAATCGCGAAGCATCTCGGCATCCATGCGCTTCATTGGCATATGCCACAGCAGGCGATTGCCGGCGTCCACCGCATGCGCCTTCGCGTTCATGGCGGAGGTTTGGCGATACGCGTCCGTCATCACAATCTGGCGATGCAGCCACTTCATGCTCCAGCCGTTCTCCATGAAGCCGATGGCAAGGTGATCCAACAGTTCCGGGTGCGATGGCCGGTCGCCATTGATGCCGAAGTCACTGGGCGTGCCGACAATGCCGGTGCCGAAGTGGCCTTGCCAGATGCGATTCACCATCACGCGGGCCGTCAGCGGATTGCGCTTGTCGGCGATCCAGTTGGCCAGCGCCAGGCGGCGCTCGGCGGAGGTTGCCGTCGCCGGCAGATCGCCGCCAACGGCACTGAGGATACCGGGCGTCAACTCTTCGGTCTTGCGGCGAACGTTGCCGCGCTCCAGCAGGTACGACTTTTCGGGATCACGAGGCTTGGCGGCATATAGCACCGACACGGAAGGCGCCTGGTTCATCTGCTGCTGCACGGCCCTGATCTCAGCCAGCACCGCATCGCGTTTGGAGCGGATGTCGGCGCTAAGTTGCGCCACGACTTCCTCGTCGGCGACCGAGGGCACGTCCACTTCGTTGCGGTTGACGTGATCCATGGAAGAGGCGACTTCCTTGCCATCGGCTTCGAGGCGGTAGACGGTAACGGAGCCAGTGGCCGAACCGCGTACCGGATCGCTGGCAAAGCGGATCTCGGAGACCGCCGCGGGAGTATCCAGGTCGATGGTGAGCACCTGCCGCTGGTCGGCGCTGGCAGCAGCGGTACCGGTCCAATTGTCGATGCGCTTGCCGGCCGGTAGCAGTTCGACATAGGCGAGCTTCGGCGCGGCCTTGCCGTTGTTGCCCGTGACGACGAAGCGGAACTGCTTCGCGGTAATGGCTTGAAAGGCGTTGCGATTGAAGACGGGATTGACGGGGATGCGGCGCGGCTCGGCGGCCCGCTGCTGGTCGAAGGCTTTCATCTTGGCCAACAGCAGCCGGGCACGCACGGGATCGTCGATATCGCCTAAACGCGCCTTGATCCCATCCATCTGTTTGCGCAGCGGCTTCAGGTAAGCCTCGCGGGCGGCACGCGCTTCGTCGGTGCCCACTTCGCGCTCGCCAAAGCCGACGGCGTTGAAGAAGGCGGTCATGCGGTAGTAGTCGCGGGTGGGGATGGGGTCGAACTTGTGGTCATGGCAGCGGGCGCAGTTCACGGTCATGGCCAGGAAGCTGTGGGCGGTGGTAGTGACCATGTCGTCGAGTTCGTCATAGCGGGCCTGCTCGCGGAGGGCTTCATCTTTATTGAGGACGGCGCTGACGGAGTCCCACGGGCCGGCGACCAGAAAGCCGGTGGCAGCTACCTTCTTGGGGTCTTGCGGGAAGAGGATGTCGCCGGCGAGTTGTTCGCGGATGAAGTCGGTGTACGGCTTGTCGGCGTTGATGGATTGGATGACCCAATCGCGATAGGGCCAGGCGTTGAAGCGTTCGAAGTTGTGCTCGCCGCCGTCGGTTTCGCCGAAGCGGACGACGTCGAGCCAGTGACGTCCCCAGCGCTCACCATACTGCGGGGAGGCGAGGAGCTTGTCGACTGCGGCTTCGTAGGACTGGTTGTAGTCTTCGGGATTTGGAGGCAGGCCGGTGAGGTCGAAGTAGAGGCGGCGAATGAGGGTACGATGGTCGGCCTTGGGGTTATAAGTGAGGCCTTTTTCTTTCAGCTTTGCTAGGAGGAACGCGTCGATGGTTTCAAAGCCTGGGGTCTTCCTGGGGGTCTCGAAGGCCCACCAGGAGCGCTTGGCTTTGGAGGCGGAGGAATCGGCCATGGTGGCGCCGGCGTCGATCCAGGAACGGATGGCGGCGAGTTCGGCGGCGTCGAGGCGTCCGCCAGGCGGCATCTTGCCTTCGCTGACGAGTTGGTACAGGCGGCTCTTGGCGGAGTCGCCGGGGACGATGGCCGGGCCGTGTTTGCCGCCTTTCAGCAGACCGGCTCGGGTGGTGACGTCGAGATCGGAGAGCAGCGCGCCGGCTCCGTGACACTTGGCGCACTTTTGGGTGAGGAGCGCCGGGGCATCGGCGGCAAGCGCCGGGAGGAGCACGAAGAAGGAGGAGAGTATCCAGCGCATGGCGAGATACTCTCTATGCTACTCCGGGGGGCTGGCCGACGTGGGCGTCGGCCGCGGGTCTGGGGACCCGCCCTCCATTAGTTGATGGTGGGGTCGGAGAGGATGGCGTTGGCTAGCACCTGCTGGCCCCGGAGCGACGGGTGCTGGCCGCAGGTGTTGTCGGGGTTGCGGCCTAAGAGGCCGGCGGCGCAAGGGTCGCCGTTGAAAGGAGCGGCGGCCTGTTGGAAGGCGCCGTAGCCGTCTGCGAAGGTGGCGCCGAAGGGTGTAGCAACCACCCGCATCACCATGTTCAGGGCTTGCACGGCTTGCTGCGTAACGGGCTGGTTGTCGGGCGCGAACAGGGTCAGCAGCACGAGCTTGCCCTTATACTTGCCTTGCACTCGCAGGGCCGTAAGGATATGGGCCAGGTTCTGGGCATAGTTTGGCAGCACGACGGCGGCTAACTGCTGTTGCGCGCAGAGGGCGAAATCAGGCGCCGTGGCACAGGTTTGAGCGACGAGTAACAAGTCATTGGCGCCGATGCTGAGCGTGATCAGATCGACCTTCTTGTTGGTCTTCAGAGTCTCCAGGGCATAGGCGATCTGAGACCCGGTGTAGGCCACGTGCAGGCCGACGGTGGGCTTGAAGGGCGGGAACGTGAAGCCGGGCTCGACGTGCGGGCTGTTGCAGCCATTGTCGGGAGCGGCTACGTTGAGGAAGCTGCCGCTGGTTTCCCCGGGACACCCGGCGTTGAGGCTTTTGTGGCGGTTCAGGCGAAGCTGGCGGGCGATGATCTCGGGATAACCCGTGAAGGCATCCGGCGATGGAAGAGGCCCGGGAGTGATAAGGAGAAGGGGATCCAGGCCGAATGTAATGGAGTCGCCTAAAGCGAGGTGGGTGTCGACATGCGGGCTATCGGCCCACATCACACTGGTAAGAAAAAACACCGCGAAGACGCGGGAAATACTGACGAAATTAGCTGTCAGGGGAACCTGCATGGGCGCGAGTCTAACATGGCAACTCAGCGCTTCCTCTCTGGATTAAGCCGGCTTAAGCGAGGGCAGTACAGCCTCATACCTTAACGAACGTTACGACAGCTTTACGAAGGCTTAACCAACCTTTTGGGGCGCGTATCCATCTGAAGAGACATGAGCCGAACGACACAGATCGCGATTCTGTTGCTGGCCGCATCCGGGTTGACGAGCCAGGCGATGGCCGCATCACGCATCACGCCTCCCCTGCTTGCCGAGGGTGGCTTTGCCGACATCGTCGAACGGACACTTCCGAGCGTGGTTCGCATCCTGGTTACCCTGCCGGGGGCGAACGGCAAGTCGCAAAGTGAAGGCTCTGGCGTCGTCGTCTCCGCCGATGGTTACCTCCTCACCAACCGGCACGTAGTCGACGGCGCCTCGAAGATTCTAGTCCAGTTTCATGACGACCGGGAGTTGCCTGCGAAGGTCATTGCCTCCGATGGTCCGACCGATATGGCGGTGCTGAAGGTGGACGCCGCAGGCCTGCAGAGTATCGAGTTCGCCAACAGTGACCGGGTGCGGATCGGCGAATATGCGCTGGCGGTGGGCAATCCCTTCGGCGTAGGCACCACGGTGACGCTGGGCATCATCAGCGCGAAGGCCGAAGGCGATTATATCCAGACCGATGCGGCCATCAATCCGGGCAATTCCGGCGGGCCGCTGCTGAACACGGCTGGGCAGATGATCGGCATTAATACGGCGATCATCTCGCCGTCGGGCGCGAGTAGCGGTGTAGGATTGGCTCTGCCGTCGAACACGGCGCGGCAGGTGATGAGTGATTTGGTGGTGAACGGGCGGGTGTCGCGCGGATATCTGGGCGTGGGGTTGCAGTCGATGACGGACGGGTTGCAGCAGGCCTTGGGTGTCACGCGGGGCGCGGCGCTAATCAGCGATGTGGCCCCCGACAGCCCGGCGGCGCAAGCCGGCCTGCAGCGGGGCGATGTAGTGGTGGCGATCAATGGACGCGTTCTGCGCGATTTCCGGCGCATGCAGTTGTACGCCGCCCAGGCTCGTCCGCACACGACACTGCAGATGACTGTGGCACGGGAAGGCGAAGAGACGGTGATCCCGGTGAAACTGGGCGAAGCGCCGGCACCTGCCGCGTCGGAAGTGGCGACTAGCGAACTGCTGTCGGGCGCGGTGTTGGCCGAACGAGATGGGCTGGTGGTGATGGATGTGAATCCGGAAGGGGCCAGTGCGCAGGCGGGCTTACAGCCGGGGGATGTTATTCTGGCGGTGAATCGGAAGCCGGTGGATGGGATCGAGGCGCTGCGGGCGCAAGTGACGGGGACCACGGACAAACCGGTGCTGTTGGAAGTGAGCCGTGGGGGGGCGACGTGGTTCGTGGCGGTGCCGAAGGGGCAGTAAGCTTAGTCTTATGTACTGCTTAGGGGCAGATGACAGGTGGGGCGGAGCAGATTACTGATAATCATGATATGATGCGACCGCATGAGGTCACCCCTCACCCTCGTAGTCCCGTTCGCCGCCCTCTTCCCTGCCCTCCTGCCGGCGCAATCCCCTTCCGCGCAGGCCATCCTCTCTTCGAAATGTGTGGTCTGCCATGGCACCACGCAGATGTCCGGCCTGGATCTGCGATCGCGTGAATCGCTGCTGAAGGGCGGGAAACGCGGACCGGCGCTGGTGCCCGGCAAGTCATCCGAGAGTCTCCTCTTTCAAGCTATCCAGGGGCAGGGCAGCCTGCGGATGCCGCCCGGCAAGTCGAGTCTGACGGCTGCGGAGATCGGCACCATCCAGAAATGGATCGACGCCGGTGCTGCGTTCGACAGCAAGGCGAAGGTGGATGCGGTGTGGTGGAGCTTCCGGAAGCCGGAGCGTCCGGTGGTGCCGGCGGGTGCGGCTAATCCGATTGATGCGTTCGTGCTGGCGAAGTTGAAGGAGAAGGGGCTGGCGCAGGTGGGTGAGGCCGACCGGCGCACGCTGGTGCGGCGGGCTTACTTCGACCTGCACGGGCTGCCGCCAACGCCGGAGCAGGTGGATGAGTTCCTGAAAGACGCGTCGCCCGATGCTTACGCGAAGCTGATCGACAAGCTGCTGGAGTCGCCACGGTATGGGGAGCGATGGGGCCGTTACTGGCTGGACCTGGTGCGGTATGCCGATACATCGGGCTTTGAGACGGATCACTTCTTCGTAAGCGCGTGGCGCTATCGCGACTACGTGATTGAAAGCTTCAACAACGATAAGCCCTACAACACGTTTCTGCAGGAGCAGGTGGCGGCGGACGAGCTATGGTCCACCAGTGTGGATCTGGAAGGCACGTCGAAGCTGCCGAAGGAGAAGGAGATCAACCTGAAGCGGCGAATCGGCACCGCGCTGTTTACGATCGGCTCCTTCCCGATTGAGTACACCTACTATGGGGACCAGTTCCGGGCCGAGTGGCAGGCGGAAGCCGTGGATACGATCGGTGCGGCCTTTCTGGGATTGACGGTGGGCTGCGCGCGCTGTCATGACCATAAGTTCGACCCCTTCACGCAGCGCGACTATTACAAGATGGCGGCGATCTTCTCCGGCAGCACGGAGCGCGAGATTCATTTAGGCAGCCTGTTCGACGTGCAGACCAGCACGCGCAGCTTTCCGTTGTTGGCGCATGCGGAGGCGACCAAGCGTATGGCACGCGGGCTGCGACCGCGGGGATCGGCACGCGGCGGCGCGGGTGCTCCTCCGAAGCCGACGGCCGAGGGCGATGTGCCGCCACCACCTCCGGCGGCACCGGATCCGGCCCGGGCGGCGATGCTGCAGAAGGTGGGCGAGGCCTATTTGCGAGCGCCGGAGCGGCCGCAGACGGCGCATGTGCTGGGGCACGACGAGTCGGTTCCGCCAACGCACGTGTTGGTGAAGGGCGATTGGAAGAACAAGGGCGAGAAGGTAGAACCGGGCTTCCCGGCGGCATTGCCTGGACCGAAGATCGTTGAGCCGGACACCTATGAGTTCATTCCAAAGCGGCGCAAGGCGCTGGCCTTATGGCTGACCGACGAGGGGCATCCGCTGACGGCGCGGGTGATGGTGAACCGGATCTGGCAGGGGCACTTCGGCGAGGGCTTGGTGCGAACGCCGAACGACTTCGGGCGGCAGGGCGAAGCGCCGACACATCCGGAACTGCTCGACTGGCTGGCAACGGAGTTCGTACAACAGGGCTGGAGCCTGAAGAAGATGCACCGGCTGATGATGCTATCGCAGACATACCGGGCTTCAAGCGTGGCGGCCAAGGACGCCCTGCAGAAAGATCCGGAGAACTACTATCTGAGCCGCATGAACCGGCGGCGGCTGGATGGCGATGCGATGCGCGACACGGTGCTGGCCGTTGCCGGATCGTTGAATCTGAAGATGGGCGGCGTGGGTATCATACCGCCATTGACGAAAGAAGAGATCCTGGCGGCGCGCATGCCGGAGTTGTGGCCGGCGCATCCGGATCCGGCGGAACATAACCGGCGGAGTGTGTATCTGCAAATGAAGCGATCGTTGACGCTGCCGCTGCTGCAGATCTTCGATGCGCCGGATTCGGCGACCAGTTGCGCGCGGCGGGAGCGATCGACGGTGGCTCCGCAGGCACTGGCGTTGATGAACAGCGAGTTCAGCGCGAGGCAAGCCAAGCGGTTTGCCGAACGTGTGGCGCAGAAGGCCGGGGAAGACAAGGGCGCGCAAGTGGAGTGGGCCTGGCGGATGGCGTTGGGCCGGCCTCCCAGGGAGGAAGAGCGGGCTACTGCGGTGGCGTATTTGGAGCGCAATTCGCTGGAGCGGCTCTGCCTGCTGGTATTCAATATGAGCGAGTTTCTCTATGCCGATTGATGTTTCGAGACGGCGCTTTCTGCAGAACGCGGGATTGGGGATCGGCTGGCTGGCGGCGGCGGATCTGCTGGCGGGAGAAGGAGGGCGTGCGCCCCAGGCCGCGACCTTGCCGGCGACTGCCAAGCGGGTGATCTCGCTATTCATGCAGGGCGGCCCGAGCCAGGTGGATACGTTCGACCCGAAGCCGCTGCTGCGGAAGTTGCACGGCAAGCATCCGCCGGCAAGTTTCGGCAATGAAGACTTCCAAAACGGCAAGTTCAGCGAGCAGGTGATACTGGGGTCGGCGTGGCAGTTCGCCAAGCAGGGCCAATCGGGGCTGGAGGTGTCGAACATGCTGCCGCATACGGCCAAGTGCGCCGATGATCTGGCGGTGATTCGCTCCTGCTATCACGAAGGCTTCACGCATTCGCAAGCGCAGTTTCTGATCAACAATGGCTGGCCTCGGATCGGGCGGCCGAGCTTGGGGTCATGGATTCTGTACGGGCTGGGGTCGGAGAACCAGAACCTGCCGGGCTTCGTGGTGCTCCTCGAAGGCGGCGTGCGGTCGGGTCCGGCGGTGTACGGGCAGGGTTTTCTGCCAGCGGCGTTCCAGGGGACGTCGTTCCGGCCGGGGCGGAATCCGATCCTGAATCTGCAGCCATCTACGGGCATGAGTTCGGAGGAGCAGAAGGATCTGCTACAGACGCTGAAGACGTTCAACCAGCAGCACCTGGATGCGCGCAACGGCGATTCGGAGTTGAGTGCGCGGCTGTCTTCGTACGAGTTGGCGTTTCGCATGCAGATGGCGGCGCCGGAAGCGACCGACATCTCCAGCGAGAGCGATGCGACCAAGAAGCTGTACGGTTTGGATGATCCGGTGAGTGCCGATTTCGGAGGACGATGCCTGCTGGCGCGGCGGCTGGTGGAGCGCGGCGTAAGGTTTGTTCAGGTGTGGTCCGGCAACGGGATGAACGCCACCGATTGGGACGGGCATATCGACTGCGATAAGAACCATGCGGCGAAAGCAGCGCAGACGGACAAGGCCGTGGCCGGGCTTTTGACGGACTTGAAGTCGCGCGGGCTTCTGGAAGACACGTTGGTGATCTGGGGCGGCGAATTCGGACGCAGCCCGACGTCCGATGGCGGGCAGGGCGGCGCGGCGGGCCGGGATCATAACCCCTATGGGTTCAGCCTTTGGATGGCTGGCGGCGGTGTGAAAGGCGGGCAGGTGATCGGCGGAACCGATGAATTGGGGTTGCGTGCCGTAAAGGACCCGGTACATCTGCATGACCTGCATGCGAGCATTCTGGCGTTGTTGGGGCTGGACCATTTGAAGCTGACGTATCCGTATAACGGCCGCGATTTCCGGCTTACCGATGTCGGTGGGAAGACGGATCTGGTCGAGAGACTTCGCAAAGGATAGACACCATGCGTGCCCTCTTTCTTGCTCTGCTGCTAACGATTGCCGCCTATGCCGCCGGCCCCCAGGACGGGGTGAAGGAAGCGGCGGAGGGCTGGACCCAGGGTGCGGTGAAACAGGACGCCGGTGCCTTGAAGCGCTATCTGGCGGAGGATCTGCAATACGCCCATGCGGGCGGGCAGTTGCAGAACAAAGAGGAGTACATTCGCGCGGTGACCACGGGTCCGGCGCGGTATGAGAGTTTCACGTTTTCCGATTGGAAAGTAGTTTCGTATGGGAAGGCTGCCGTGCTCACGGCGTTCGTGGATGTGAAATTGGTGGGCCGCGACAGCTTCCGGGTTCGCACGTTGCAGGTGTACGTAGAAAACAACGGCCAGTGGCAAATGGCCGCGCATCAATCGACTCGACTGAATCGTTAAATCCATAGCGCCTTCTGGGAGGGCCAGTGCATAGGACCTTGTCGTTTCTAACGCTCGTGGTGTGTCTGCAGGTAGCGGCCATCGCGCAGGAATCCCGCGGAACTCTGCTGGGGAGAGTTTCCGACCAGACCGAAGCGGTCATCGCCGGCGCCAGTGTGGAAGCACTGAACGTCGATACCGGCATTCGGCTGAACTCGAAAACCAACAGCACGGGGGACTATATCTTCCCGCTGCTGGTGCCGGGCAACTACACGGTGAAGGTGGAAGGCCAGGGCTTCAAGACCGCGACACGCAGCGGCATTCAAGTGCGTGTGAATGACCAGGTGACGATCAACGTGACGCTGGAGTTAGGGCAGGCGTCGCAGGTGGTGGAGGTGAGCAGCGCGACGCCGTTGCTGGACACGTCATCATCGTCGATTGGCTTCGTGGTGGACAGCAAGACGATTCTGGAACTGCCGTTGAAGGACGGCATGGTATTGACGATGGCGACGCTGGCGCCGGGCGTGATCTTCACGCCGGAATCGGCGGGTTATGTGCGGCCGTTTGATACGAGTTCGCCGTCGACGATGTCGATAGACGGCACGCGTTCGGGCAGCAACCAGTTCATGATGGACGGCGCGCCGAACATGCAGGGGACGCAGGTGGCCTATTCGCCGCCGCCCGGCGTGGTGGATGAGTTCAAGGTGCAGGCAGCGACGTTCGATGCCTCGTCGGGCTTCATGGGCGGGGCGTCGATCAACATGAGTTTGAAGTCCGGGACCAATTCGCTGCATGGGCAGGTTTACGGGTTTATCCAGAACCCGGTGTTGAACGCGGACCGGTTCTTCCGTCTGGCGGCGGGCAAGCCGCAGTTCCGGCTGTACCGGTATGGCGGCAGCGTAAGTGGCCCGGTGAAGATCCCGAAGCTGTATGACGGTAAGAACCGGACGTTCTTCATGTATGGGTACGAGGGAATCTGGAGCTTTGACCCATCGCCGTTCATTGTGGAATCGGTGCCGAACGCGGCGGAGCGGGCGGGCAATTTTTCGGGGCTGCTGAACACGTTCGGCTCGCGGTATCAGATCTACGATCCTTATTCGATTGCACCGGCGGGGAATGGGCGGTTCAGCCGGCAGCCGCTGCCGGGGAACATTATTCCGGCCAGCCGGATTGACCCGATCGCGCGGAACATCGCGCAGTTGTGGGATCCGGCGAACCAGCCCGGAGCAGGCGATGGGACGAACAACTACGTACGCGGGCGCAATTCCCAGGACACGTATTGGAACCACATTGTCCGCATTGACCACAACATTTCGGTGCAGAACCGTTTTTACGTGCGGACGAACTTCACGGACCTGCAGCGGCCGCAGAACATCAAGCACAACAACGCGGTTGGGGATAACTTCTACCGGTATAACAAGGGCTTCGGGTTTGACGATGTGCATACGGTGTCGCCAGGCATGGTGCTGAACATGCGGTATACGTTGACGCGGTTCATCACGGGCAACACGCCGTACCAGTTGAATTGGGACCTGGCGGGGCTGGGCTTTTCGCAGGACTACATCCGGCAGATCGGCAACGTGGACCCGCGCTATCTGAAGCTGCCGAATGTCAACCCGGCGGGCTATGCGCCATTGGGTGGGGTGAATGCGCGGAACAACACGGCGACGGACATCCATGAGGCGGCGATCAACGGGACGTCGGTGGCGGGGTCGCATACGCTGCGGTACGGGTTTGCGTATCGCGTGTACCGAAGGAACACGTTCAACCTGGGCAATTCGGCGGGCACGTTGAACTTCGATACGACGTGGACACGCGGGCCGCTGGATAACTCGCCTTCGGCGCCGATGGGGCAATCGCTGGCATCGTTCCTGTATGGGCTGCCGACTTCCGGCAACTTCACGATACAGGACAGCTATGCGGAACAATCGACGGTGCCGGCGCTGTTCCTGCAGAATGACTGGAAGGTGACGCGAAAGCTGACGTTGTCGATGGGGTTGCGTTTTGAGCGGCCCTCGCCAGTAACGGAGCGGTTCAACCGCAGCATTCGTGGCTTTGACAATACGGTGGCGAGCCCGATCCAGGCACAGGCGCAGGCCAACTATGCGCGGAACCCGATCGCGGAGTTGCCGGCGAGCCAGTTCCGCGTGGTGGGCGGGCTAAACTTCGCGGGCGTGGGCGGACAGCCGCGGGAGCTTTGGAAGACGAATCAGAACTTCTTCATGCCGCGCTTTGGCTTTGCTTATTCGCTGAATGAGAAGACGGTGATTCGCGGCGGCTACGGCGTGTTCTTCGATGCGCTGGGCGTGGTGAACGTGCACGTGAACCAAGCCGGGTTCAGCCAGTCGACCGATCTGGTGTCCTCAGTAGATAACGGGCTGACGTTCCAATCGCTGCTGCGCAATCCGTTCCCGGGAACGCTGCTGCAGCCCTTGGGCGCGGCCGGTGGGTTGAGCACGAATCTGGGCCAGAACATCAGCTTCTTCCAGAACGACACGACGTCGTCGTACATGCAGCGGTGGCAGGTGGCGGTACAGCGGGAGTTGCCGGGACGGTCGCTGATTGAAGCGTCGTACGTGGGCAACCGCGGGACGCGGATGCAGATCAACCGCGATTTGAATCCGATTCCGGAGCAGTATCTGAGCAAGTCGCCGGCGCGCGATGACGCGGCCATCAACTTCCTGAGCGCGCAGGTGGCGAATCCGTTCTATCCCCTGTTGCCGAAGACGAATCTGGCGGGGACGACGGTGCAGCGGGCACAGCTGCTGCGGCCGTATCCGCACTTGAACAGCCTGAGCGCGAATGAGAACAACGGGTATTCGTGGTATCACTCGGCTCAGGTGCGATTGGAGAAGCGGCTGTCGCACGGGATATCGGCGTCGTTGAGTTATACGTTCTCCAAGCTGATGGAAGCGACGTCCTATCTGAACGGGTTCGACATTCTGCCGGAGGAAGTGATCTCGGGGCAGGACCGGCCGCATCGTACGACGCTGACGTTCCTGTACGAGATGCCGTTCGGGAAGGGGCGGACGTTTGTGGGTCCGGAGAACCGGGTGGTGTCGTCGCTGCTCAGCGGGTGGCAGGTGCAGGGAATCTTCACGGCGCAGAGCGGGGCGCCGCTGGCGTTCGGCAATGTGATCTTCCGAGGCGATTTGAAGGATGTGCAACTGCCTTCGGATCAGCAGACGGTGAACCGCTGGTTCAATACCAGTGGCTTTGTGACTGACCCGCGGCTGCAATTGGCTTCGAATGTCCGGCGGTTCAACAGCCGCTTTGCGGGCATTCGGGCGGATGGGCCGAACAACTGGGATCTGTCGTTCATCAAGAACACGCGGATCAACGAGCGGGCGCAGGTGCAGTTCCGGGCCGAGGCGATCAACGCCATGAACCATCCGCAGTTCACGCCGCCGAACACGACGCCAACCAGCACGGCGTTCGGGCAGGTGACGGGCGAGTTCGCATGGCCGCGGGTGATTCAGTTTGGATTGAAGGTACTTTTCTAAAGATGGCAAATCGAGTAGCTTTGGTGACCGGTGCCGGCAGCGGCATCGGTCGCGCTTCAGCGCTGGCGCTGCAGGCCGGTGGTTACGACGTGGTGATCGCCGGCCGGCGGGCTTCGGAACTGGACAAGACGGTGGCAAAGGCGGCGTCTGCGGGCGGCCGCATGGTGCCGGTGGTGTGCGATGTGAGCCAGCCGGAGGCGGTGCAGGCACTGTTCGCGCGCATCAAAGAGGAGTTCGGACGCTTGGATGTACTGTTCAACAATGCGGGGTTGAATGCGCCGGGCGTACCGATTGAGGACCTGCCGTACGAGACGTGGAAAGCGATTGTGGACGTGAACCTGACGGGCACGTTTCTGTGCGCGCAGGCGGCATTCCGGATGATGAAGGAGCAGGTGCCGCGGGGCGGGCGGATCATCAATAATGGGTCGATTGCGGCGTTCGCGCCGCGGCCGAATCATGTGCCCTACACGGCGACGAAACACGCGGTGACGGGCATTACGAAGTGCTTTTCGCTGGATGGGCGCAAGTATGACATTGCGTGCAGCCAGATTGATATTGGGAATGCGGCGACGGAGATGACGGATCGCATTGAGAACGGCGTGATGCAGGCGGACGGGACGAAGAAGGTGGAGCCGCGGATGGATGTGAAGCACGTGGCGAACATGGTGGTGCATATCGCGAATCTGCCGCTGGAGGCGAACGTGCAGTGGATGACAATCATGGCGACGAAGATGCCACTGGTTGGGCGCGGGTGAGGCTGGATGGCATGATAGGATTGTGCCCTTTGAAAGCCTGCTAAGTGAGTTGTTGCCGGGGGATTTGCCGCATCGGGATGCGTGCGTGAAGAAGGCCGCGCAGCATTTGGCTTTGATTGTCGAGATCAACCAGCAGTTCAATTTGACGCGGATTGTGGAATAGCGCGAGGCGGTGTTCAATCATGTGGTGGACTGCGTGATGCCGTGGAAGCTGTTCGAGGGCGCGCGGCGCGTGGTGGATGCCGGGACGGGTGCGGGGTTTCCGGGGATTCCGCTAGCGGTGCTGTTTCCCGAGACGCAGTTCACGCTGATTGAATCGACGCAGAAGAAGGCGCGGTTTGTGGAGAGCGCGGTAGAAGCGATGGGGTTGGAGAATGTGGACGTGGAGCCGGTGCGGGCGGAGGAGTGGCTGGCGTCGCACCCAGTGGATATTGTGACGGCGCGCGCGGTGGCGCCACTGGTGAAGGGGATCCCGCTGTTTGCGCCGGCGTTGAAGAAGGGGGCTCGGGTGCTGTTGTATAAGGGGCCGGAGATGGAGGCGGAGATTGCCGAGGCCGGCAATGAGTTGAAGAGGCGGAAGGCTACGGCTCGGGTGGTGATGCGGTATGAGTTGCCGGAAGGGGCTGGGGGGCGGAGTTTGGTGGAGGTGGTGGCGGGGTAGGGGGTTAGTGGGCGAGGGGATTATGCCAGCGGAGTCCTTCAAAACGGGCGCAATCGCCGTCGGCTGAGCATAGTGTCAGCCCGTGCTCAATGGCGATGGCTGCCAGGTGAGCATGCGGGACCAAGTTTGAGCCCGCACCCGTTTGGGGCAACAAGCGGCTCAGAACGACGCGGTGGCGCGGCCCGGGTTCGGGTACCCAAACGTTCGGACAGGTGAGCCATTCCTCAACTTGTTGCCGAGCGTCTTGTATGCTGTCGGGCTGCTCGAACATTCTTGCATTTGTCACGATTCGCAGAAAAGCCAAAATGCCAGGCCAAGGTAAACCGACCCGGTCTTCGCCGTTCAGCTGTGTATCGAGCCAAGCAAGAGCGGCGTCCTGTTGGGGCAGACCTGCCGCGCGGGCATAGACGAGCAGGTTGGCATCGACCAGGATCACTTGAAGTTCTCGCCTTCGATGGCAGCCAGCACAGAGGCGACGTCATCGAGATTGGGAAGAGCGCAGCGTCCAAGTGATTTGGCCCGCCTCCGAAATGCCTTGCGGGTCTGCACCTCAGGTTGAAGCATGGCAAGTAGTCCACGACGCAGGGCTTGATTAACGACGTCTTTGCGGGAGCCGTGGGAGCGCTTCTCTACCACTCGATCATACTCACAACGTCGGTATCGAGGGTCACGGTTGTTCTCATACATCACATCATCACGTATTCGATGCTTCAATGTAGGCGGAGCGCTGGGCCTCGCCGGCGCTGTGACGTGCAGCGCCGGGGGACACGTGGCGCGTGCGTCCTGGGCGGGCGGTGAGGAGGATGTCAAAGAACCGTCCGGCTTGCTCAACCGATGAGGACAGGGGTTAAGGCCGGGGCTGCGTTGCGCGAAGCTACTTCTTCAGACTGGCAGCGAAGAGGATCTTGTCCGAGGCTCCGCAGCGGATCGGGTTCGGGGCATTCACGATGGCTGGGGACGGCGTGGCCGCGGGCTTCGGTGCAACAGGAGGGACGGCCGGAGTAGGCGGCTTCTGCGCGGCGGCTTGGGCCGCGGCTCTTGCAGCGCGGTACTTCTCCATGATTTCCGGGTTCGGGCGGGGCGGCGGCGCTTCGAGGGCTTCCTTCAGGGCGGCGAGGCGCATTTCCGAGGCCCGTCGCGCGCGGTCCACAATCAGCTTGAGAACGGGCTTGGTTTCGATGAGGGGCGAGAGATTCCGGAAGCCGGCTTCCCGGCGATAGAACATCTCGCTCTGCACGCGGCGCAGTTCCTTGACGGTCTGGGCCATGGATCGCTCGGCGCGACTGGCGTAGGTCGCGATGAGTTTGAGTTGGGCGTAGTGGGCCTGGACGGTGAGGATGTCCGTGGCCGGGCCCGCGACGGCGGACTGGAGGTCGAATTCGGCTTTGCGGCAGCGCTCGAGGTTCCAGGCGGCGTGGAGAATCTGTTGGAAGAGGATCTCCTGGTAGGCGCCGTCAGGTTGGAATTCGTCGGTTAGGGATTGGGAGAGATGGGCGAAGCGCTCTTCCTGACCGGAGAGGACGATGATGTACTTGCTGGTGAGGGCGTACGTGGTGGCGTTCTGTGCGGAGGACGCTTTGCCGGCTTCCGTCTTTGGTCCCGTGGAATGCTGGGCGTTCGCCTGGTTGGCGATGATCTGGGCTGCGGTGGCCATGTGGGTTGCTCCTTATAGGTTGGGTTCGATCCCGATTGGAGAGTAGCAGGGGGATTTTGGGCTGGCGGTGGGGATTGGCTGTAGGTTATTGAAAATAATCGGTCGATTTTTCTGCAACTCCTGTGATTGATAAAGTTCGCGTCAGTCGGGCGGGGGTGGAAGCGTCCGCCACGCTTCGCTTGCGCTACCACAGGACCGGATGCCGGTTTCTATTTGACGCCGAATGACAGCAGCGACGCCAAGCCTGCGGCCCGGATGCGGGATGGCACGCCCGGAAGGCCCGTGAGCCTGCCAGCTCTGGCACACCATGAGGCCATCAGTCCCGCGTACCCGGCACACCGGAACCCCACGTTGTTGTTCCGATTCCCCACGTCGTTCCTTGTTACGGTTCGACGTCGCGCGCGACCTGAGGAACAAGGGGTATCCAGCAGTTACTGTTCACCGATGCGACGCCGGGGATTGAAGCGGTGTACCGGCCAGCGGATGAGGTGGGCGGGGACTTTTTCCAGGTCATGGAGTTGGGGGACGGCGAAGTGCTGGTGGTGGTGGGGGATGTGAGTGGGAAGGGGTTGAAGGCGGCAATGGTAGTCTCGCTCTGGTGGGAGCGATCCGGGCGCATGCCGGGCTGCAGCCGGGGCCTCTGCTTGGGGAGTTGAACCGCGCGATTGGCGGGAGCATGCGCGGTGGATTCGTGACGTGTGTGGCGGCGCGGTTCGCGGCCGATGGGAGCGGGTGGATAGCGAATGCCGGGCATTTGATGCCGTATTGTGATGGGCAGGAGTTGGCGGTGGAGTCCGGGTTGCCGCTGGGGGTGATGCGAGATGCGGCGTATGGGGAAGAACGGGTGGGGCCAGGGGCTTATGTGTTTGTGTCGGATGGGGTGGTGGAGGCGGCAAACGCGAGCGGCGAGTTGTTCGGATTCGCGCGCACGGCGGCGCTGTCGCGGAGCGGGGCGAAGGAGATTGCGCGGGCCGCGGAGCAGTGGGGGCAGAACGATGATATTACGGTGGTGACGGTGCGGCGGGGCGCGGCGTGTCAGCCCATTGAATCTGCCGCAGCAGGCTCTGCAACTTGAGTCCTTTGGCGGGATGGATGGAGGCGACGAAGGAGACGCGGCCTTCGAGGTGGGCTCGGAAGTCGGGGTGATTTTCGCGGTTCTGGGTGGCGGGGCCGTGGCGGAGACAGTTGGTGAGGATGGCTTTGAGTTCGTCGAAGGTATCGCGGCGGATATTGGGCTTTTCGTTGACGGTAAGGCCGGCAAGGTGCTGGCGAACGCCGAGGCGCATGATGCGGGTTTTGCGGTGATTGACGGAGAAGCCTTCCTCGGCGGCGATAGCGGCGACGTGGGTGGCGAAACGATCGACACCGCGGGCGAAGGAGGCATCGCCGGAGAACGCGAGGTCATCGGCGTATCGGGTATAGACGGCCCCCGCGGCTTTGGCGAGTCCGGTGAGTCGGCAATCGAGACGATAGGCGCAGAGGTTGGCGAGGGCCGGCGAGGTGGGCGCACCTTGCGGGAGATGGGAGGAGCGGTAGAGGGCTTTGGCGGCGACCTTGGCGTCGAGGGTGGTGCCTTCCGGCGTGGTGTTCCAGATGTGAGAGGGGACGATGTTGGTGCAGATGCCGCCGAGGCTGTCGGCGACGTTTTCGGGATAGCCGAAGGTGCGGAAGAGAGTTTGGACGCGAGGGCCGTAGATGCTGGGGAAGAAGTCCTGGAGGTCGAGGCGGAGGACGATGGGTTTGGCGGCGTGCGGTTGGGCGAAGGAGAGGATGCCGCGGCCTTTGACAAAGCCATGGGCGGCGGGATGGGCGGGGATTAGGTCGAGGATGTAATGGAGGATCTGGCGCTGGAGTTTACGGAGGCGCGGTTTGGGGATCTCGATGAGGCGCAGGCCGCCGTGGGATTTCGGTTCCAGGCGGTAACGGTAGTGCTGGAGTTCTTCGCTGCCGTTTTTGCTGAAGCGGTTGAGGCCGGCGAACCAATCGAGTTGTTCGGGGGATAGCCAGAACCACTGGGCGAGATCGCCGAGGGTTTCGAGGGTGGGCAGGTTCCACGGTTGGGCGGCGGGGACGGGCCGCATGCGGGGTGGGCTGGGGATGGTGTGGGCGAGGTGGATTTCGCCTGGGTGTCGATAGAGGGCGCGGCGGACGGCGCCGTCTTTGGCGAGGAATTGGTAGGCGTCGCGGTAGCGGGGGCGAGTGGCGGAAGGGTTCGCGGCGGCGAAGCGTTTGACGAGCAGGCGGACCCAGCGCCAGCGGGAGCCGAGGAGGTGATCGGCACTGGCGACCATGTCGGGGAGAGACGCTGCGTTGGTGAAGGCTTGGGCGAGGGCGGCGCAGATTTCGATCTCGAGGGCGAGCGGCATGGAGCGGTCTTTGCGGCGAAGCCTCCAACGGGACTCACTGTGCGTGGACCTGTCTGCGCCGTGGCGCAGGTGCCGTCCACGCGACGAAGTGCGGAGGTAACGGACATTCCCTGGGGTAACCCCAAAGAGGCTTTGGCGGAACCGATGACGGATGCGGCCATTGCCGGGCTTGGAGGAACTCCGCCGCTCCCAGATCTTAGCACTGGGGACGTGCTGGACGCCGGTCCATACGGCCCAGGCAGCGGCGGGTGTTCGGCGCGTTGAGCAGCCCGCGCTGAGGCCTACGCGACGGGCGGCCGTGCTAGGCGCGGCGCCGGCGAGCGGCAAGGGCAAGCCCCGCTACTCCCGCCATCACCAAGGGAAACGACGAAGGCTCCGGGATGTTCGCCTGTGGATCCGGGGCGGCTGCAAGCAGCGTCACCACGACGTCGTCGACGAAAAATTCATAGAACTGATTGCGCGTGGTACCGCTCGTCTCGAAACGCAAAACGGCGGGTGTGGCCGTAGCGACGCTCGCGAACTGGTATTGGGCGTAGACGGGGTCTTGCAGGCCGAGGGGGATGTTGGGGACTGATAGAACTTGGTCCCCGAACGTCACCGCGACAGTGGGAGCCCGTTCACTGCTAATGATGCCACCAGTATAGAAGGTCAGCCAGAACGACACGGCATAGGTGCCTGCGCCGCCCAGAGCCTGGCTGGCGAACGCCGATCCCGGAGCGTCGAAAGCGAGGTCGAGGGCGCGCGCCCCGGTGTTCTGGTAGGTCGCAAGCGCAAAAGCGACACCATTCGTCCCACCGGTCGTCCAACCGGCGGGGGCGCTGCCTGCGGTCGACTCGAAACCACAATTGGTCACCAGGTTGCTGGCGACGCTCTCGCAGATCGAGGCTGCCTCTGCTGCCGGAGCGCAGGCAATCAGACCGCCGACCAGAGCACCCATAGCGGCTCTTCCTGCGAGTACTAAGAACTTAACAATGACGCTTTCGCGCTTCATGAACCGAACCTTCCTTCAGCTAAGACTCAGCACACTATAGCATCCGGTAGCATGCCCTCAAAGGATTCGGTCCATTACGTCTGCGATAACTACAGCCGTTGATCGAGCTTCGTCTGCTCCCCGCGCCGGGCCGCACTTTGCAGTGTGGCTCGCTCCGAATGAGACGATCGACGCGTGCGGGTTGTGGTTGGTGGTTACACAAGTTCCGTGATGGGTTCGCCGGTTGCGTCCTTGATCGAGTTCGCGATCTTGATGGGACGGCCCACGGGGGTGATGTATTCCTTGTCCCATTGGATGCCCATGGCCTTATAGACGGTAGCGAAGATGTCGCCGAGGCTGACCTGGCGTTCGACGCAGTAGGCGCCGCGCTCGTCGCTCTTGCCGACGACGGTGCCGGTCTTAATGCCTCCGCCGCCGAGCGCGATGGACCAGCAGATGGGCCAGTGATCACGGCCGAGGTTGGGGTTGACGTGCGGGGTGCGGCCGAACTCGCCCATCACGATGACGATGGTGGAATCATAAAGGCCGCGCGCGACCAGGTCGTCAATGAGGGCCGAGACGGAGCGATCGAGCAGCGGCGTCAGGCGGTCGCGATGGGTGCGGTCGTTATCGGAGTGCGTATCCCAGGAGTTGCCGTGGAAGCCGGCGGCGGTGACGAAGCGGGTGCCGCCTTCCACCAGGCGGCGGGCTAAGAGCAGGCTCTGGCCGACAGTGTCGCGGCCGTAAGAGTCGCGGATCTTGTCCGATTCCTTGGAGAGATCGAAGGCCTCGCGGACACCGGGGGTGAGAATCATCTCGAGCGCCTTTTGACGGAAGGAGTCCATCTTGGCGTGCTCGGCGTTCTTCACGGAGTCGCGATAGTAGCCATCGATGACGTCAAGGAAGGCACGGCGATTCTCGACGGCGGCGGGCGCCACGGACTTGGGCAACGTGAGGTCATCCACCTGGAAGTTTTTGGCGGACGGATCGGGGATGGTGAGCGGATCGAAGTCGGGGCCGAGGAAGGCGGACTTGAAGTAATCCTGATACTGGCGGTTGCGTTCCCAGCGGGGCACGATGACGTAGGGCGGCATGCCCTTTTGCGGGCCCAGTTCTTTGGCGACGATGGCGCCGAAGCTGGGGAACTGCATGGCGGGGATGTGCAGATGCCCGGTGGCGGCATAGTGCATGGCCTGCGGATGATCGTCGCCAAAGGAGCGGATGGAGCGGATAAGCGCCAGCTTGTCCATGCGTTTGGCGAGGCTGGGCAGGAGTTCGGAAACCTGGATGCCGGCGACGTTGGTGGAAATGGGCCGGAAGGAACTGTTGGGCTTGGGATCCCAGGTGTCGATCTGGCTGGGGCCGCCTTCGAGAAACACCAGGATGCAGGACTTCGCCTTGCCTTCGGGCTTGGTGCCAGTGGCGGCCATGGCGGCCTCCAACTGGAGGGACTGCGAGAGGTTGATGCCGAGGAAGCCGAGCGCGCCGACCTTGATGAAGTCGCGCCGCCCGAAGTCTTCCCGGGTGCCGGATAAACAACCGCGCCGAAGGGTCATAGGATTCCTTTCTCCTTAGTGGTTCTCCGCGAACTCGCGGGAACTGACAACGGCCCATAACAGATCCCGCAGCGCTTCCTTGCGTTCCGGATTCTTTTCGATCAACTGGACAAGCGCCGCGCTTTCCTTCGGGGTTGGCGTGCGGGCGAAGGCGGCGAGATAGAGTTCTTCCACCACTTCGACATTGGAACTGCCGCGGGTGAGCCAGCCGTCAATGCGACCGCCCTTGGCGAAGAGTTTGTCGTTATAGGTGGTGCCAGCCAGCATATGGAGTGCCTGGCTGAGGTTCGGCTTCGCGTTCCGTTCGGGGACGGAGAAGCGGTTCGGCCGTCCGTAGATATCGAGGAACGGCGAGTGGTAGATGTCGGTCTCTTTCAACTGGACGGCACGGGTGCCGCGCGGCGCCTGCCCGCCGGGACCGGGGGCATCGGGCATCTGCATGCTGAAGGTTTCGGGAACGCCGGTAACGTCGGAGATGGCGTCGAGCAGGATTTCGGCATCCAGGGCTCGCGGCAGGGCGTGCGAGTAGTTGGTGACGTCGTCCGCATTGCTGGGCGTGGGACGGCTGGAGAGCTGGTAGGTTCGGGATTGCGCGATGAGGCGCATGAGTTTCTTGAGATCGTAGCCGTTTTCCGAGAAGTAAGTGGCGAGGCGCTTCAGCAACTGCGGATGGGTGGGCGGATTCGTGCTGCGGTAGTCATCGACGGGGTCGACAATGCCGCGTCCGAAGAAGTTGCTCCAGATGCGATTGACGGAGGCTTCGGCGAAGAACGGATGGGAGGTCATGTACTTCGCCAGTTCCATGCGGGGGAAATTGTTTTCCGTGTAGGGGATCTTGCGGCCGTCGAGCAAAGCGGGGACGACTTCCTGTTTGGTGCGGGGATGGAGCACGCGGTAGTCCTTGGCCCCGGCGATATCGGCGGCGATTTCCTTGCCTCCGGGATTATCGAAGACGACGCCTTGCGCATTGCCGCCGAGCTTGAACATGGCGCCGAAGAAAGCGGCCATGCCCCAGAACTGATCCTGGCTCCACTGCTCGTAGGGATGGTCATGGCATTGGGCACAATCGAGGCGGCGGCCCATGAAGACGCGCACCTGTTCGCCCATGCTGTCCTGCGGCGGAGGGATGACGAAGTAAGGCAGGTAGTGGCGGGAGGGGGCGCTGTATCCCTGGGCGGCGATGCGCTCCATCGCGATCTGGTTATAGGGCTTGTTGCTGGCGATGCTGTCGCGGATCCATTGGTAGTAGACCTGGGTCCACTTCGGATTGATGCCGACAGGGAAGACGGCGACGCGGAACAGGTCGGCGAAGCGGAAGCTCCAGTAGTCGACGTATTCGGGCGAGTTGAGCAGCGTGTCGATGATTTTTTCGCGCTTGCGAGGATCCTTGCTGGCGACGAACTCGCGCACGCGCTCCGGGGGAGGGGCCATGCCGGCGAGATCGAAGCAGATGCGGCGGAGGAACTCGGCGTCGGAGGTGAGTTCGGAGGGGACGATGCTGAACAGGCGCAGCTTTTCGAAGACTTCGTCATCGATGAAGTTGTTGCGAGGCACCTGCGGGTAGTTGGGCATGGGCTCGGCCATGACGCCGACCCCGGCGCGGACCAAGTTGCCGATGGCCTTGATGAGGATGCCGGTCTCGCCGGGCTTCTTCGCTTCGACGACGCCGGCGGCAGAGACGCTGACCACGCCGGACTGGGCTTCATAGAGCACCTGATGGGTGAAGTCTTCGGCGCGGCCATCTTCGTAGTAAGCGGTGACGAGCAGGCGATGCTTCTCGCCGGCTTTCAGAAAGACATCCTGGGGGAAGACTTCCAGGCGAGTAACCTTGGGGTTGCTGGCCTTGTCTTCGGCTCCATAGGGCGCGCCGTTGCGAGCCCAGGCGATGATGGCTTCATAGTCTTCGGAGCCCTTTTGCAGGCGCATGCCGCCGCCGTGGGGGATGCCCATGGTGGCCTTCTGGAGGATGAGGCTCTGGTCAGGATTTTTGGTGTCGACGCGCGGCTTCTTCGTGCCGCCGACTTCTTCGGTGAGCACCTGGAAGAGGCCGCCTTCGACGATCCACTTGTAGTCTTCCTTGGGATGGATGCCGTGGGTGGAGAGCTTGAAGCCGGCTTGTCCTTTGATGCCGCCGTGGCAGCCGGCGGTGTTGCATCCGCGGCGGGTGAAGATGCTGACGACATCGCGGGGGAAGCTGAAGGGCCGGTCGATGCCGGAGCCTTCCACTTTTAGTTTGGCGCGGGCGGAGAGGGAGCCGACGGTGGCGACGAGCGCCGTTTCACCATCGCCCACGGCGAAGACGCGACCGGCCTCATCGGCGCGGGCGGTGGCCGCGTTGGAGAGGTCGAATTTAGCCTGGGCGGTGAGATCGCGCTCGGTCTTGTCGGCGTACTGGCCGAGGACGAGGAACTGCTGCGAGGCTTTCTTGCCGTGGAGGGTGCGCTGCTCCGGTATCACGCGCAGCGAGAGAAGGTTGGGAGCGGTATCTGCCCAGGCCTGGCCGAAGAGGCAGGAGGCGAGGAGCATGGGAGTAACGATCATTTTGAAGCCTCGTGAGTGGCTGGCTGGACGACGGTGACGAGGAAGGTTTTTACGGTGATGGGGCGGCCGAGCTTGCCGTTGGCGACGGGCTGGGCCACGATCTTTGCTTCGACAGGCTTGGCAGTGGGCGGCGCGGCGGCATCAGTCATGAACAGGAAGGTGGCCTTCTGGCTCTCCGGCTGGAAGCGTTCCACTTTGCCGGGATTGTAGGGGGGCGGAACCTGCGGGGCGATGTCGGTTCCCATGGCGGCACGGACGCCTGGAGGCAGGCCTTCGACGGTAAGGGCGATCTGGCCGTCGAAGCCTTCTTCCTGGTCCGTCTGCACGTTCATCTTGGCGACTTCGCCAGCCACCAGATTCATCTGCTCTTCCCCGACATGCACTTCGCCCACATGGGGGACCTGGTGGCGGATGAAGACGCGGTAGCCGAACTCCGGACCCGCGTAGGCGTGAGTGATATCGCGGATTTCCAGGATAAACTCGCCGGCGCGCGGAAACGAATAGGTAGTCTTGGGCTGGATCTGCTTGAGGATGGTATCGCCGCAGGTATTCACGGTGGAATGGACGTTGGTGAAGGCTTCGTCGCCGGTGACGGAGACAATGCGGAGATAAGGGTTGAACTCGGGCACGGTCTTGCGCAGCGTTTCCACCTCGACGCTGATGCGGTCATTGGCTTTGACGGCGAACTTCACGCGGTGCACCTGGGCGGGCTTGGCGATGGTGCCTTCGAGCAGGGCAGGCAGCGAGATGGGAACGGCCTGTTCGGATAACTGTAGCGGCTGGATGTTTTCCGAGACGCGGTCCGCGGGCTGTGTGGCAGCCCTGGCCCAGAGGGATCTCAGCCGGTCTGGTTTCAGTTCGCGCTTCCAGGTGCGTTCGCGCCAGGAGAGGTCGGAGGAGGATGGCAACTGGTGGGCGGGGCGCATGGCGTCCACTTCGAGAGGGCCATCGGCATCGCGGCGGACGGAGAGTTGGTAGAGGTAGTCGGGACGGCCTTCGCCGAGGAAGCCGCTAACGCGAATGAGGTAACGGCCGGACTTGGCGAACTTGTAGGTGATACGGGCGTGGGCGGGGAGGCCGGGGTACCAGACATCCTCGTCGTTGAAAGCGAGTTCGGTGAGCCGGTCCTGTTTGAACCAACTGCCGGTGAGTTCATAGAGGGTCAGGCCGGGATCGAGGCCGGTACCGGAGGAGAGGCCATCGAAACGCAAAGTCTCGCCCTGCTTGGCGTCGAAGGCGTAGTAATCGAGTTCGCCGGCGCCGGTCAACTTGCCGCTGACAACGACAGGGAGGGAGGAAAGCAGATGGGCGGCGGTTGGCGTGCTGTGATCGACGTCCGGTTCCTGCATGGCGGGTTCGGCGTGGACGCGAACCGGGATGGCGTTGGAGACACCGGCGGGCGTGAGAACGCGCAGGGAGTGAACGCCGGCATCGGCACCCAGGGCGACAGTTACCTCCATGGTGAGCAATTGCAGCGGTCCTAAGGAACCCTTCTTGCCTTTGCCCTTGGCTGGCGCCGTGGCGGCGGAGGTGGGATCCGCCGCCACGCCGGCGATGGTAGCGGACAGATGCTCGCAGTCAAACCAAACAGCGGTGGCGCGATCGAGGGCGCGGCCCCGAATGGTGGCCTTGAAGCTGGTGCCTTTCTGTCCGCCGAACGGGAAGACGGACACGAGGCTGGGTTCCGCCGGTGGGGCGGCCCGCAGCACGAGCCACAGCGGCGCCGAGAGCAAAGTCAGGGACAGGATGAAGCGCTTGGGCATGCTTCCCCTATCGCGGCCGGCAGGAATGCGTGTCACGGATGGGTCCAGTGGATTTCAAAGGTTCAGCCTCTCTTTTGAAAACCCCTCGCCACGAGGAGGGCGAAATGAACGTCCCAGTGAATGGAGATTAGTATACCTTAATAAAGGTAAACCGGATTGCCACGATTGCTATTTACGTCCATCCCGATGGTCCTCCTTTTGGCCTCCAGCGGGCGGCTCGCCGGCCAGCTGGCGCCGGTGGATCCACATCTGCGGCAGGGGATCGTCTTCCTGAACCAGAAGCAGCAGGATCGTGCGATTGTTGCGTTCAAGAAAGCGGTAGCGGCCAAGCCCAACTCGGCTGAGGCACATCTTCTGCTGGGTCAGGCTTATCTTGCCAAGCGGGCGCCGGAGCTGGTGGCGGAAGCGAAGGCGGAGTTTCAGCAGGCGCGGGAACTCAATCCGGGGTTGGCGCAGGCGGGCTTTTACATCGCGAAGATCGACCTGGATCTGGGCAGGCTGGCGAGCGCGGAAGCGGAGATCTCGCGGAGTTTGCAGGTGGCACCGGGCGCCTCGTATCTGGTGGCGCTGCTGGCCGAGGTTCGAAGGCAGCAAGGCAAGCCGCGCGACGCAGTCGAGTTGGTGACGAAGGCGCTGGCGGCGGATCCGAATGCCCTGCCTGCTCTGTCGTTTCGGGCTCAGGCCTATTGGGATCTGGGAGATGAGGAAAAGGCCCTGGCCGACCTGCGGCGCCTGCTTGCGGCCTCTGCTGCGTCGACGGACGCGTACCTGCTGCTCGGCACCATTCACCTGGCGGGAGGGCGACTGGACGAGGCGGAATCCGCCCTGCGCAAGGTGACGCAAGAGGGGCCCAACCCGGCGGCGAGCCTGAAACTGGCTGCGGTGTTACGGCAGCGCAAACGGTTGGCGGATGCCCTGCGGGAACTGGAGAAAGTGGAGGAGGCGCCGCAACTCAGCTCCGCGTATTATGAGCGTCTGGCCGCGGATGCCGCCTGTGAGCGCGGGCTGATCCTTGAGGAGCAGGGGAATCGCGCGGCGGCGAAGGAGGCCTTTACGAAGGCGATCGAGTTCGACCCCGAGCATGCCGAAGCGTTGCGGCGATTGAAGGCCTATCGCTGAGGCTCGACGCGCAGGATCTGTCCGGCGGGAACGTCTTCGAGCAGCTTGCGCGGTCCTCCTGGCCAGACAATTTCGACACGAGCGGCCTTGGCGGCAGCGCCGAGACCGAAGTGAAGGCGATGATCGCCACTGGAAAGATAGCTGGCGACGCCCGTGGCGTAACGAATCTGTTTGCGTCCGCCGGCTTCGACAGTGACGCGCGCGCCGGGAATGGCGGTATCGACGACGAGCCAGTGTCCCTGCGGCCGCGTATCGTTGCGGAAGATGTAAGGGCGGTCGCCGAGATTCGAGATGACGATATCGAGATCGCCGTCGTTATCCAGGTCTGCCACCACGGAGCCCCGTCCGACGTGCGGCAACTGGAAGGCGGGGCCGGCGGTGGCGGAGATATCGCGAAACTTCCCGGTGCCGAGGTTTTCATAGATCAGGTCGCGCTGGGCCCAGGAAAGCCGGGGGGAGTACAACGACACGTTGTCGATGACGTGACCGTTGGTGACGTGTAGGTCGAGATCGCCATCATTATCGAAATCGAAGAAGCGGGTGCCGAAGCCGAGAGGTTCGAAGCCGGACTGCAGTCCCGCGGGCTCGGTTCTGTCTTCAAACCGGAGGTCGCCCATGTTGCGGTACAAGGTGTTCAGTTCCAGGGCAAAGTTGGTGACGAAGATGTCGGGCCGGCCATCGCCATCATAGTCGGCGATTTCGGTACCCATGCCGGCCTGCGGGCGCCCGTGCATGTCGAAGCCGACTTCGGCCGAGTAGGCGATGTCGGTGAAGGTGCCATCGCGCTGGTTGTGGAACAGGAAATTGCGAACGCCATCGTTGGCGATGTAGAGGTCCGGCCATCCATCACCGTCGATGTCGCCCACGGCCACGCCCAGGCCTTTGCCGGCGGGGTTGGCAATGCCCGCCGCCTTGGAGACGTCCGTGAACTTGCCGGCTCCGTCATTGCGAAAGAGGAGGTCCGGCACTCCGTTGAACATGCGCGGATCGCAGTACATGCGATGGCCGGGCTTCTTGAACCCGCAGTAGGTGGTGTCATCGCTGGCGTAGTCGAGGTAGCGGGCCACGTAGAGATCGAGATCGCCATCGAGATCGTAATCGAGAAAGCCGGCACTGCTGGACCAGCCGGACCCCGCCACGCCCGCATGGGAGGTGGTGTCGGTGAAGGTGCCGTCTCCGTTGTTACGAAACAGTTGGTTGGCGCCGAAGCCGGTGACGTAGAGATCAGGGCGGCCATCGGTATCATAGTCGCCAACAGCTACACCAGTGCCGAAGCGGCCTTTGCCACTGACTCCTGCCTTGGCGGTGACATCGTCGAAGCGGAACTGGCCGAGGTTGCGATAGAGGCGATGCCCGGGCGAAGGCTTTCCCTGTGCGAGGTTAGCACCGTTGACAAAGAAGAGGTCGACCTTACCATCGCCATCGTAATCGAAGGCGGCGACGCCGGAGCCGAAGGTTTCCATCATCAACTTCCGCGGCGATGCCCCGTTCTCATGTTTGTGCGCGATGCCGGCTTCCTTGCCGATTTCGACGAAGCTGGCTGCCAGCAAAAGGGCGAGGGGAAGCATCATTTCTTACGGTAAACCGCGATGCGGTGCGTTCGATAGGATTGCACGGCGATGAGCTTGGATGGCAGCACGGGCATGTGACAGGAGACGCAACGGGCGGCGGCGGCGGTTTCGCGCCGCGCTTGTGGGCACGAGGCCGGCGCATGGCAGGACTGGCAACGAATGGAGAAGGACTCGGCATCACGCTGGGTCTGGTGTACGTTGTGGCAGGTGGTGCAGGTCATCTTCCCCGACTTGAAACAACGGCTGGCGCGAAGCAGGCCCACCTGATTGCCGTGGACGTCGGGTTCGGGAGGGCCTTCGTGTTCCAGGCCGGAGTGGCAGCGGGCACAGGCGTCGATGCCGGGGCGCTGGAGTCGCTCATGACGGTCGGCGGTGCCATGACATTGGGCGCAGCCGATGCCCAACTGATAGCCCGCCTGGTAGCGGACACTGCCGTTCGGGGCGCGTTCGAGTTGGAAGTTGGCGGCGTGGCAGCCGAGACATTGCGGCGGAATGCCACGTTCGAAGTGCACCTCGCCATCTACGTACCCGGGACTGTTGATCCAGCGGTTGGTGCTGGTGTGATAGGAGACGGGCAGTTGGAACAGGAGCCCTTCGCGCCAATAAAGATAACTCTGCCCGCGGCGGCCGGAGCCGATGACGAGGTCGAAGCGTTCGGTGCGGGCTTTGCCAGGTTCCTGTCCGGTCTGGAAGAAGCTGCCGTCCTGTTGTTCCATGCGGAAGAAGACGCCTGGGGCGCTGGTGCGCAGAACGTTTGAGCCGTCGGCGAAGGAGCCGAGAATCGACTGTGCGGTGGCTGGGCTGGAGGCTTTGGCATGCGCCGTTGCCGCGTAGGAGGCAGCAACGGCGGCATGACATTTTGCGCAATCGAGCGAAGGCTCCGCATTTCCAGGAAGCAAGAAGAGCAGAAATGCGAGGATCTTCGCCATCAGGGGTTAGAACTCGATGCGAAGCATCAGGGCAATGCGCCGGCCGATGTGTTTCTCGGCATCGAAGTCAGAGACCGAGGTGGTGAACCGGCCCACCGTGGCTGGCACCGAGATATTTCCCGATGGCTCCACGAAGTGCGGCGTATTGAAGGCATTCGACACCATGGCGGTGAAGGTGGTGGAAACACGTTCGGCCACCTTGAATTGTTTAACGAGGCTGATGTGGTGGGCGTTGATGCCCTGCCCCACCAGAACGTTGGCGCTGCTATTGCCGAAGGTTCCGGGCGCCGGGGCACGGAACGCCGAGGGGTCAAACCAGGCGTTGTAGGAACGCTGGTTGCTGGGCAGATTACCGTCGCCGATGCGATCCGGCAAGCCACCCACGGTGTTGGTGTTGGATGGATCGGAGCCGGAGAAACTCGGCGAGAAGAAGAATCCCGAGGTCAGATAACTGATGGTGTTCATGGTCCAGCCTCCCGCCAGTTGCTGCACTGCGGCGGGCGCGTTGCCAAGGTATTTCTTGCCACGGCCAAACGGCAGGCGCCACGTGCCCGTGATGACCGCATAGTGACGGCGGTCGCCGGCGTTGCGTGACCAACGGCTGGTGACGTTATAGGGATTCTCGGTGACCAGGAAGTTGGCCATGCTGTTGGACAGCGTCCAATGCGCGTTGAATTGAAAGTCGCCCATGCGCTTTTGGGCCTGGATCTGGAAGGAGTCGTACTTGGTCTGGCCGTCGGCGCGGGCTTCGGTCACGCCGATGAACTCGGGATAGGGACGCCGGGACTGGGTGAAGGGGATCAGGCTTGGCTCCGGCTTGTTGATGCCCACGTTGTAGTTTAGGCCTTTGCCGCGTGAGCCGACATAGGAGGCGCGGAACCCGATGCTGCGCCAATCGCGCTCGATGGTGAAGTTGAACTGGTGGATAGTCCCGGTGGTCGTGTTAATGGGGAAGCCCGTAATGCTTTGGCTGGGGATGCCGGCGGCGGCCAGGTTTTGCGGGAACGGGTTCGGGAACTGGAACAGCACGCCACCCTCGGGAGCAATCACGTTCTGGTAGTTCTCGGCGATCTGGAAAGGCCCACCGGTGAGCACGCGGGCGAAGTAGTCGATGCGTTCGGTGTAGGCGCCGTAGCCGCCGCGGAAGACAAGCTTGTCGGTGAGGCGGTAGGCGGCCGACAGACGCGGCCGGAAATCCTTGCGGTCCGGCTTCGGCACCACCGGGCCGGAGCCAATGCGAATGTTCCGGGGATAGAGCGGACTGATACGTTGGGCGCCCTCCGGGGTGACGTTGACCGTATTGGAAGCCCGATCCCAGTTGTACATCAGGCCATCGGTGAACGTGGGCAAGGCGTAGTAGTCATAGCGAAGACCATAGTCCAGCGTGAGCCGTGAACTCACCTTGTAGCTGTCCTGGAGGAAGAGGCCGACTTCCTTGTTGGTGCGTGTGCGATTGGTGAACGGGTCCAGGCGCGTGGAGGATTGGGGGATGCCGAGCAGAAAGTCGGCGAATCCGATGGTCGAGCGGGTCATGGCGCCATTGAAGGTGAAGGAGCCGAAACTGCCTTCTGGGATAGTACCCACGAATGACTCATAGGTGCGTATCTCGCCGCCGGCCTTGACGACGTGCTTTCCCTTATTCCAGGTGATCGAGTCCTCAAAACTCAGATCGGTGTCGTCCGCCAGCACGCCACCGGCGATGGTGGCCAGGGGCTGGATGCCGGTGATGTTCATCGCCGGAAAACCTTGCGCGCTGAAGTTGCCGCGGTTGACTCCCTGCAGTCCCAACAGCGCGACGGACTCGGCACCATTGAGCGGAGTGACGCCTGCCTGCGGATCTCCGTCCGTGATCTTATTGGGCGAGACGCCGAAGCGGAAGGTATTGACGAGGTTTGGCGACGCTACGTGGGTATCGGAGATGATCCACTGGCCCTGGTTGCGGTAGCGGGTCCAAGTGAACTTCGGCAGGTTGCGGTCAAGTACATAAGGCGTCCAGCCTTTGCGCCACCGCACATAGATGGAGTTCTTTTCGGTGATATTGTGATCGACGCGCCAGAAGACGGAGTCCGACTTGAAGAAGTCATAGTGGAAGGGGTGGAGGAATCCGAAGTTATTGGCTTGATACACATTCGGATTGGCGCCCTGGTTGGGTGCGGGAAGGTAGTTCTCCAGCACCTTGCGGGAAATGTCGCTGATGCGGTTGGCGGGAATGATCTGCCCGGGAAACGGCATGCGATTGCCGCCGGCGCCTGCCGCGGAGAGCGGGTCCTGCAGGATCTGGTTGGCCGCGGTGAACTGGGAGAAGTCGCCCTGGCGCATGGGTAAGGACGCGACGGTGGCGTTCTTGAAGGTGCCCAGCGGAATGCGCTGGGAGAACCAGGAGGCGTAGAAGAACGTCCGGTTCTTCCAGATGGGGCCGCTGGCTTCGGCCTGCCATTCGTGCTGGATGTAGGGAATCCGCACCGGGTCGAAGTAATTGCGCGCGTTCATTCCCGAGTTGAAGTGCTTGTAGTAAACCATGCCATGCAGGTTGTTGGCGCCGCGCTTGGAGGTCATGTTGTAGCTGGCCACGCGCGAATTCTCCGCCGAACCATTTACCAGCGAGATCTGCACTTCGTCATGGAAACTGATGTTGGCACCGCCGTAGCGGTCGTTCTCGACACCGTCGAAGGCTTGCGAGAGTTGCGATGGCGCCTGTCCGGCGACGCGGACCTGCCACCCCGACCCCTGGATGCCAGGGATGGTGGTGAGCATCGCGAAGGGGGAAGGAATCACGTTGACGGAGGGTGAGTCCTTGAATTCGTTCTGCGTGATGGTTCCGCTGATGGTCCCGGTGTCGGTGGTGACCACGGCGACACCGCTCTGGACGGTGACGCTTTCGGTGGTGGAGCCGATCTGAAACAGCACATCGACGCGCCGGATCTGCCCGGTATCGAGTCGAATCTCCTCCGCGATGAACGACTTGAAACCCGCCGCGTCGGCCTTCAGGGTGTAGAGGCCGGGTTTCAGATCGGAGAACTCATAGTTGCCGTTTTCATCGGCTGTGGCGGTGCGGGCGGTGGTGTTGGTGGAGACGTCCACCAGAGTGATGGTGGCCTGGGGAACAACGGACCTCGACTGGTCATTGACAACCCCTCGAATGGTCGACTTATCGGACTGTCCCCAGGAAGTAATCAGACTGACGCAGAAGAATGCGCCAAGACGGAGTGTGGAGCGCATGAGCAACCTCGCTTTGCATCGAAGATTTTCGGCAAACGTGGCGAATGTGTTCGAAAGAATGTATCAGCGTTGCTCCGCAACAGCAAGCGGAGGACAGCATGTTGAACGGAGAATCGCAGGGGGGTGCACGATCAGAAGAAGTAGCGGAAGCCGATTTCCACGCTACGCGCGGGGTTCAACTGGGTGATGGGCACCACGCCGAACAACGGTGAGTTCGGATCCGTTTGCGGGAAGTTGAAGATCGGTGTGTTGGTGGCGTTGAAGGCCGATACTTTGAGTTGGAAGCGATGGCCTTCGCGGATGTGAAAGTCGCGGTTGAGCGAAAGATCGAGATTGGGCGCGGTGTGGCGGCGGATGTTGGGGCTGCGGAAGGGCGCGGTGCGGAGCGAATCGGCGGCGCGCTGTACCCAGAGACTGCGGTCGGTATTGAACCAGCGGTTGAGCGTCTGACCGCCATCGAGTTTGGGGTTGCCGTTGATATTGAAGTCGGGGTAGCTCATGGGCGTGCCGGATTGCAGCACGCCGATCCAGTTGAACTGCCAGCCACCGATCAGGTGACTGACAAGGCCCTGGGAGAGCCACTTCTTTTTCGGGCCGATGGGGAATTCGTAGTAGCCGCTGAGAACGAGGCGCTGCGGTGTATCGAAGGTCGTGAGTTCTCGCGACAGGAAGCTGTCCTGCGGGTTGCGGAACTGGGCCTCTTCCATGGTCTTGGACACGGTGTAGGAGACCAGGTAGGTGAGGCCGTGTTTGAAACGCTGCTCCAGTTTGAACTGCACCGAGTTGTACCAGCTTGCTCCCAGGTTGAGTTGGTTGGCGGTGAGTCCGGAGTAGTGCGGGTATTGGGTGAGCAGATTGCGGCGCTGGATGGTGGCCTGTGCGCCGCGGGAGGTGGTGACCGGGAGGACGCCGAAGAAGGGGTTCGGTACCACTTGGGAGAGAAAGGGCGTGCCGAGGGCGAGTTGTTCGTTGGTGAGGTAGCTGATCGAGCGGCTGACCTGCAAGTCGAGGGTCTGGCTGCCGACGTAGGTGGCTTCAACGAGGATGCCGGGCACCAGTTCGTATTGGAAGCCAGCGGAGTATTGCCAAACCTTGGGGACCACGCGTTTGGAGTCATTGAAGCTGACGCTATCGCCGACCTGCGTGCGCAGGCCTTGCGAGGCGCCGGGCCGAGGGATGAGGCCGTTGGGGAACGGGTCGCCGAGGGTGTGGAAGGGCAGGAAGCCCGGGGTGGTCGTTTGAGCGCTGGTGGTTTGTGAGAAGCCGATGACGCCGCCGTAATCGACGGTGGGCAGGTAGTAGAGGCCGGCGCCGCCGCGGAAGACGAGAGGCTTGTCGCGGAGCATCTTGTAGGCGAGGCCGAAGCGGGGCTGGAAGTTGTTCTTATCGGTATCGAAGGCGCCGCGGGGAAGGCCGTTCACGCCGGCGAACAGGAGCCCGCCGCGGAGGTTGAGGCCGGGTACCTGGTAGGGGTTCTGGGCGGTGTAGTCGAAGCCGCGGTTCTGATCGTTGTAGCGTTCGACCGGCGGGCCTTCCAGATCCCAGCGGAAACCAAGGTTTAACGTGAGGCGGCGGGTGACCTGCCAGTCGTCATGGAAGAAAAGGACGGGGTAGCGGGAGACCAGGTAGGGCGTGGAGTTGAGAACCGCCGAGGCGGAGTTCATGTAGCCCAGCAGGAAGGAAGCGATGGCATTGCCGCCGTTGGCGTCGTTGATCTGGGGATTGGAACTGGTCCAACTGCGGGTGAAGCCGTAGGTGCCCTGGCCATTGGCACGGCCGATGGAGGCGTAGCGCATGTGGCGGTATTCGAAGCCGTACTTGAACGAATGGGTACCGATGGTGTGCAGCATGTTGGCCTGCGCGGAGAAGGTTTCGCTGGGCAGGATGGCGGTCTCGTTGTTGCCGGTCTGGAGGTAGTTTTCGAAGGTAAAGATGGGGTACTTGTCGGGGATCTGGAGTTGGCCGGCGAGTTTGGCGGGGAAGCCGAGAGAGGAGACGTCGGCGGGGGTGAAGAGCGACTCCTCCTTGAAGCGGTTGAAACCGGCGCGCATGGAGAGGATGGAGCGGGGCGAAAGCGTGCCGACCGCGTCGATACCGGCGCCATCGTTGCGGCGCGTGAGGTGCGTGGCGCGGCGGGCGGGGGAATCCCAACCGTCGTAGTTGATGCGGCCGCCGTTGCGATAGTTGTAGTTCCAGCGTCCGAAGATCTTCCAGGACGAGTTGATGTTGTGGTCGACGCGGGTGATGTAGTTGGAGTAATCGAGTTCGGAGCGGATGTCGCCTTTGTACCAGTTGTTGAGTTTGGTGATGGGGTCGCCGGGCTGGTTGGGGGCGGGGATATCGTTGAGGACGCGAAGGGCGATGGGATTCATGCGGCCCTGTGGGATGCGGTTATTGGGGAAGGGTGTGCGGATGAACTGGAGGTTGGTGAGGGTGACGGCGCGGGCGGGGTCGAAGGCGGGGTTGGGCTGGATGGTGAGCGGGTCATACATGGTGAAGGGGCGGCCCGCGCTGGAGAGAGTTTGGGAGAAGTCGCCCTGCTTCTGTTCGGGGGTGGGGACGGCGCCGAGAGAACTGGCAGGGGAGCGGGAGCGGATACCTTCGAAGGCGAACATGAAGAAGGTCTTGTCGCGGCCCTTGTAGAGGCGGGGGATGGTGACGGGGCCATCGATTTCGAAGCCGTACTGGTCGTTGATGCGCTGGGTGCGCGGGACGCCGGTGGCGTTGTTAGCGTAGGTATTGGCTTCGAAGGGGGTGCGGCGGAGGTATTCGTAGGCGGCGCCATGGAAGGTGTTGGTGCCGGGCTTGACGGAGAGGCTCATGACGCCGCCGCTGGTGCGGCCGTACTGCGCGTCGTAGGTGTTGGTTTGGATTTTGAGTTCGCCGGTGGCTTCGATGGGCGGGACGTAGGCGAGGTTGGAGACGGTGGTGATGGCCTGGTCCGACATGCCGTCGATCAGGAAGGCGTTCTGGCCGGGGCGGCCGCCGTTGATGGAGTAACTGGACATGGCGCCGCTGTCGGTGGGTCCGAAGCCGGCGAGGGAGCCGGTGTATTGAACGCCGGCGGCGAGGTTGGTGAAGCCAAAGGGATTGCGGCCGGCGAGTGGGAGGTCGGTGATCTTGCGGTTTTCGATGCTTTGGCCGCGGCTGGCGGTGGAGACTTCGAGCAGCGGGGCTTCGGCGACGACGGTGACGCGATCGGTGAGTTGGCCGACTTCGAGCAGCACATCGACGCGCGTCCGGTCATTGACGCGAAGTTCGATGGGGCTGCGCTCGACGGACTTGAAGCCGGACATCTCGACCAGGAGGGAGTAGCGGCCGGGGTTCAGGAAGGGGACGAGGAACGAGCCGTCGCTGTTGGTGACGGACGAGGTAGCGACGCCGGTTTCGATGTTGGTGGCGCGGACCGTGGCGCCAGGGATGGAAGACCCAGTAGAGTCAGAGACGACGCCGAGGAGATTGGCACGATATTCCTGGGCGGAGAGGGAGAGCGATGCCAGCAGGCAGAGGACAACGCGAAGGGAATGCATCCGAACGGCTCCTTTAGTGGAACGACGTTGATAGCCCCGTTAGAATGTGGGGAATAATATCACAGGAAATTGGCGGGAATTTTGAAAGAACAGCGGGCTGGACAGAGTTGGAGGAAGGTGTGGCTGCGGAAGGCGGCGGTACGACGGGATGAGTGTCGGGTGGGGCTTGGGATGGCGCATGCGAATGCGGATGGGATCGAGTGGGAGGTCCGGTATCAGGAGGCGGGTGCGACGCCACGCGTGCTGACGCTGTGGGCGAGTGCGGCGGATGGGCGGCACTCGCGGGATTTGACCGTGGGACTGCGGTTCGTGTGGCGGCCGCCGCAGCAAGGAGTGACGATTGGAGAGGAGGAGGGGGGAGGCGATACGGTCGGCGATTGTGGAGGGGTT
>JAEUQF010000402.1 GCA_016789745.1 Bryobacterales bacterium
CCGGCGTTCATGTCGGCAACCAGTTCCTTGATGCTATCGGCGTGGGAGACGGGGTTGCCTTCCATCGGATCGGTGTAGAACACCGTCTTGCCGAGGGCGCCGATCTTCTCATTAATGGCTGCAGCCAGAGCATGCACCACCGGAGGCTGATGATCACCGGCCACAACGAGGGCATTGCCGCCCTGCGCCTGGATATCTTTCACCACCGCATCCAGGAACGCCTTGTTGGCGACGGCTCCGGCGTCAACGGCCACGCCGAGGGCGGCGGCCAGGGCGCGCGCAAAGCCTTCGATCTCGCTCGGCTTCAGAGCCAGCTTATGATCGGCCAGCGTGTGCGAAACCAGCGGATGCGTCTCGACGGCATAGAGGCGGTTGAGGCTCTTCTGCCCTTCCTTAGGAGCGCGCCGGGCAGCGAACTCACGCGAGTAGCGAACCGCGCCGCCGCCAGTATAGAGGAAATCTGAATCGAGCGAGACGATGACGTTGGCGGGCTCGACCTTGTAATAGACAGAAGCCGGTTCGCCGAAGGCCAAACGGAGGCCGACGCGTTCGCCATCGGGGCTGGCCGCATCCCAGACATGCCACTTGGCTTCGGGCATCTCGGCCAGCAGTTCGCGCATCATGTCGATGATGCTGGGCGAGGTAATGTTGCCGGTCAGGAACCGCAGGCCCGCGCCCTTCTGCGCCAACCGCTGCTCCCGGAGCACCGTTACGGCTGCCCAGAACGACGTGTTATTGCTGATGACGCCTTCATGCATCACGGCCTGCGAGCGGTCCGGATCATAGAGGTTCAACGTCTCAGCCTGGGCGAACAGATCCGTGGAACCGAGGCTGCCGGGGTGGTCGGGGTTGCCTTCCACCTTGGTCGGGCGGCCCTGGTGACTCTTCACCAGCGTGCCCTGCGCATAGCCGTTGGAAACGTGAGACGTGGCGAAGTAGACCGGCTCATTGCCGCCGAACTCCTCGGGCGCCTTCACGTAGGGGACAATCTTCTCGATGGGCTGGCGCGTACAGGCAGTTAGCCCAGCCAAGCCCAGGGAGGCGCCCATGAAGCGCAGCAGGTTGCGGCGGTCCACCGGCTGACGCCAGTCGGCGCCTTCCTGCGGGAACTCGTTTGCCAGGTAATCCTGCACTTCGGGCGACTCGGCAAGCTCATCGAGCGAGCGCCAGTAACCCTGCCCGGACTTTTCGTTCAGGCGTTCCCGGATCGCGGCCAGATCCAGCCGCGTTTCCTGCCCCAGAATATTGAAAGGTTGGTTCTTCCCACTCATCGGTGGCATACGTAACAATCCGTTTTCTTCTGGACTTTGTATTCGGCCATCAGCTTTGCCGCCAACTGCTCGCCTTCGGCGCCGGGCGGCCGGTGGTAGGCCATGTTGAAGACTTCCTCACGCGGGCGAATGCGTTTTTCCGGAGCGCGGTGGCACTCCAGGCACCACTCCATGTAGAGGGTGTTTTCGGCCCACATGAGCGGCATCTGGTCGACGCGGCCGTGGCATTCGGCGCAGCCCATGCCTTTGTTCACGTGAATACTGTGATTGAAGAAGACGAAGCCCGGCAGGTCGTGAATGCGGGTCCACTCCAGGCTCTTGCCCGTGGCCCAGCTTTGGCGAACCGGCTCCAGCATGGGCGCGTTCGTCCAGATCATGGAGTGGCAGCTCATGCACGTTTCGGTGGTGGGCATGCCGGCGCTGGCCGTGCGTTCGACGCTGGTATGGCAGTAGCGGCAGTCGATTCCCAGCCCTGCCACGTGGTGTTTATGAGAGAACGGAACCGGCTGATCGAACGGAATCGCCACACGCGAAACGTAGGGCGATTTGTTGATGCCGAACAGCGCGGCGCCCGCACCGCCCAATAGCAGGACGATGGCACCGATGCTGATTCTGGACAGGTAATTGGTGCTAGGATGAAAAATCTGAGACATAGCCACTCTTAGACATAGTTCTCGCGCAGGCAGAACGCTGCCGGGTCACACATCCTCGGTTAGGGTTTTGGAACCATCCCAGGGTTCAACACATGATTATCCCCACGGGGAATGCCTCTTGTCAAACCACAAAAATTACTGCTAAACAAGAAACGCGCCCTGTTCGGTAATGCTGTAGTGTATTAAGTAATAGGTCACGTCCGCTCGCCGATATTTTGAGGGAAGGCGGGTTCACTCGAGCCTGCCTGAGATTGTCGCCTTGCGACGCTATATTGCTGGTTTGCTGGTGCTCGGCGGATTGCTGTGGGGGTTGTACCTGCGGCGAACCAAGCAGCCTGTTGTGCTGCGGGCGGGCACGAATCAGAGTCCGCAGTTTAACTATCGGGACGATCATGGCAAGATTACAGGGTTTGCCGTGGACGTCCTTGAGGAAGCCGCCGGGCGTGTCGGCTACCGCCTGGAGTGGGTTTTCGTGGACGGTTCTCCGGATCCGCCACTCGCCGAAGGCCAGGTGGATATCTGGCCAATCCTTTCCTACGTCGAAGAGCGCCGGCGCCTGATCCATCTGACGCGCCCCTGGTGGAAATCGGATGGAGCGCTGCTGACGCGCGCGGACCATCCCATCACGGCCTGGCCGCAGTTGAAAGGGTCTGCGGTACGCTATTCGCCCGCCGAACACTACCTGGTGCAGTCGATCCACTGGCCGGAGGGAATCCGGCTGGTGATGGATCCCACATCGGCCGAAGCGATGCGCCACATGTGCGCGGGCGAAGGCGCCGGCGTGTGGACGCTGCTGCACCTGCAGCGGGAGTACGCCCTTCGCCGGCCGAGCGGGTGTGAGGGAGTCCCACTCTCCACCTTCCAACCGACCGACGCGACGCTTCCGTATGCGTTAGGCGCCAACAAAGGCAAGACCAAGGAAGCCGAGATCCTGCGGGACGCCATCGAGGAGATGAGCCGGGAAGGGCGCACCATGGCGATCGCGTCGCACTGGCGCATCTTGGATGTCGCGCACTCTGACCTGGTGGGGCAGATGGTGGGGTCGCACCAGCGGAACATTCAGTTGCTTTACGGGCTCACCGGCGTGGCGTTCCTGGCATTGTTCCTGGGTTGGCTGGCGGCACGGGCGCGGGTGGCAAAGCTGGCGGCCGAACGGGTGTCGGCGGCACGAAGCCAGTTTCTGGCAAACATGAGCCATGAATTGCGAACGCCGATGAACGGCGTGCTTGCGATCATCGACCTGATGATGACCAGCAGCCTGACCAATGAGCAGCGCGAACAGTTGCTGCTGGCACGCAGTTCGGCGCGGAGCCTGCTGGGCGTTTTGAACGACATTCTGGATTTCTCGCGGATCGACAGCGGGCGGCTGCTGCTGGAGACCATCCCGTTCTCGCCGCGAGAGGTGGCGGAGCGGAGTGCGCGGCTGGTGGCCGGCAAAGCACACGCCAAGCGTCTGGAACTGCTGTTCGACGTGGATCCCGCGGTACCGGGAGAGTTGGTGGGGGATCCGGTGCGGCTGCAGCAGATTCTGTTAAATCTGCTCGGTAACGCGGTGAAGTTTACGTCCCATGGCTGGGTCCGGCTGCGGTTGCGAACCGAGCCGGCGGGTGAGAGGCTGTGGCTGATCTGCGAGGTGGCCGATACAGGCATTGGCATCCCGCCAGAGAAACAGGCCGCGATCTTCGAATCGTTTACGCAGGCTGATTCCACCATCACGCGCAAGTACGGAGGCTCCGGCCTGGGGCTGAGTATCAGTTCGCGGTTGGCGACGATGATGCAGGGTGAGTTGACGTTGACCAGCGAAGAAGGCAAAGGCAGCCTATTCCGGTTTGCCGGCCTGTTCGGGCGCATGCCGGAGGATCCGGCCGACACCGGCAGCGAACTGCTGCGCGGCAAACAGGTTCTGGTGGTGGACGACCGCGCCGAGCATGGAGAGCTGGTATGCGGCTGGCTGCGAAGCTGGCAGATGCACGCGGTGGCCGCCGAGTGCGGGCAGGCCGCCATGGATCTGGCACGGATGGGGCATTTCGACTTCGTGCTGGTGGATACGCGACTGGGCCTGGAAGAGGATGGGTTTGCGGTAGCCCGCCGAATGGTGGAGGTGACCGGAGGCCAGCGCGTGCTGTTGTTATTGGAGACCCTGGACCTGGGCGGCGATGCGGCGCGTTGCCGGCAGGCGGGCGTGCAGAACTACCTGACCAAGCCGCTAAGCGCCTGGGAACTGGCAGGACGGCTGCGGCAGATGGCGGAACCGGAAGAGGTGGCGATTGCGCCGCCGGCGTTGGGCGCGGCAGACCTGGAGACACCGCGGCTTTCGATCCTGGTGGCGGAGGACAACCGCATCAACCAACTGGTCACCCGCAAACTGCTCGAAAAGGCCGGGCACCAGGTGCAAGTGGTCGAGAACGGGCGGGAGGCGCTGGAGGCACTGGAGGAAGGGCATTTCGACGTCGCGCTTTTCGATATGCAGATGCCGGAAATGGGTGGTGTGGAGGCGGTGTGCGAACTACGGCGGCGGGAGCGCGGCGGGGGCGGGACGCGTGCCCGGACGCCGGTGATCGCCGTAACGGCGCATGCGATGGCCGGGGATCGGAACCGGTTCCTGGAAGCGGGGATTGACGACTACCTGGCTAAACCGATCGATGCGGCGACGCTACTCGGCATGATCGACCGCGTGACGGGGCACAGCGTGAATCGCGCGTAGCTCAGTGAGCACCGCGCCGAGGCGGTCCAGGCGCAGCGCATTGGCACCATCGGAGAGGGCACGCTCCGGGGCTTCGTGTACTTCGACAAACAGGGCATCGACCCCGACGGCCACCGCGGCGCGGGCCAGTGGAGCGATGAAGCGCGGCTCGCCGCCGGAGTGCGTCCCGCCGGCGCCGGGCATCTGCACACTATGGGTGGCGTCGAAGACCACCGGCCAACCGCGTTCGGCCATGATGGCCAGGCCGCGCATGTCCACCACCAGGTTGTTATAGCCGAAGCAGGTGCCGCGTTCGGTGAGCAGGATCTGGTTATTGCCCGTAGATGCCACTTTTTCCGCCGCGAGGTGGATGTCGCGGGGGGACACGAACTGCCCTTTCTTGATGTTGACCACGCGGCCCGTGCGGCCGGCTTCGAGCAGTAGGTCGGTCTGGCGGCAGAGGAACGCGGGGATCTGGAGGATGTCGGCGGCCTGGGCGGCCATTTCGGCCTGGGCAGGTTCGTGGATGTCGGTGAGCACCGGCACATGCAGGGCCTGACGGAGGCCGGCCAGGATGCGAACGCCTTCCCTGAGGCCAGGTCCGCGATAGGAGCCGACGCTGCTGCGATTGGCCTTGTCAAAGCTGGCCTTGAAGACGAACGGGCCGGCGATCTCGCCAATGCGGCGCGCGAGGAAGTGGACGTGCTCTTCGCTTTCGATGACGCACGGCCCGGCGATGAGGGCGAGCGGGGCGTTACCGCCGATCGCCAGCGACGGAGACAGTTTGACGGTCATGCCCGCCCTGGAAGACCTCCTTCTTATGGCGGTAGACGGCACCGACAAAGGCGCGGAACAGCGGATGCGGTTCGAGCGGCTTGGATTTGAACTCGGGGTGGAACTGGCAGCCGAGGAACCAGGGGTGGTCGGGCAGTTCGCAGATCTCGACGTACATGCCGTCCGGAGTCTGGCCGGTCAGGCGTAGCCCGTGCTGGGTGAGGACCGGCTCGAACTCGCGGTTGAACTCGTAGCGGTGGCGATGGCGTTCGCTGATTTCGGGAGCGCCGTAGGCTTCCCGGGCAAAGCTGTTATCGGCCAGTTTGCAGGGGTAGGCGCCCAGGCGCATGGTGCCGCCGAGTTCGTCGACGCCTTTCAGTTCCCGGAGTTTGTAGATGACGCGATGGGGCGTGGCGGGGTCGAACTCGGTGGAGTCGGCACTGGCCAAGCCGCAGACGTTGCGGGCAAACTCGATCACCATGGTCTGCATGCCAAGGCAGATGCCGAAGTAGGGCACCTTGAATTCGCGGGCATAGCGGATGGCGTGGAGCATGCCTTCGATGCCGCGCTTGCCGAAGCCGCCGGGCACGAGGATGCCGTCATAGGGTTGGAGGACGCGGATGCAGTCGGGCCAAGTGAGCTCTTCGGCCTCAATCCACTCGATCTCCACTTTGACACCGTGGGACAGGCCCCCGTGGAGCAGCGCTTCCTTGAGGCTCTTGTAGGCATCTTCGAAGCTGACGTACTTGCCGACGAGGCCGATCTTCACGCTGTCGATGGGATTGCGCATGCGGGTGAGCATGTTGCTCCAGCGGCGCAGGTCACGGGGACCGGCATCGAGTTTCATGAGCCGGATGACGATCTCGTCGACGCGCTGCTCGGCGAAACCGAGCGGCACTTCGTAGACGGAGCCGGCGTCGTTGGCGCAGATGACGGCTTCCGGCTCCACGTCGCAGAACATGGCGATCTTATCTTTGACATCCTGGCCAAAGGCGCGTTCGGCACGGCATATGAGGATGTCGGGCTGGATACCGATGGCGCGCAGTTCCTTGACGCTGTGCTGTGTCGGCTTGGTCTTCAGTTCCTGGGCAGCGGCGATCCAGGGGACCAGGGTGACGTGAACAAAGATGGCGTTTTCGCGGCCGACTTCGTGGCGCATCTGCCTGATCGCTTCGAGAAACGGCAGCGATTCGATGTCACCGACGGTGCCGCCGATTTCCACCAGCACCACGTCGACATCCTGGGCCACGCGGCGCATGGCGCTTTTGATCTCATTAGTGACGTGCGGGATGACCTGGACGGTTTTGCCGAGATAGTCGCCGCGGCGCTCGCGGGCGATGATCGACTCATAGAGGCGGCCGCTGGTGAGGTTATTGGCCTGGGTGAGGTGGGCGTGGGTGAAACGCTCATAGTGGCCCAGATCGAGATCCGTTTCGGCGCCGTCGTCGGTGACAAAGACTTCCCCATGCTGGAAGGGGCTCATCGTACCGGGATCAACGTTCAGGTACGGGTCGAACTTCTGGAGGGTGACTTTCATGCCACGGCTTTCGAGCAGACAGCCGATGGAGGCGGCCGCGATGCCCTTGCCGAGCGAACTCACCACGCCACCAGTTACGAAGATGTATTTCGCCATGGAACCTTTCCTAATTATTGGGAACCGAAGCCTCAAACAGCCGCGACACTTTGGCGAGATCCTCGGGAGTGTCCACACCGAGCGATTCGTATTCGGTCTCCATCACGCGGATGCGGAAACCGTTCTCGAGTGCGCGTAGCTGCTCGAGCCGTTCGGCCGTCTCCAGGGGGCCGACCGGCAGTTGCGAATAGCCCAACAGAAAATCGCGCCGGTAGACGTAAAGCCCGATGTGTTTGTAGTAGACGGCATGGTCCCCGCGGGTGAAGGGAATGGGGCAACGGGAGAAGTAGATGGCGTCGTGATGGTGGGAGGTGACCACCTTCACGACATTGGGATTCGTGATTTCTTCGGGGTCTTCGATGCGCTTTTTGAGGGTGGCCATGGGCGCATCGATGTCATCTAACAATGCAAGTGTGGCCGCGTCGACGGCAGAGGGATCGATTAAGGGCTCATCGCCTTGCACGTTCACTACAATGGACGCTTCGTCCGCGCTGGCCACTTCGGCGACACGATCGGTGCCGGAGAGATGGTCGGAGCGGGTCATGCGGACGCGCCCGCCAAAGGCACGGACGGCATCGGCGATGCGGTCATCGTCGGTGGCCACCACAACCTGCGTCAAATAACGGGTTTGCAGACACCGTTCGTAGACGTGTTGAATGATGGGTTTACCGGCGAGAGTCGCGAGAGCTTTTCCGGGGAATCGGGAGGAGGCGAATCGGGCTGGAATCACGCCCAGGATTCGTAGCGGCACGAACGATTCTACCATGGCGTTTGGCTGGATCGGGGCAGGAAAAAAGGCATAGCTCCGCCTCCAGGGCCCCCCGCGCGGATTCGAGTTGTCAAAGATCTGGCCTGCCTGCGGAAGATGGCTTTCCAAGTCCGGCATTCACGGCTGGGTTGACGGGTTAGCGGCGAAGAAAAGCAACGCCGCGAGGATCGGGACGGCCATTACAGAGAGCCAACGGCTCCACCAGGACTGCCGAGGGCGGTTCGGGGAAGGCTGCCGGGGCGGTGGTGGGGGCGAAGTAGGTTCGTTGCTCACGGGCTCGGCAATGGAATCCGCGGTTGCTGGTTGCGGGTCGGGCGGCGCCTCGGACAGCCCGCGTTCGCGGCGCATCCGGAGCAAAGCCTCGCGGCAGCGGAAGTAGGTCCGTTCGTAACGTTGCGCCAACCGGCTGATGTTTTCCAGGGCCGTAGTGTGGCAGAGCCGTTCGATGGCGAGGGCTTCGAGGGTGACGGCATCCATCGCCTCGAACTCTTCCGGGGCGTCGCGCATGGCCCGGGACATTTCGAGGTTCATGAGGCCCTGTTCGTGGCGCTCGACGCGGCGGATCCGCCAGCGGGCATGCGCCATGTCGATGACGAGGTCGTGCTCTTCGAAGTTGGCGGGCTGGTAGGAATCAAGAAAGCTGGCGACGAGGGCATCGTACTCGCCTTTATTCTCGGTGGCGAGCACGATTTTGCGGGAGTAGAGGCCATGCTTGAGGGAGTTCCGCGATGCCTTGTCCTTTCCGTCCTTGGTTTTGGGGCCATGGGATTTGGCGCCATTGCGAGGCGAGGTTTCGGCACGTCCGTCGCGGGGCTTGGAAGGTTGGGGCTCGGGTTCCACGGCGGGGCCGGCCGGATGCGTAATGTTGTCGACGATGGCGTTCATGGCGCATTCAGGATGGCAGGCGGTTTTGGGGCGTCTGGTGGAAGTGATTGAATTGATAGGGAAAATTCTAAATATAGGGGATTGGCACTCGACAAAATCCGACACCCCTGGGTTCCCGGCACGATCCTTGTCTGAGCCGCGAAGCCACCTTCTCTGTTGCTACCCTCCCGCCGCGCCCTTCTGTTTCTCCCCGAGAGCGAAGTAAGTGGCCCAAGGCGGGATGATAGCCCGGCCGGTCAAAGCGGCGGAAGCACTTGAGCACAATCTCCTTGGCCTGGTCGCAGTAAGTCGTGTCGCCCGAGGCCTTGGGAAACTCCCCCATGCCTCCGGCGAGAAACAGGTCGCTGTAGACTTCCGGGTCTGGCGGGCTGCTGGGCGTGCCGTCGCGATCAAGACTTCCCGGTCGATGCTCGTCGCCCGCGGATTGCTGTTTTCATGACCTTGATGTATGGCGCGGCCGTATCGAACCAGCGATGGTCGCGGCCGGAGTGGTTATGGAGACAGATGAAGACCCAGGTGCCGCGGCCTTTCGTACGAGGCGGTCTTGCCCGGGATACCAGTTCGCCCTTGACGGTGACGGTGCAAGAGCGGCTGCCATACTGGCGGTCGGCGACGAACTTCTCGTGGAAGGGAAGGCAGTCGTCGAACAGGTCCCTGGGGTATCACGCGGATCGCCTTCCAACCGAAGGAAGGCGCGGCGGCGGCAGGAGCCAGAGGAGGCGCGCAACGCGACGAACAGGCGGCGGGTGAGGGACACGTGTATTTAGTATCCACCTGGGCGAGACGGCAAGCCGCACCACCGGACGTGCCGGGCCGGAGTAAGTGCGACTAAATGCCGCATTGTGGATTGTGGTCTTGCCTGCGAAGCTTTCATAAGAACGTGGGCCCAGCCTGGGACAGCCTGCATTCCCCTTATCATATGAAACAACTTATACAACTGCTGAGTGTATGCGCACTTGCCCTGCCACTTGGCGCGCAGAACATCAAGGGCGGGATCGCGGGCTACGTATCGGACGCCAGCCGCGCGGTAGTCTCCGGGGCAGCCGTCGAAGTAACGGATGTCGCCCGGGGTGCCACGCGCCATTCGCTGACACAAAGCGACGGACGATTCCAGATACCGGGGTTAGAGAACGGGAGCTACCGGATCAGGGTGTCGGCGAAGGGATTCGCGGTCTATCAGGCCGATGCGATCGAAGTCCAGACGGGCAAGCAGGTAGATCTGGTGGTGAATCTCCAGGTAGTTGGCATCGCGTCGGAAGTAACCGTGGCTGCCGCGGCGGCACTGGTGCAGTCCGAAGACAGCAAGGTCTCACGCACGTTCACCGCCGAAGAGTTGAACGACCTGCCGGCGCGAGCCGGCGGGCAGGGACGGAACTACTATGGGCAGGTGTTGCAGGTTGCCGGCGTTGCCGGTGCCACCGGAGCGCATCAGCCGTTCGCGATTTCCGGCAACCGGTCGCGCAGTAACAACTACCTGGTGGATTCGGTGGACTCCACCGATGCCAATACGGGCCTGGTATCGGGCCGCGGCGTGAGTGAACAACTGATCAGCCAGGAGGCGCTTGCCAGTGTCGAGACACTTACGCATAACTTCAAGGCCGAGTACGGCCGCAACTCAGGCGGTGTGATTTCACTTATTACGAAGTCCGGCAGTAATGACCTGCACGGCAGCCTTTACTGGTATCACAATAACTCCGCCCTGTCGGCGCGTAACTTCTTTGACACCACGGTTCCCAAGGAACGCGCCAACCTGCCAGGCATTACCATCGGTGGCCCCATCGTGAAGAACCGCGCGTTCTTGTTTTCGCAGTATGAGGCGTTCCTGATTCGGGGGACCTCGCGGCAGACTTTCCAGGGATTGACGGAAGCCGAGAAGGCAGCGGCGGCGCCTTCGGTGCGGGCGCTGGTGAACCTGTACCCCACCGTTCCTTCGGCTGCCCAGCGCATCTTCGCGATCGGTACGCCCAACGTCACCGACCTGCACACCTACCTGACGCGCGGCGACTTCCTGCTAACCAGCAAGCAGACCCTGATGGGGCGTCTGAGCAACACGGAAAGCTATCGCGAGTCGCAGAGCGTGGGTGGTCTGCTGGGCAGTTCGGCTCAGGGCAAGCGCCGCACACTGGGCGCCACCGTACAGCACTCCTACGCGATGACGCCACGCCTGTTCAACGAAGCGCGCATCGGCTACAACCGCCAGGTGGAGCACGACACGGACACGCCGGATCCGCTGTTCCTGGGCAACCCCGCGGTCAATGGACAGATGGGAGCACTGCGAGTAACCGGACTTACCGCCCTCGGCATTCCCACATTCCTGAACCAGTACAGCTTCCAGAACAACTACCAGGCCATGGATGACCTGACCGCCATTCGCGGCCGCCACACGTGGAAGATGGGAACCAGCGTCAGGCGCATTCACGTGAACGGAGGCAATTTGAACAGCACCTTTCGCGGAACGCTCACGTTCAATAGCCTCACCGGGTTTCTGGCGGGAACGCCGAACGCATATTCGATTGTAACCGGCAATCCGCGGATGGGCCTGCGCCGCACGGAGTGGCAATCCTATATTCAGGATGATTTCCGTGTTCGCCCCAACCTCACTCTCAACCTGGGACTGCGGTACGAGTTGAATACGCCGCCGGTGGAGGTGGCCGGCCGCATCCAAAGCCAGTACCTGCTGCCCACCGACAGGAACAACCTGGCGCCGCGTTTCGGGCTGGCTTACACGCCGTGGAAGAACACCGTGCTGCGGGCCGGTTACGGGATCTATTACAACGTGCTGGAGACCAGCTTCATCGGTCTTACACGCTTCAATCCACCCACCCTGCGCACCTTTGACGCCGTCAATCCCGTGATGCCGAACCTGCTGGCACAAGCGCAAACCGGCCTGCCCAGCGGCCTGGTTATCCCCAACCAGAACAGCGCCACGCCTTACGCCCAACATCTGAACCTAACGGTGGAGCGGCAGTTGTTCCACCCCGGCGCATCTCTGACCGCGGGGTACGTGGCGACACTGGGCCGGAAGCTGTCACGCACCCTGCGCCCGAACGGCGGTGAGCAGCTGGCCCAGAGCCTGCGCCCCGATACACGGGTAGGCGTGGTGAACCTGCTCGAGACATCGGCGAACTCCGACTACCAATCCCTACAGGTCACCTATAACCAGCGCATGGGGTCGGCCTTCCAGTTGCGGGCCACCTACACGTGGTCGAAATTCCTGGACGATGTGTCCGATATCGCGGGCAGCAACGTGAACCTGGACCGGGGCATCATCCCGCTGGATGAGCGGCGTCTGTATCTGGACCGCGGCATCTCGAGCTTCGATATTCGTCACATCGGCACGGTATCACTGCTCTATCGCCTCCCGTTGTTGCGCGGTCACCGGTTTCTGGGCGGCTGGTCGGTGGCCAGTATGACGTCACTGCAATCCGGTCGTCCGTACACGGTCTATACCGGGACGAACACGCCGCTCGGCAGCAACAACCAGCGCCCCCTGGCGATTGCGGGATCCCTTGTAGCCACCCCTGATCAGTCCGTAGCGCTCCGCTACGGCGGTGGCTTCAACGCCACGCTCCTGCGGCCGGCCGCCACGGAGTTCGGCACGCTCGGGCGCAACACGTTCACCGGCGACCGATTCGTCATTACCAGTCTTTCCCTTTCGAAGGACCTGCGCTGGACCGAGCGGTTCAGTTCGCAACTACGCGCGGAAGTCTTCAACGCTCTCAACACCACAAGCTTCAACACGGTGGATAGCGTGATGTCGTCTCCCACCTTTGGCCGCTACACCACGGCCTTCGATTCGCGGCGAGTGCAGTTGGCGCTGCGGCTGGTGTTTTGAGCATCGGAGTCAGGGGACATGGAAAAGAACGTACGTACGGGAAAAACGCCACTGTATGTGGCCATGTGGCGCTGGCACTTCTACGCCGGGGTCGTGGTGCTGCCGCTGATGCTGCTGCTGAGCGTCACCGGCATGATCTACCTCTTCAAGGCGGAGTTCGAAGAGTGGTGGTATCGCGATCTGCTGACCGTGCAGCCCGGAACCCATCGCATGCCCGCCGAACGCCTGGTGGAAATCGCCAGAGCAGCTCATCCCGACAAGTCGGTGATGGGGTACTCGCCGGCGGCCAACGCCCAGGCATCGGCCCGCGTCCTGCTGGGCCCCAAGCGCAAGCCGGCGGGCGAACATGCGGACCACGATGGGGCCGCGCCGCGCAAAACCACCGTCTTCAACACGCCCCCATCCGCGTTCGAACGCCCGGTAGAAGTGTACCTGGATCCTTACCGCGGCACGGTCCTGGGGACCCTCTACCCCGAAGACCGTCCGATGCAGGTGGTTCGGAATCTGCATGGCAAACTGCTGGCCGGCACTACCGGAGAACTGATCGTGGAGACGGCCTCCGGGTGGATGGCCATGCTGCTTGTCTCCGGCATCTACCTATGGTGGCCGCGCACTGGCAATTGGGTTTGGGGCACCCTGCTGCCCCGCTTGAGCGACAAGCGCCGCACCTTCTGGAAGGACATGCATGCCGTTCCCGCCTTCTACACCACGGTACTGCTGGTCTTCATCCTGGCTACCGGACTGCCGTGGACTGTGGTCGCGGGCGGCGCAATCAAGCTGGCCAGCGGATCCTCCCGCGAAGGCCCGGCGGAGGCTCGCGCCGATCGCTTCCATTCGCAGCCCATCGCCTCCCACAGCGGGTCGGTACAGGACTGGTTTGCGTCCTTCCCGGAAGCATTGGGCACCAGGCTCCGCTCCATCCCGCCCGCCAAACCCGGGCAACTGTCACTGGAACATGTCGCCGTCATTGCCGAGGCCAACGGGCTGCCGCATCCATTCCAGATTGCTTCACCGCGTGGCCCCCAGGGGGTCTACAGTGTGCGCACCCTACCTCGCGATCCGCGCCAAACCATGTTCCTGCATGTCGATCAGTATTCGGGCGAGATCCGTGGATCCTTCGCTTTTGACAGCATGAATCCCGTCGCCAAGACTGTAAGCATGGGCATTGCCCTTCACGAAGGGCGTCTCTTCGGTTTCTGGAACCAGATGCTCGGGGTATTGGCTTGCCTGGGCACCTTCACGCTGTCTATCGCGGCCGGGGTCATGTGGTGGCAGCGCAGGCCGGAGGGCCGATTAGGCGCACCCAGAATGATGCGCAGCTTCCAACTCCCGCGCGGCATCGTCGCCTTGTCAGCCGGCATGTCCGTCATTTTTCCGGTAACCGGGCTCTCCTTGCTCTCCGTGCTGGTGTTCGATCGCTGGATCCTGCCCCGCTTCCCGCGCCTGCGCTGGGTGCTGGCGGAGTAGATCGACAGGCTTCTCGGGGCGGGTACCCACGGGCACCCGCCCCCGGCCGCCCCCTTCCCTTTTTCGGGGAAAGGCGTATAGTCAGGGTGACGCATCAGGTTCAGGAGGTCTCAAATGAATCGCGTCACGGTTCGCTCATCTTTAGTTTCTCCCCTACCCTTTCTAAAGTTGTTTTTGCTTCTTGTGGCCGCCTGCGGTCTGACGGGCCAAGGCGATGTGAAGGTGCTCGAGCTAGGTCCCCCACTGGTGGTCGAAGAACCGCCGGGCTGGGGTAAGGAGCCTGCCGAACCCCTCCGCGAGGCTTACAGCAGCGCTACCTGGATTGACACCAGCAACCGCGCTACTGTCAAAACGGCTTACGACACCATCTTCGTGCCCACCGCGCCAACGTCTGTTTCCTGGACGGGGTCGGTGAGCGGCAATAATCCGGGCACCACCTCGGCAACCTACAAGGACGCGGTGCTGACCCGCATCAACTGGTTCCGCGCAATGGCCGGCGTCCCGGCCAACATCGCGCTGGACTCCACTTACAACACCAAAGACCAGAAGGCCGCGCTGATCATGAGTTCCAACAACCAGCTCAGCCACACGCCGCCGAGCAGTTGGCTGAACTGGAGTGCGGACGGCAGCGAAGCGGCGGGCAAGTCCAATCTCTGCGGCGGCACATCGTACCCCGCGGAGATGCTTTCCAACGACCCCGGCTGCGTGCAGGGATACATGGATGATGAGGGCACAAGCAACACGGCGGTTGGGCACCGGCGCTGGCTGTTGGTGCCGCAGACGCGCTACATGGGCACCGGCGATGTGACGCAGACGCCGATCGGGTCGGCAAGTCCCAGCTACATGAGCGCGAACGCCGTCTGGGTGCAGGATGGGAACTACTCCACGGCACGGCCGGCGACGCGCGACACATTCGTGGCCTGGCCGCCGAAGGGCTATGTACCGTACCAGGTGGTTCCACGGCGCTGGTCATTCTCGTATGCCTCAGCCAGTTTCGGCGGAGCCACGATTACGATGAGCGTGAACGGCTCGCCCGTGCCGCTGACCAAACTCACGGTGCAGCCCTCCAGCGGCTACATCGGCGAGAACACGGTGGTGTGGGAGCCCTCGACGGACTTCACGCAGCAGCCCTCGGCGGACACCACGGTGAACGTCACTATCAGTGGGATTGGCGGCTACCCGGGTGGAAGCAGCGTGTCCTATGCGGTGACTATCTTCAACCCGGCGCAGTCCTCCACGCTGCAGCCGCCGGTGCTGGTGACACCCACCAACGGGGCCACGGGAGTTTCCACCAGCGGCCTGACGCTGGCATGGAATGCCTCGGCCGGCGCCACTTCGTATGACGTATATGCCGGCTCAGCGAATCCGCCACCGTACATCAACAACACGGCGGCCACCAGCGTGTCGCTCAGCGGTGTTTCGTCGGGCACCACCTATTACTGGAAGGTGGTGGCCAAGAGCGGCTCCACGACAGCCGCATCCGCGGTGTGGAGCTTCACGACTTCGGGCGGCGCTCCGGCCGCGCCGACGCTGGTATCGCCGACGAACGGCGCCACCGGGCAGTCCACCAGCAGCAGCCTGCAGTGGAGTTCCGCCGCAGGTGCCACGTCCTATGACGTCCACCTGGGCACTTCGAATCCACCCTCCTACCTGACCAACACGAGTGCTACCAGTTACTCGCCCACGCTTACGGCCGGCATGACGTATTACTGGAAGAT
>JAEUQF010000415.1 GCA_016789745.1 Bryobacterales bacterium
GCGGCGTGTCACTGAGGGCAAGGGCCTGACGGAACTCGTCGACAGCCTGGGGCTGCGTGGTGGGGTTCTCGTAGAAAGCCTTGCCGCGGTTGCGGTGTTGGGCGAGCAGGTCGTCCTTAGAAGGAGCAGCTGCAAACAGAGCGACAATCGCGATGGTAGCCAGAGATCCCCAGAAGCGCATGATGGATACCTTAGTCCTACGGTAACGCGAGAGCGATGGTTTTCGGTGTTCAGCGGCGGAAGAGGCGGCCGAGGGAGAAGCCGTCGGCTTCGGATTCCTGCTTGGCGAAGTGGGATCGAAGCGTCTGCTCGGCGGTGGCGGCGAGGACGATATCACCGCGGCCGCGGCCTTTGTCGCTTTTGTCGATGGCGGCTTCGACCTTCTTTACTTCGGTGAGGAGCGGGTCGCGATTGGGGTTGGGCGACTCAGCGCGGAGTTCAAACTGAGCACACTCGCAGCGGTGCTGGTTCCAGGCGGCGTGGAGGATACAGGTGGAAGATGAACTCCTGGTAGCCGGGTTCGGGGGAGAACTGCTGGCGAAGCATGGCTTCGAGTTCGGTGAAGGCGTCTTGAAGGGCGGTTTCAAGCCGGCCTTCTCACACCATCTCTGTAACGGATCAGCAACGTACGGAAGCCGCGAAGGGTAGGGAGCGGGTTTTCTTCACGCCCGTGCGTTCGCGGCTCCGTGACGGCGCGCCATTCTGCCACGGGCTGCCGGGGGCAGCTACTTCGGCTGGGGCACGACGCGCAGATAGGGCTTCAGGGTCGTCCAACCACCCGGGTACTTGGCCTTCGCGGCTTCGTCCGATACGGCCGGCGGGATGATGACGTCATCGCCGTCTTTCCAGTTGACGGGGGTGGCCACCTGGAACTTTTCGGTGAGTTGGATGGAGTCGAGCGTGCGCAGGATCTCGTCGAAGTTGCGGCCGGTGCTCATGGGGTAGACGAACATGCAGCGCACTTTCTTGTCTGGGCCAATGATGAACACGGTACGGACGGTGGCATTATTGGCGGCGGTGCGGCCTTCGCAGGTGTCGCCGGCTTCGGCGGGAAGCATGTCGTAGAGCTTGGCGACGCTCAGGGTGGGGTCGCCGATCATCGGGTATTCGACCGCATAGCCCTGCGTTTCTTCGATGTCCTTGGCCCACTTGCCGTGATTCTCGACAGGGTCGATACTGAGGCCGATCACCTTGCAGTTGCGCTTGGCGAACTCGGGCATCAGGCGCGCCACGTAGCCCAGTTCGGTGGTGCATACGGGGGTGAAGTCCTTGGGGTGGGAAAACAGGATGGCCCAGCCATCGCCGATCCATTCATGGAAGTTAATTTCCCCCGCGGTGGTGCTAGCCGTGAAGTTCGGCGCGATATCGTTGATCCTCAGTGACATGGAGAGCTCCTTCGGAATCAGCGTATCATCGAAGCGAGAAACCATGCTCGTCTTCACGTTGTTACTTGCCGCTCTATCGCCGGCCGCCTTCGCGCAGGCGCCCGATGCTGTCTATTTCCATGCCAATGTTGTTACGCTGGAGGCGGCTCGGCCGAAGGCGGAGGCTTTCGCCATCCGGGGCGGGGAGTTCCAGGCGATCGGCAGCAATGACGAGATGCTGAAACTGGCGGGGCCCGCGACGCGCAAAGTAGACCTGGAAGGCCGCACGGTGATTCCAGGGATCGTGGAGAGCCACGTGCATCCCATCATGGCGGCGCTGGCGGAGAAAGACGGGCCGGTGCCGGTGATGCGGTCGATTGCCGAAGTGAAGGTGCAGCTGAAGAAGATGGCGGGGAGCCGTCCGGTGAGCGAGGTGCTGTTTCTGCCGAAGGTGTACTCCACGCGCCTGACGGATCGCCGCTACCCCACCCGCTATGAGTTGGACGAAGCCGCGCCGAACCACGTGGCGTTGACGGACAACGGTTATGCGTCGGTATTGAACAGCAAGGCCTTGGCGAAGCTGGGGATCACGAAGGACACGCCGCAACCGGCGAACGGCAAAATCATCAAGGATGCCAAGGGCGAGCCGACGGGCCTGATTCTGGGGGCGGCGCAGTTGCTGGGCGGGTACCGGCGGTCGAAGCCGCCGACGGTGGATGACCTTAAGTGGGCGTTACGTGAGATGCAGAAGAAGTATCACGAGGTGGGCATCACGTCGATCATCGACCGAGGGCAGACGGCGGAGGGCTTTCGCACGTACCAGGCGCTGCGGATGGCGGGCGAGTTGACGGTGCGGTCGAACGTGACGTTTCTGATCAGCGCGCAGGGAACGCCGGATGCAGTACGGGCGGAATTGGAGCGGATCCCGTTTGTGACGGGATATGGGGACGACATGCTGCGGGTGGGGTCTGTGAAGACCATCGCCGATGGCGGCATTCTGATTGGCACGGCGTTTCTGCGGGAGCCTTACGGCGAGCACACGGAGATTTATGGGTACAAGGACCCGGACTACCGCGGCGTACTGTCGGTGTCGAAGGAGAACTTGGCGGAGATGGCGCGGACGGCGCTGCGGTTAGGGTGGCAGATGACGGCGCATACTACGGGCGGCGGGGCCATTGACACGCTGTTGGAGGCCTATGATGCGGTGGATAAGGAGACGCCGATCAAGGGCAGGCGCTTCACGGTGACGCACGGCAATTTTCCGAGCCAGGAGTCGATCGAACGCGCGGCGCGGCTGGGTGTGGCCTTCGATTGCCAGCCGCAGTGGTACTACTTCGACACGCCGGCGCTGGCCCCGGCGTTTGGCCCGTCGCGCATGAAGCAGTTCCAGCCCTTGAAGACGATGCTGGGGAAGGGCGTGGTGGTGGCGGGCGGGTCTGACCACATGATCCGCTTCGACTCGCGGGATTCCATCAATCCCTACAACCCGTTCTGGGGGATGTGGATGACGATTACGCGCAAGACGGTGGATGGGAGCACGATCAATCCGGATGAGGCGCTGACGCGGGAACAGGCGCTGGCCTTATGGACGAAAAACGGCGCGTACCTGACGTTTGAAGAGAAGCGCAAGGGGACGATAGCGGCGGGCAAGCTGGCGGATTTCGCGGTGATCAGCGACGATCTGCTGACGTGCCCGGTGGACCGCATCAAGGATATCGAGGCGCTGCGGACCGTGGTGGGGGGCAGGGAGGTGTGGCTGCGGCGGTGATACGCTGAAGAGATCCATGGTTACTCGCAGGATGCTATTCGCGTCGGCGCTGGGAGGCGCCGCTCTTCCCCTATTGGCGAAAGGCCGCATCGATCTGAGTCGTGTCAGTGCGATTACCGATGAGATTGCACGCAGCAGCGCGGACGCGGTGAAGTTTGTGCAGCAGTACGGCCTGAAGTGGGTGGAACTGCGGAATGTGCCGGGGCAGCGCAAGGAATACATCTATCTGGATGAAGCGGAACTGCGGGCCGAAGCCAAGCTGTTGGATGAAGCGAAGCTGCGGGTTTCGTTCCTGAACAGCAGCCTGTTGAAGGTGACGGTTCCGGGAATTGAGCCGGTGGGTTGGGCGAAGGCTTTGGCCGAAGGCAAGACCACGGCGGAGAAGCTGGAAGCGCGGCGCAAGAGCGATGCCGTGAAGTGGGAACGTCGCATGGAGGACCTGAAGAAGGGCATCCGGGCGGCGAAGATTCTGGGTACGGACAAACTGCGCGTGTTCACCGGTTGGCGCGGGGCGGACGTGAACGCCGTGATGCCGCGTATCGCGGAGATCATCAATGAGATGGCGGTGGTGGCGGAGAAGGAAAAGATCCACCTGCTGATTGAGAACGAAGGCGCGTGCAACGTGGGGTCCTGCGCGGAGTTGGCGGCGCTGCTGAAGATGGTGCCTTCGAAGTATGTGGGGTTGAACTGGGATCCGATGAACGGGATGCACTTCAACGAACAGCCGTATCCGGAGGGGTATCAGATGCTGCCGAAGCACCGGATCGCCAATGTGCAGATCAAGGGCAAAACGGTGCTGGATTATCCGGAGAAGCTGGATTGGAGGGCGATCCTCGACGGCCTGGTGCGGGATGGCTATAAGGGCCAGGTGGGGTTGGAAACGCACATCTTTGGGGATGGGCAGATCCAGGCCTCGCACGATTCGATGAAGGTGATTGTGGGGATGCTGAAGGCGTAGGGGCTCAGGCTCGCCTGATTTTACGGGCTGCCAGCAACAGAAACATCGCCGTGATGCCGGCTCCCACGGTGGCCGGTTCGGGTACCCCGCTGGTGGGCACGGCACCGACGTTGAAGGAATGCGGCGAGTCCAGGATGACGTTGCCGCTGCCGGTGAGCAGGACGTCCAGGCCAACGAGAACGCCACCGAATCCGGAGGTGACGCCGTCGGTTCCGACGAAGGTCATGGTGCCGGTGCCGGCGAACGTTCCCGCTCCGCTGCCGGCAAATTCGATAAACCCGAGGATGCCGTCTTCATCGTCATTTTCGAGCCCTACGCCGATGAAGAGCAGCCAGTCGACGATCTGTGCCGAGCCCGTGGTACTGAGGGTCATGGAGTAACTGACGGGTATCTGCAGGGTGGCGACCGGTGGGACATCGGTGATGTTGCCGAGTGTGGAAATGCTGAGAAGGGCCTCAAAATCACCATCCTCGAGATCCTCCGGGATGATGGTGATGGGAGACAGTGTGAAGATTCTGACGCCGGCAATATTGTTCACGGTGGGGAGTTGCGTCACTCCAATCAGCGAGGGATTGCACAGATCGCATTCCACATTGCCGGTCGGCAGAATCATCGCCCCTTGCAAGCCGGCGAGTCCCGTTGTGAGTGCCAAGGTCAGGGCATAAATCAGGCTATGAAACTTCATTGAGTTCAGTTCCTCGGATGAGCAGGATTGGATGCGGAGACTACCGCGTGTTGCGCAGAGGTAAGTGCCAGGTCTGGAGGAGCGGGCCTCATTAAAATTAATTAATGCGTTTGTCCCCGGGCATTTCCCCGTAGAATGGAAAAGCTCCCAGACCCAACACGACTGCCATGCCTTTTGTGCCTCATGTCGATGACGCTGAGTCCTTGACGGAGATCATCCGTCAGGCGTCGGACGCGGGTGGCGACGCGGAGGTGGAGCGGATGTACCACGCAGTGGCGCCGCTGCTGCGCTCCACGGCGGCGCGCTATCTGCGCGGGGAACGCCCGGACCACACGCTGCAGCCTACGGCGCTGCTGCATGATGCCCTGCTGCGACTGCTCAACCGCAAGGATTACACCTGGGCCGACCGCAGTCACTTCCTGGCGGCGGCCGCGCGTGAAATGCGGCGCATCCTGGCTCGCCATGCCCGCGACCGGGGCGCGCTGAAGCGGCCCGGGAGCAGGCTGAAGCTGTCGCTGCTCGATGCCGATATGCGAACGAGTGCGGGCAGCTTTGAGCAGGTTCTGGCGATCAACGGGTTGCTGGATGAACTGGCGGAGCTGGATGACCGTGCGGCGCGGGTGGTGGAACTGGCGTTCTTTGCCGGGATGCATCACGGGGAGATCGCGGCGGCCCTGGGGGTGAGTCTGCCGACGGTGGAGCGGGACTGGGCGTTCGCGCGGGCGTGGCTCTATTCGGAGCTGATCGAAGAACAGGGATGAAAGCGCATGCACTCAAGGACGCTTTTCTGCGGGTGCGTGAACTGGACCCGGTGGAGCAGCGGGAGTTCCTTACGGACCTTGCGGGGCGCGATCCTGCCATGGCCGATAAGTTGGGGCGAATGTTACGGGTGGACCGTGGCGGGGAGGGACCGCTGGAAGCGACCGGCGAGGCGCGACTGCGGTTGAAAGGGGAGTTGGTGGCGGGGCGCTACCGGATCCTGGAGCGGCTGCGGTCTGGCGGCAACCTGTCGCACGTGTACGCCGCTCAGGACGAGACGTTGCACGGACGGCGGGTAGCGGTTAAGTTTCCTATTTTCGCGGGGGCGGGGCGGGAGGAATTGATCGCCCACTTCCAGCGGGAGACGCGCGCGCTGGCGTCGCTGAATCATGCGCACGTGGTCCCAATTTATGATTCGGGGCTATCGGAGGATGGCGAGCCGTTCCTGGTGATGCAGTTTATCGAAGGGACGACGCTTCGGGAGTCGCTGGGGAAAACGTCGCGGCGGCTGGTGGTGGCACGGATCGAATTACTGGCGTCGGCTTTGGACGAAGCGCACCTTCACGGCGTGCTTCATTTGGACATAAAGCCATCAAATGTAATGCTGCGGCCGAACGGGGAACCAGTCCTGATCGACTTTGGCGTGGCACTGCTGGCGGCGCCGGAGGCAAAGCGCGGGGTGGTGGTTGTGGGTGGCTCGTCGGGCTACATGGCTCCTGAGCATCGTGCCGGACACCCGGTGGCGGCGAGCGATATTTATTCGTTGGCTGTGCTGAGTTGGGAGATGATCACTGGGGTCCGGCCGGATCCCGCCTTGCGGGCGAACCTGCCCCCGGTATTACGTAAGGCTCTGGATCCGGATGCAGCGAAGCGGCACGCCTCGGCATCGCAGTTTGCCTCCGAGTTGCGCCGGCATCTCGACCGTCCGCGGCATGTGCTACGAGCGGCTGCTGTGGGCGTGGTGTGTACCGCGGTGATCGCGGGAGTGTGGCAGCAACAGCGGCGGGCGCCGGTGATAGAACTGCAGTCCTTCCTATCGGTGCGCGGATCGGAGTCACAGCCCTCGGCGTCGCGCGATGGGAACCGGGTGGCATATATCGGTTATCCGGATGGCAGCGACACCGACGTCTACCTGTGGGACCGGGGCCAGCCGCAACCAAGGCGGCTCACTCGCACGCCGCTGCGGAAACGGGCTCCTGCGGTGAGCCCGGATGGGCAGTGGGTCGCCTACATCCGGGAGGGTGGGAGCGCGGCACGTACGCCAACGCTCATGCTGCAGGCCACCGAAGGTGTTGCGGCGGAGCGGATTCTGCTGGAGGGTCGGCCGCTCCAGGACATTTCCTGGCATCCCAATGGGAAGTGGCTGCTGGCTGCATCCGGCGACATTGTGGCGGTTTCCAGGGATGGCGGCGCGGTGCGGACGGTCTATCGCGACGGTGCTACCCGGCAGGGGCATCCGACGGTTAGCCCGGATGGAACCCTGCTGGCGTTCACACAGAGTCCGGAGTCCTCCCGCGGGTCCCTAATGTTAGTCAAGCTGTCGATGGCTCCGGACGGAGCGCCGATCGTCCCGCCGGACCAGGAGCCCCGGCTGCTGAGTACCCAATTGGCGAAGGAGCCGGTGTTTTCGTGGGCGGGTGGGGAAATCTTCTTTGAATGCGGCATCCGGATTTGCAGGGTGGGTGTCTTGCCGGGGGCGCAGCCTCGGGTTGTACCATTTCCGCGATTCTCGCTGCGTGACCCGTTTCCGACGCCGCAGGGGCTGCTGCTATCGGACCTTCCGGAGCATACCGATATTCTGGTCTACAGCCGCGGCCAGGAGCGGACGATGCCAGTCTTCACGACAGGGGTGAATGAGAAGGCTCCCTCGTATTCTCCCGATGGCCGCTGGCTGGCGTTTCTGTCGGATCGAAGTGGCGCGAAGGAAGTCTGGATTGCCGATCCGAAGACGTTGGTCGCGCGGCAGCTGACGGCCATGGAAGGAGTAGATCTGATCACCTGGTCTCCGGATTCGGCGCGGATTCTGGCCGCACCGTCGACGGGGGATGAGATTGTCGCGGTGGCTGTTGGGGATGGTGCGATCACCGGCCGGTGGGCGGCGCCGCCGTCGGGGGACATTGTTTCGAATGCGATGGCCTGGGTGGACCGACGCACCGTGTACAAGGTGCACGCAAGGGGCAGGCGGTATGAACTCGTGCGCATGGACCTGGAAAGCCGGAGTCAACACGTGGTGGATGTGCCGCGTGTCCGGGAAGTGCTGGCGATTCCGGGCAGCGGCGATCTGTTGGTTCGGACCGACAAGCGGGACTTGCTGCGCTATTCGCCCGGCAGCGGAGTCAGCACCAGTCTTGCCAGTGGGGTGTCGCGTTACCGGTTGACGGCGACGGCGCAGGGTGCCTACTACGTGCGGCACTTATCGAATGGCGAGTCGTGGATGTTCTATCGCGGGTTTGCCGGTCCGGAACCGGAAAGACCGCTTTTTCTGGAAGTGACTGGGGAGCGTTGGGGCTACGGATTGAGCGTTTCGCCGGACGGTGAGTCTCTGTTGTTCACGCGCGACAGCCGCCGGGATGCGGATTTGATCCTGGCACCGGCTATCCACTAGCGTTTTCGGCGTGCGGGGCAGTGTAGAATAGGGAAAGTCGGGGCGTAGCGCAGCCTGGTAGCGCACCTGCCTTGGGCGCAGGGGGTCGCCCGTTCAAATCGGGCCGCCCCGACCAAATCCTTTTTAATTCTAAGGGGCTTAGCCTTCTCCCTGCCATAGCTCCCATCGTTCCCAACTATGCACTGTGCCAAAACTGTGTCAGAACCCCTCTAGTTTGGGAGGCCTGTGCCAGACTCTTGCCGCCTTCGTTGGCGTGCCGGTTCCGCTGGGCAAGGTCGTAGATCCGAAAGTACGGAAACTCCAGCCCGGCGCAACGTGGCGCGTTCAGGTCGTCTTGAACGTCTTTTGCTGTTTGTTCGGATCTTCCTCACTCGGGAACGGGAATGGCCCGGAATCCGAAATCGCGAGCTGCCGCCGGAACGCCTCAACCGCAATGTCGGTCAGCGGTACCTCCGCGACTCCGTTGACAGTCTTGGAGGCGCGAGTTCCTTGTAGATCCGGAGCCCAGCCTCGCTAAGATGAATCTCCCGCAGGACGCCGTACTGCAATCATTCGATGCGCCAGATGGTATGAAGGATGGCGTCGTCAGCGATCCTGGCGGCTGCGCCTTCGATCCCGGCGTCGACCGGAAGGCTCTGCCCGGAAGACCAGAACGTGGATGGCTGTTTCACGTCGCCGTCCAGATCCTGCTCCGAGAGGGGCGCGTCCAGAAAGCCACCCTTGCGATTGTCTCCAATTCCATGATGGTCTCTCCCTTGCAATGGTCCAACTCAGTTTGATCGGCGAGTGGCCAGCGCAACATAACGGTCGTCTTCGTTCCACATCAGACCGCGGCCCGTCAGTTGTGTCAACCAATCGCGGATGCGGCTCTCTGTCCAGGCACCCAGGTAGTCCCGCTTGATCATCTCGCGAATGGCGCGCGCGGACCGAGCCTCGTCACAGAACAAATAGATCGCGGCGGCAATGCCGTGGAGGGCGATGCGTCGGAGCGCTGTGGTACTCTCGCCGGGTTTCGGCCGGTTGTCGAGAATGAACAGGCGGCCGGGGCCTTTCTCGTAGCAGCAGATCGTCTGGCGGGCGGCATAGGCTTCCTTCCAGGCTTCCCATTCGCGCCGTACCGGCACCATGTAGGTGGTGGGGGCAGGCAAGCGCTAAGCTGCGGCCAATCCTGGGGTTTGTGGCGGCGCCTGAGACGACACCGACGTTGATCATGGTGCTGTAGGCGAAGGCGGAGCTACCGAGAGCCCGGGGCGCCACGCGGGTCCCACCCGAGCGACCGCGGCGGAATCAGACGCCACCTTTGCGGCACCCGCACTTCAGGCCGAGCCGGCTACCACAGTAGGAACATCGCCACGGGCGGGCGTTTCCGTCCGCAGCGGGGGCAGCGGCTGGCGCGCCCCCGGCAACGCCTTCGAGATCCTGTTCCGACAGGGGCTCGTCCAACTCGACCTTGCGATTGTCATCCAACTGCATGGTGTTATGTTCTTTCTGACCGTGTTCAATTCGATCGCCGGACGGCCAGCGATAGATAGCGGTCGTCGTCAGCCGACATCAACCCGCGGCTGGTCATTGGGGTCAGCCACTCGCGGATGCGGCTCTCGGTCCAGGCACCCAGGTAGTCCCGCATGATCATCTCCCGAATAGCGCGTACGGAGCGAGCCTCGTCGCAGAACAGATGATAGCGGCGGCAATGCCGTCGAGGGTGATGTGGCGGAGCGTGGTGGTATCCTCGCCGGGTTTTGGCCGGTTGTCGAGAATCAACAGGTGGCCGGGGCCTTTCTCGTAGCAGCAGATCGTCCGGCGGGCGGTATAGGCTTCCTTCCAGACTTCCCATTCGCGGCGTACCGGCTCCATGTAGGTTGAGGAGTCCGGCAGCGTTTCGCCGTGGCCGTCGAAGAAGTAGGCAATCCTGTCGAGGCAGACGCGGTTTTGCGGGTAAACCACGGAATAGGCCTGGCTGGGCGGCAGCGTCAGTCCATAGGCGCCGCGATTGAAGAAGTAGGGACTGAAGCGCTCCATCATAATGGAGGTGAGTGCGCCGGGCGGCTGGAGGTGGCGCAGGCGGCGGAACAACTCCGGCTGGCGGGCATAATCGGCGGCAGTCTCGCCGGGGTAGCCGTAGAGGATGTTGTAGAGCGGATCCAGTTGCGCTTCGGCGCACCACTTCACCAGTTGAATGTTCTGCAAACCGGTGGCGCCCTTGTTCATCAACTGCAAGACGCGGGTGTCGAAACTCTCGATGCCGGGCTGGATGGACTTGACGCCGGCGCGGCGCAAGGCGACCACCTGTGCCTTACTGAGGTTAGCCTTCTCTTCGTAGAAGAGGCTGAAGTCGAAGTCGAATTCGGCGAGCCTCGGCAGCACATCGTTGAAGTATGTCATGGAGAGGATGTTGTCGGTGGCCGCGAAGGAAAGGCAGTGGTAGCGTTCCGACAACTCCAACAGCTCGCGATACACACCCTCGGCCGGTTTGGCGCGAAACGCCATCGTATTTCCATTCAGCCCGCAGAAGGTGCAATGGTGCTTGGCGCCCCACCAGCAACCGCGGCTCGAATCGAAATACAGGTGGAGGCGCAGTTGGCGGCGCAGGGCGGTGCGGTGGAGCTCCGCGACGTAGTCAGAGTAGTCTGGGACAGGGGATTCGTTGAGATCGGCGAGCGGCTGCGGGGGGCATTCGGGTGCGATTTCGCCGTTCTGCCGGAACAAGAGGCCCGGAACGCCGGAGAGGGGGCGCCCCTCGGCCAAGCGGCGAAGCAGGGCGGGAAACGCTTTTTCTCCCTCGCCGCTGATCACAAAGTCCACCCAAGGAAAGCCGCGCAACAGTTCGGCGCCCATCTCGCCTTCGACATTGGCGCCACCGAGAACGATCTTCACGGCAGGATGCCGCTGCTTGATCCGGCAGGCGAGCAGAAGCGAGGCGAGGGACTGCGCAAACGTCACGGTGAAACCAACAACGACGTAGCGGCTCCAATCGGTGCCCTCGAGGCATTCGTCGAGAAACTCCGGCACGTGCTGGGAGGCAAGGGTGCGGCAGAGATCCTGGGAGCCGCCGGCGGCTTCGAGCAGAGTCTGGGCGACGCCGCGTCCTTCTTCGGTTTTGGAGAGGCTATCCCAGCCGCCCTCCATCTCCGCGGTTCCGTACGGGCCGAACAGCATCTGGGAGAAAAACCACTCCTGGGCGACCAGCGTGGATGAGGAGAAGCCTTCGTAGGTTTTCAGCCCCAGCCGCTTGGCAAAACGCAGATTCAACAAGTGGACATCCGCCGGAAATCCGGCGTCCTGGACACAGCGTTTGAGGATGACAACGGCGAGAGAGGGAGTCTGTACGGCGGCCCAGGGCATGGATACGAGTGCAACGGGGTCCGGAAACGGGCACCTGGGTAGTTTCGAGACAGGAAACCGGCAGAAGGGCCGTCATGGCGCAACTCCCATTTCATATTCCAGCCGGACAAGCACCGATTGAGCCACCTGCTTGACGCGGAGAAGGCGTCCCTGGTTTCGGCGGAGGCGACGTCTGGTGTCGATCCTCGGGTAAGTTCCCGGTTAGCGCCACAGCGACTGCAATGTGGCAGAACTGTGCCCAAACTCGATCTATTGACAGTGCTTAGGTTAGCCTTTGAGCGAGAGCAGATTCCCTATCGTGGGAAGTTCCTTGGGCGCAGGGGGCTCTCGAAGGCACCCCTGGGTTAGGTGGCCGTACTCCAAAGGGCTGGGTTCATCCGAGCGATATAGGCAAGATAGGAGTAGCTGGAAGCGTTCTGCAGTGCCTGGCTGTTCGTAAGAGTAAACACCTTGCTACCGTATGCGGGATCTTTGCCGCCGATTAAGTAGTGGTCGATGCCGCCGGCGAAATGCACGCTTTCGTGCATGATGATATCCGTTAAATCCTCATCGGACTTGTCCTTACACTTCGCGAGAACAAAGGTGAGCCCCGCCTTGTCCTTCCGCGCCCAGCCTCCCACCGGAGCGTAGGCTATATCGTCGGGCCGGATGGGAGGACCCACGTTCAGGTACTCGCCACTGGTCTTGACGGCGGCGTAGAAGTCCGCGATGTTACGAAACACAGCCTTGATCCGGTCAATGTCCGACTTCGCGAATGTCGTGAATATGTGCTCGTTGACCTTAAAGCACCTGTTGACGAGAACCAAGGCCTGATCGTTGAACGCATTCTGTCCGGGAGAGTCGAGGGCGCACTTGGCCCAATACAACACTTTCTCCGCGCTATCTCTCCAGGAGTCCGCGGTCGTGACAAGCTTCTTCGCGCGAGCCAGCAACTGGCTCTCGGGCGTTGCGGCTGGGCCAGTCTTGACTGGAGCGGCCGGAGGTTTGGCCGCCCCCGGCTTGCTGGCCAACAGCCGTAACTGGGTAAGGGTCCGGGAGACGGGAAACACCCGCCCGGACGTGCCCTTGTCGGTTGCCTCCGGCTTGATCTCCTGGCTCCATCGGTTTTGGAATCGCGTGATCACGCCCACCAGGAACTCATCGCAAATCCCTTGCTCCGCCGATTGCAAGGCGGGTTGAGGAGGCAAGCCCCGGAAGCCCCCGTCGGCTGGCTCCATGAGCAGGAGCAGCTTCACCACTTCCTTGACGTCCTGCGGCCGGTTGGCCACTCGGTCGCCACCCGACCCCTGCCGTCCAATTGCTGCTGTCATTCGTCAAACTCCTCCGGCCTGATTTCTCTTTGAGACGGTTACCGCGCTCATCTCTCCAGGCGGGAATCGCGCTCAGAACTTGTCATCCGATCTTCCCAGGTCCCGCTCCACCGCGATCGTCAGTTTCTCTCTGAGCGCCAGGGGTGCGCCCGTTCAAGGCGGGCCGCCCCGACCATTCTCCTTTACGGCATGATCTCCCCCTGAGGAGAAATGATCGCGCCGACACACAGCTCACGCTGCGCTGGATTTGTTACACAGGGCACGCCGGAGAGCACCTCTCGGGCCCAACGCAACACCGGCCGCTGGTTTGCCGGGGAATCGTAAAAGCGCCACAGAATTGCTCGCGTGTCAGGCAGAATCACCAGGTGCACGCCGTTCACCACCAAAAGCGCGACCTGGTCCGGAACGCCGGCTACCAGGTCCACCAATTCCGGTCGGCCTCGCGCCATCATGTCCTGCGCAAACGCACGCATTGCTTTGTCGCTGAAGGACCGCCCCCCGGCGAACTGGAGGTACATCACGGGGGACTCCCGCCGGCGCAGCCCATGCAACCAGGGCAGGGAAAGCGCCAGATCCTCAAGGCGGCCGGCCGCTGTCAGATAGTCCGTCACATGCTGCACCTTTTCCTCACGAAACGGCAGGATTACCCAATCCTGGAAAGACGGCGGGAATCCGTCGCGCGTCAGCACGAACAACGCGTTTTCCCGAAGGGGTTCTCCGTTTACTTCATCCTGTCCATAAGCAGAGGCGTGGGCGGCGGTGATCTCGGCACGGGACACCGTGTAAAAGGGCCGCAACCTGGCCAGCGCTGGCTCCAGCCACGTCTTTTCCATGCGGTCCAGCACAGCTGTGGCGAGCGGGGACCGTAGGGATGTCCCCAGCAGCCGGTCGCGATTCGCCGCCTGCTCCGGCAACAGACGAGCAACCGCCCGCGATAGCCCCGCATGAAACGTGAGGAATGTTCTCTGCCTAATGCGCACGGTCCAGGGAATCAGAAACGGCCACTGGGAGGTTGACTGGACCGTCCACGACTCTCCGCCGTCAAACAGAACTTCGATCTCAACCCTCGGGTAATCGTCTGTCCAGCGTTGCTCGAACAACGATGGCAAGACTGCATGGATGTAAGCTGTGTCTACGAAAGCCGCCCGATACGCAGCCTCGTGGTTCTGGAAGAAGGTGGAGTCTTTGAAGGGCCTTACCACCGTCAGATCCACGTTCTCCCGTAGCCACGCTTCGGTTACGCCAAGGTTTGCGGCATCAGGCCGAGCCACCGGCGCTTCACTCATGGCAACTACCAGCGCCATTGCCAAGCCTGAGTCGACGCGCTCGCCGTTTGCAAAGAATTCGTCACCCTGCCGCTGGATCGTCAACTCCACCGGCTTGGGGAGTGAAGGCGCAAGCCCGCCCCACGCCGAACGGATTCTTATTGACCGCACCCCCACGCCCTGCGCCGCGCACCATGGCGGCACCGCAAGCAACAGGAGCAGAAAGACCCGCCGCACATTCCCCTCCTTTACTTCCGGCCAAGCGGGATCTGCAGGTTATACGAGTGGGGCCGATCCGCAGTCTCATCGACAGCGGCCAGTAGCACGGCTGGACGGCCATCCGGCGCGAACAGCAACTGCGGTCGTTCGAGCGAGTTCAACTTCTGGGTGCGTCCATCGGCCCAGGTTACTTCGATCTTGCTGACCAGCGGATGAGCGGACAGGCCCCAGGCTAATCCGTCCTTGGATTCCCAGAGAGCCAGTGACTTGCCGGCGCCGGTGAAGTGACCGGCGTTGTCCTTCACCACGGCATAGTAGCGGCTCGCCGAGGGGTCGTGCCAGATAAAGGGATCCTCCGCGGGGAAGTCGATTTTGGGCGCGAGGAAAATGGGTTTCAACTGCTTGCGGAACGGGCCGGTGGGCGAGTCGGCGGTGGCGGTGAGGTGCACCACCGGGCCGCCGAACGGCATCGGCCTTTTGCGGCCCACCGCTTTGTAGACCATGAGGAATCCGCCATCGGGCCTGCGGGCCACCGAAGGATTCGACGTCATGAGGGAGTCGGGCGCGTCCGGATCGGTGCTGACGTCCAGCACCGGACTGTCGAACCGCTGCCAGGGACCTTCGGGACTTTCAGCCACCGCTACGCCGATGCGCTGGTTGTTGCGGTGCGTCCAGTTGAGAGTTCGCATTGGCTGGCCGTCGCCGGTGTTGCCCATGTAATAGAGGTAGTAGCGTCCGCCGGCCCGCAGCACCGTAGGATTGTGCGTCGTGAGGCCGTCCCAATGTTGCTTTCCTCTGGGCGGCAATGTCACTGCGACGTGGCGAAAGGGGCCGGTGGGCGAGTCGGCTACGGCATGGGCAATTTCCGAATGCGTCACCCAGGCGTTGTGGCCCAACTTTCGGGGCCAGCGCGAGTAGAACAGGTGATACTTGCGATCGTCGCCGCGGATCAGCGAACCGCACCAGATGTAATGGTCGGGATCGCTGAAGCGTGCCGACGCCGGTAGGGGCTGCAACTGGGTGCCGAGGTCGAGATCCGTCAGCAGGGGCACCGGGGCGGACGTCGGCCGGTAGTAACGCACCCAGTCGAACAAGGCGACTTCCGGCAGCCGGGCATCTTCGACGCTCA
>JAEUQF010000418.1 GCA_016789745.1 Bryobacterales bacterium
TTGGATCAACAAGCCAAAGACTGAGCCAGAAAGTCACTAAATTCCTTTGCCGGCTGTCTCAAAATCGTTGACACGCGCCGCATTGATGTAGCGCTATCACAGCAATGCTTAGTGCATCTGAGGTTCCTCGACATTTTGGATCATTGCGGCGGCAAGCATCTCAGCGCCGAAAAGAGTTGGACTGAAGCGCGGGACATCGCGTACTCGATTGGACGTCAGTTGATGCCGTTCCCAGATTTTCGTTGATACCCCACTACATCACGAGATGCCATATTGGGTCACAATAGGGCTTATGAGCGCTGCCATCACGCGAGACCCGGACATCATGCACGGAACTCCCGTCTTTCATGGCACCCGCGTCCCGGTACAAACCCTATTCGACTACCTGGAGAACGGCGACTCCCTCGACGACTTTCTGGAGGGCTTCCCCACGGTCAGCCGCGCTCTCGCTATCCAGGTTCTCGAAGAGTGCGAGCAACTTCGACTGGCTAACGTTTAATGAACATACTCCTCGACGAGTGTGGGGATCAGCGCTTGCGTCACGCGTTTCCTGAGCATGACCGTCGAACCGCAGCATACGCCAAGCTGGCCGGACTCAAGAACGGCGCCCTTCTCGATGCCGCTGAGAAAGCTGGCTTCGCGGTGATGATCACGACCGACCAGGAGATCCCCAACCAGCAGAACCTGGGGCATCGTCGCATCTCTATCATAATTCTCAAGGCTCGCACGAATCGGTTCGCAGATCTGACAGCGCTGCTCCCAGAGGTGCGTCAGATTCTCGCCAGTATCGCGCCCGGTCAAGTGATCACAGTCGACGGAGCCTAACCCGCCAACACCGCCCGCTGCATAGCCACCAACTCCGAAATCCCCTTCCTCGCCAACCCCGTCAACTGCGCCATCTGCTGATCGTCAAACGCATTGCGTTCCGCCGTAGCCTGGAACTCCACAAAGCGCCCCGCCCCGGTAAGCACCACGTTCGCATCCACCTCGGCCTTGCTGTCCTCTTCGTAATTCAGATCCAGCAGTGCCACGCCATCCACAATCCCCACACTCACCGCGGCCACCGCATCGCGCAAGGGCGACTTTTTCAACTGCCCGAACAGCATCAGTTGCTGGATAGCGCTCGCCATCGCCACATAGGCCCCCGTGATCGATGCCGTACGCGTGCCCCCGTCAGCCTGGATCACGTCGCAATCCACTATCACCGACCGTTCACCCAGCGCTTCCAGATCCACCACCGCGCGCAACGCTCGCCCGATCAGCCGCTGGATCTCCATCGTGCGGCCCGATTGCCGCCCCTTGTTCACTTCTCGCGGCGTGCGCGTCAGCGTGGCGCGAGGCAGCATCGAATACTCCGCCGTCACCCAACCCTTTCCCGCTCCGCGCAGGAACGACGGCACCGATTCTTCAATCGTCGCCGCGCACAGCACCTTCGTGTTGCCGAATGACACCAACACCGATCCTTCGGCTGTAGCTAGAAAGTTCGGCTCCATGCGGACATCCCGCAGTTGATCAGCGGCTCGCTTGTCGATCCGCATCTTACTTGACACTTGAGCTGAGGACGGCATAGAAAAGTAAACTCACCAGCACAATGGCTCCCACAATCACAATCGCGCAGGGGATCGCCCCCGGCCGCGGAGGGCCCTGCTCGACCTTCTTTGACTTGGCCTTGTATTTCGCCATGAAAACATCTGCCCGCCGCATCTGTTCCAGACCAACAGGCAACTACCCGTTTTAACATGGAATTGCGATGAAGCTTGTCTCCGCCGTCCTTTGCCTCCTTCTGGCCCTGCTTGCCCCCGGCTGCTCCAACCCCAGCGAAAACCTCGAAACCCTCCCGATGATCCTGGGAGAGTGGCGGCGCACCGCTGTCGAGAACATCCCCGCCGAAGAGCACACCCAGGAACTGAAACGCATGGGCATCAAGCGCTCCCGCCGCGCCTTCTATGAAAAGAACGGCGAACGCGTTGACGTCAGCATCTACCAGTACGGTGCCAGCGCCGCGGCCTTCGAGATGGTCCAGAAATGGCGCCCGCAGCCCGGCTCCATCGCTACCTCCAAGGGCACCTACTTCATCGTTCTCTCCAGCAAGACCGCCCCGGCAACCACGCTTAACGCTGTCGCGTCGTTAGTAGAAGGGAATCTCCGCGAATGAGCGCTTCGGCCCCCGCCCGCTGGACGGCCATCGATCCGTTCTTTGAGTTCGCCATCCTTGGCCTGCTGACCAGCGGTTACCTGGCCGTGGCCGGCTCCGGCTACCTGGATGCGGCCACAGCCATCCTCACCGGACTGGGCCTGCTGGCGCGGGCGCTGCTGGCACTCGGCTGGATCCGGCTCGATCTCTCCAACCGCACCGTCAACATCCTCACGCTGGCCTATGTGGCCTTCTATCCCCTCGACTACGCCTATCTCTCCAACGACTTCCTCACCGCCACCGTTCACCTGGTCTTCTTCCTCGCCGTTGTAAAAATCCTCACCGCGAAGACCGATCGCGATTTCTTCTACGTCAAGGTCATCGCGTTCCTGGAACTGCTTGCCGCGTCCGTGCTCTCTTCCAGCGCGAACTACTTTCTCTTCCTCGCACTGTTCCTGTTCTTTGGCGTCGCCACCTTCACCGCCTCGGAAATCCGCCGCTCGGCCGCCCGGTCCACCCAGATCGTCAAAGGCCCCTATAAGCGCGTCGGCTGGCGACTGACCGGCGTCACCGTATTCGCGGTCACCTGTATTCTCCTGCTCTCAGGCAGCCTGTTCTTCCTGCTGCCGCGTACCGCGCGTGCCGCCTTCCAACGCTTGATCCCCAGCCGCTACCACCTGCCCGGCTTCTCCAATGAGGTCGCCCTCGGCCAGATCGGCGAACTCAAAATGCGCGACACCGCCGT